>NZ_CP085871.1:0-372500 GCF_020810675.1 Pasteurella canis
ATGAAACCAGACCTGTCTTCCCTTTGGCAAGAATGCCTATTGCAGCTACAAGACCAAATTTCACTAACAGATTTTAGTACATGGCTACGTCCATTACAGGCAGATTTTAATGTACCAAATATGATCGTTTTGTATGCCTCAAATGTGTTCATTAAGCAAAAAGTGGATGAAAGTTATTTAGCACAATTAACCAAAGTTGCACAAGAGTTAAGTGGGCAGGCTGAGTTAGTCATTCAAGTTAAGGTTGGTGTCAAACCAGAAGTACGCCTCCCTCAAATCGAAAATAAAAAAATTGAAGTCAATAAAAATGAAAAACCACAGATGGTAATTCGTTCTTATTTAAATCCTAAGCATTTATTTGAAAATTTTGTTGAAGGTAAGTCAAATCAATTAGCACGTGCTGTTGCACAAAAAGTAGCAGAAATGCCAGGTGAGCAAAGCTCGAATCCACTATTTTTGTATGGTGGAACGGGTTTGGGTAAAACACATTTATTGCACGCAATTGGCAATGGTATTTTGTTACGCAATCCTAATGCCCGTGTACTTTATATTCACGCTAATAATTTTATGCAACAAATGGTTAATGCAGTACGTGATAACAAGATGGATGAATTTAAAAAATTCTATCGCTCTTTAGATGCATTATTAGTTGATGATATTCAATTTTTTGCAGAGAAAGAAAAAACACAAGAAGAGTTTTTTCATATTTTCAATAGCTTATTTGATACAGGTCGCCAAATTATTTTAACTTCAGATCGTTATCCAAAAGAAATTGAAAAGTTAGAGGAACGTTTAAAATCTCGTTTTGGCTGGGGGTTAACAACAGCAATTGAACCACCAGAATTAGAAACTCGCGTTGCTATTTTGCTGAAAAAAGCAGAAGAAAAAAATATTTATTTACCAGAAGAAGTCGCATTTTTCATCGGACAAAAATTACGTACTAACGTACGTGATTTAGAAGGTGCATTAAATCGCGTCAGTGCTAATGCAGAATTTATGGGGGCACCAATTACGATTGATTTTGTTCGAGAAACGTTAAAAGATATGCTGGCATTACAAGATAAACTTGTGACAGTTGAAAATATTCAAAAAGTAGTGGCAGAATATTATCGAATTAAAGTATCTGACTTAAAAGGGAAAAGTCGTTCTCGTTCTATTGCCAGACCAAGACAATTAGCCATGGCATTATCAAAAGAGTTAACAAATCGCAGCTTGCCAGAAATTGGTAAGAATTTTGGTGATAAAGATCATACAACAGTATTGCATGCTTGCCGAAAAATTGCCGAATTAAGGGAACAAGAACATTCTTTACAAGAGGATTGGTCAAATTTAATCCGCACACTATCTGTGTAAAAAGGGGAAAATATGCAGTTTATTGTTTCAAGAGAAAACCTATTAAAACCATTGCAACAAGTTTGTGGCGTATTGAGTAGTCGTCCAAATATTCCCGTATTAAATAATGTATTGTTGCAGATTCATGCTGATCATTTAGTGATTACTGGTACTGATTTAGAAGTTGAGCTTTCAACGCAAACTGAGTTATTAAGCTCATCTCAGCAAGGTAGCTTTACTATTCCAGCCAAGAAGTTTTTAGATATATGTCGTAGTTTACCAGAAGGGGCAGAAATTTCGGTTAGTTTTGAGGAAGATCGTGCAATTATAAAATCTGAGCGGAGTAAATTTAATCTTTCAACATTGCCAGCAGAAGAGTATCCGAATTTAACTGACTGGCAGTCTGAAGTGGATTTTACGATTGAACAAAGCACATTACGTCGTTTAATTGATGCGACTCAGTTTTCTATGGCAAATCAGGATGCACGTTATTTTTTAAATGGTATGAAGTTTGAAACAGAAGGGAACTTATTACGTACTGTTGCTACTGATGGGCATCGCTTAGCTGTTTGTACTATTGCTTTAGAGCAAGATTTGCAAAATCATTCTGTCATTGTACCGCGTAAAGGTGTATTGGAATTAGCGCGTTTACTTGAAAATACGGATTTGCCTGCTCGTTTACAAATTGGCACGAACAATTTACGTATTGAGCTAGGAAATATTATTTTTACTTCAAAGTTGATTGATGGTCGTTTCCCTGACTATCGTCGAGTTTTACCGCGTAATGCGACACGTATTTTAGAGGCGGATTGGGATGTGCTAAAACAGGCCTTTGTACGTGCAGCAATTTTATCGAATGAACGTTTTCGTAGTGTGCGTTTACAATTAAGTGAAAATCAACTTAAAATTACTGCCACTAACCCAGAACAAGAAGTAGCAGAAGAAATCATTGACGTTTCTTATCGTGGTGAAGAAATGGAAGTCGGTTTTAATGTTAGTTATATTTTAGATGTACTTAATGCGTTGAAATGTAATCAAGTACGTATGCGTCTAACAGATGCGTCTTCAAGTTGCTTAATTGAAGACTGTGAAGATGCAAGTGCTGAATATGTCATTATGCCTATGCGTCTATAATTACGTTTCATGTCTTTATGGCTATTTCTCGCTTACTAATTGAAAACTTTAGAAATTTAACAGCCGTGGATCTTGAATTAGATCACGGCTTTAACTTTTTAGTTGGGAATAACGGTAGTGGGAAAACAAGTTTATTAGAAGCCATTTTCTACCTGGGGCATGGTCGTTCCTTTAAAAGTGCGGTTAGTAATCGTATCATTTCTTATGAACAACCACATTTTACTTTGCATGCAAAAATCCAAGAACAGCAATATCAGTGGTCAGTTGGTTTACAAAAACAGCGACAGGGTAATAGTGTCGTCAAGATTAATGGTGAGGACGGAAATAAGATTTCTGATCTTGCTCATTTATTACCTATGCAACTTATTACACCTGAGGGGTTGACTTTGTTAAATGGTGGTCCTAGTTACCGACGCGCTTTTCTAGATTGGGGATTATTTCATCATCATAATTATTTCCATCTTGCTTGGATAAATTTAAGTCGCCTATTAAAACAACGTAATGCAGCATTACAGCAGGTAACAAGCTATTCTCAATTAGCGATTTGGGATACTGAGTTAGTTAAATTAGCTGCTCAGGTAAGTAAATGGCGAGCAGAATATGCAGAAGCGTTACGTCCAGAAATTGAGAAAACGTGTCAGTTATTTTTACCTGAACTGGAAATCAGTGTGAGCTTTCATCAAGGATGGGAAAAAGAACGAGATTATGCTGAATTACTTGTACAAAGTTTTGAACGTGATCGCGCTATCGGTTATACAGTATCAGGTCCTCAAAAAGCGGATTTTCGTTTTAAAGCGAATGGGTTACCTGTAGAAGATATTCTTTCTCGAGGGCAATTAAAATTACTTATGTGTGCGTTACGTTTAGCACAAGGCGAACATTTAATGAATCAGAAGCAACGCCATTGTATTTTTTTGATTGATGACTTTGCTTCTGAGTTAGATGAATATAAGCGTGCTTTATTAGCTGAGCGTTTGAAGAAAAGTGGTTCTCAAGTTTTTGTGACAGCAATTACGGAGTCTCAGTTAAAGCAGATGCAACCAAAACAGCATTACACCTTTAGTGTAAAAGATGGTTGCATTTTACCTATTTAAATTTTTATTTTTGGCTACATACTGCGATAAAGTGTAATTTATTTTTTGGATCATTAAATGTTTTAAACATACGTTTAAATTGTTCACGATTTTCCGATTTCAGAGCATTTTTAATAATTCTGAATGTACCTATTACACCTTCATCATAAATCAGTCCTGTTGGAGATAAAAGTGTCATTTCTCCTGAATAAGTATCTACATTACGAAATCCACATTGATTAAATAGTGATTTCCAATCTTCTTTTGTTAATGGGGCCACGCTGACATTAATGGCATTACGCATATCTTCTAAGATTTGTTGATGATTATCACCAACTAACATGACATCATGAGTTAATAAGAAACCCTTCGGTTTTAGTACACGTAAATATTCTTTAATTGCTTTTTGTTTTGCCTCAATAGGTAACATTGTTAACATAGCTTCATTAATTACAATATCGAAACTATTGTCTTCGAAAGGTAATTTCATTGCATTAGCGCGCTGTACATGGATTAAGTCTTGTAAGCCTTCATTAGTAATATTTTCGTGTGCTTTTGCTAGTGCATCTTCATCTAGATCAACCCCTTCAATATGACAGCCATATTGTTTAGCTAAACTAATAGCAGTAGTTGCCATATTACAAGCAACGTCTAATATTTTCTTATTGGCATTAAAGTCAGCGTTTGCAATTAGCCAGTCTGTAGCTTTACGACCACCAGGACGTAGACGTGTTTTTCCTAAACGTGCAAGAAAATTATGTCCAACTTCTTCTTTTCTCATTATTTACTCCTTAATTCATTACTTTTTAGATAGATTATCATCTTTAAATAGAAATAAGAATTATTATTAGAGTCTATAGCATAGATAAAAAAATACGGTCAAAATTGACCGCACTTTTATCCTCAAAACTTAGCGAGTACCGTAGACAACAATTGTTTTTCCGTGTGCGGAGATCAAATGTTGATCTTCTAACATTTTTAAGATTCGACCTACTGTTTCACGAGAGCAACCAACCATTTGTCCAATTTCTTGGCGAGTTATTTTTATTTGCATACCATCAGGGTGTGTCATTGCCTCAGGCATTTTTGCAAGATTTAATAATGTTTGAGCAATACGCCCCGTTACATCTAGAAACGCAAGATTACTGACTTGTCTTGATGTATTTTGTAAACGGCGAGCAAGCTGTGCAGATAAATGCATTAATATATCAGGGTTGACCTGAATTAATTGACGAAATTTTTTATAAGAAATTTCTGCAATTTCACATGGGCTTTTGGCTTTAATCCATGCAGAACGTAGTTGTCCTTCTTCAAATAGACCTGCTTCACCAAAAAAATCACCTTGGCTTAAGTAAGTCAAAATCATTTCTTTTCCATCTTCGTCTTTAACTAATACTGCCACTGAGCCTTTAATTAAATAATAAAGGGTTTCAGCTTTCTCACCTGCATGAATTAATGTACTTTTAGAAGGGTATTTATGAATATGACAGTGAGAGAGAAACCATTCTAATGTCGGATCTATAGATTGGTTAGCTTGCATTTGTTCTTGCACGGAAGACCTCCATAAACTAATTTTGTTTGCGACAAAGTAGAATTATTTGAGCAAGTCCATTTTGTCTTTTATATCAATTGACTCGTGCAGTTCAGACCAGACTATCACGACATTACCTTGTTGAATTTGATAAATTAAATTTTGTTTTTTTTGTTGTAAAGAAAGTTCTTGTGAACCGTAGTCCGTGCCTTCTCGTAAAATAAAGCTCTCAACAATATTATTGAGTGTTTCTTCATCTAATTCTTGCCAAGGAATAATCATATTCTTACCTAAATTTACATTTTATGCAAATAACGTTTCAATTAATCGCCATTGTTGTTCAAAACTCTGAGTTGGTGAATGACGGAAATTAGAGCGAACATAACGCATAAAATGCCCTTCACAAAAGCTCACTAGATGTGAAGCAATGACTCGTTCGTCGTAATAGAAACCTTTTCCCTCTCGTAATTTTCGCATTTGCAAAATATTCACAAATTGAAGTTCTAGACGATCAAAAAATTGTGCAACACGGGCTTGTAACTGGGGTTCTTCAAACATCAATGCGTGCCCAGTTAAAACTCGCGTTAATCCTGGATTTTTACGTGCAAAATCCAAAATCATTTGTAGAATATTGTGAATACGTATTGCAGTATTCGTTTCATTTTTGACAGATTGAGTAATACGAGTGAATAAATGATTTTCTAAGTTATCAATCAGTGCTTCAAACATCTTCGTTTTGCTTGGATAGTAGCGATATAGTGCTGCCTCTGAAACACCAACTTCTTCTGCTATTCGTGCTGTTGTCATACGCTCCATTCCACGTTCTGAATGTAGCATATGAGTAAGAACAGTAAGAACTTGCTGGCGTCTCTCTTTTAGACTACGTTTGGCTAGTTTTTCCATGAGTTATTTTTTACCTGAATGACCAAAACCACCTTCACCACGATCAGTTTGTGTAAATTCGTTAACAAGATTAAATTCAGCTTGAACAACGGGCACGAAAACTAATTGTGCAATGCGATCACCTACTTCAATTTTAAAAGAATCATTACTGCGATTCCATAACGAAACCATCAATGGACCTTGGTAATCAGAATCAATTAAACCAACTAAATTACCAAGTACAATGCCATGTTTATGCCCTAATCCTGAGCGAGGGAGAATCACTGCTGCAAGGTTAGGATCTGCAATATAAATCGATAATCCAGTTGGAATTAATACAGTTTGTCCTGCTGCGACTGTGATGGATTCATTAATTAATGCCCTTAAGTCAAGACCTGCTGAGCCTGTTGTTGCATATGTTGGTAAAGGGAACTCAGTACCGATACGTTGATCGAGAATTTTAACATCAATTTTTTTCATTCTTTTTCCTACTTTTAAAAAACATGATACTTTCCATTTTATGCTGAAATGAACGTTTCACAGAGCGACTGACTAATTTCATTATTTTGGCTCATTATTACGCACTGATCATGAAATTTTAACCATTTAACTTGTTCAGCTGCGTATCAGATGTTGAACACTCATGGTGAAATGTATCATGGTGTTGATTTAAAACGAGTAATGATTTCATTAACTAGTTGTTTGGCTAGGTCGTTTTTATTAGTTAAAGGCAACCTTTTATTGCCTTGTGACCAAAATAAGTGCAAACGATTTTGCTCTTGACCAAATACTTGGCCTCCCGATACATCATTGGCGCAGATCATATCGAGTTTTTTACGTTGCAATTTATCTTGAGCATATTTTTCTATGTGTTCTGTTTCTGCAGCAAAACCAACAGTAAACGGACGATTTGCTGTCAAATGTCCTACATCAGCAATAATATCTGGGTTTTTGATGAGTTTTAAACTAATTTCATCACCTGATTTTTTAATTTTTTGTTGAGCAACTTCAGCGACACGATAATCTGCTACAGCAGCACAACCAATAAAAATTTGATGTTCTATTGCACATTGCAGTGCTTGTTGGTGCATTTCTTCGGCAGATATCACATTAATTCGCTTAACATTTGGTGGTGTAATCAGATTCACTGGACCTGTAATTAAAGTGACTTTTGCTCCTCGTTCTACGAAGGCTTGTGCAATAGCAAAACCCATTTTTCCAGAGCTATGATTGCTTATATAACGGACAGGATCGATTGCTTCTCGTGTTGGTCCTGCTGTAATCGCAACAGATAAGTAAGTAAGATCTTGTTGTTGGTCAAAAAGCTTACTGAGTGCTTCATAAATTTCTTGTGGTTCAGACATACGCCCAACGCCGATATCACCACAAGCTTGTTCCCCACTATTAGGTCCAATAAAAGCCATGCCTCGAGCAGAAAGAGCGGCTAGATTTTGCTGCGTTATAGTTTGAGCAAACATTTGTTGATTCATTGCTGGTGCGATTAAAATGGGAGCTTTCGTCGCCAAACAAAGAGTAGAAAGTAAGTCATTTGCCATACCTACTGTTAAACGAGCAAGAAAATCAGCACTTGCAGGTGCAATCACAACAGCCTGAGCCCATTTGGCTAATTCAATATGCCCCATAGCAAGCTCGGCTTGTGGGTCTAATAAAGATTGTGATACTGCATTACCTGAAATCGCTTGTAATGTAAGTGGCGTAACGAATTCAGTTGCAGCGTGTGTGACAACAACCCGCACTTCAGCATTGTTTTTACGTAATAAACGAATTAACTCTATGGATTTGTAAGCCGCAATACCGCCAGTAATTCCGACGACAATGCGTTTTGCTTGGAGTTGTTGCATTATGAATCCTTATGCTGAATTATTGTTCAAACTAATTGAAGCTTTATTTTACTGTAATTTGTTTGAAGAAAGAATTGTATTTTTGCGATCCTTATTACAAAACGTGGTTGTATGAGTGTTTTGTTAAAAAGCGGCTTGTTAGTTTTTTCATTTGTTCTATTAATTTAAGAAGAGCGAATAAGTATGATGAACGATCAAACAAAGTTAATGCCACGTGAAAAATTATTGCAATTCGGAGCCAGTACACTTAGTGATGAAGAGCTTTTAGCTATTTTTTTACGAACAGGGATAAAGGGGTGTCCTGTAATGCGTTTATCAGAGCAAGTGTTACAGTATTTTGGCTCATTACGAGGCCTTATTTCAGCGACACAAAAAAATTTTTGTGCAGTAAAAGGAATTGGAATTACTCAATTTATTCAGTTACAGGCTTGTACTGAAATGACCAAACGTTATTTATTAGAAGAGTTAGAGCTGACACATGCATTTGGGAATTCAGAAAATGTGAGATTTTATTTACAAACAGTTTTAGAAAACAAGGAAAGAGAAATTTTTTTAGTACTATTTTTAGATAACCAACATCGTCTAATTAAACAAGAAGAGATGTTCTTAGGTACAATTAATACAGCTTCAGTTTATCCACGAGAAATTATTAAAAGTGCGTTGTATTGTAATGCTGCCGCATTAATCTTGGCACATAATCATCCATCTGGAAATGCAGAGCCTAGCATGTCAGATAAAAGAATTACTCAAAGAATACAAAGTGCGGCGGAATTAGTTGAAATTCGTGTTTTAGATCATTTTGTGATAGGTAAAGGTAATTACTATTCTTTTGCAGAAAATGGGTTGATATAGCTTTTCTTATTATGATTTGATTCTTCATCTAAAATTTTCACATTTATTTAGAGTAAATCTCGTCTTTAGGCTTGAGAATAAAACATAAAGTGAGTATAATTCACCACCTTTAATATAGTATGCGGGTCGGTTACAGCGACCTGACGAGGTAGCTATCAAAATTGAACTTATTAAGATTTAATACAATTTTGAAGTAATCCGAACCCTAAGCTCGAGCTTATATTTGATTTATTGGAGATTAATATGTCTAGAGTCTGTCAAGTAACAGGCAAGCGTCCAACTGTTGGTAACAACCGTTCGCACGCTATGAATGCGACTCGTCGTCGTTTTCTTCCAAATTTACATACTCACCGTTTTTGGGTTGAGAGTGAAAAACGTTTCGTAACTTTACGCTTAACTGCGAAAGGTATGCGTATTATTGATAAAAAAGGCATTGATGCAGTTTTAGCTGATATCCGTGCTCGTGGCGAGAAAATCTAAGGAGCTAAAAAATGGCAGCTAAAGGACCTCGTGAAAAAATCAAATTAGTTTCAACTGCTGAAACTGGTCATTTTTATACCACTACTAAAAATAAACGTAATATGCCAGAAAAAATGGAAATTAAAAAATACGATCCTGTAGTGCGTAAACACGTTATTTATAAAGAAGCTAAAATCAAATAATTTTAGTAGAATATAAAAGACCCGACAATGTTCGGGTTTTTTTATAACAAAAATTTAAGGATTGATCATGCCTGAATTGCCTGAAGTTGAAACCACCAAAAATGGTATTGCCCCTTATATTGAGGGTTATGTTATAGAAAAAGTCATTGTGCGCCAACCTAAACTACGTTGGATGGTAAGTCATGAATTGATGTCTATTATTCAACAAAAGGTAGTGAATATTAGTCGTCGTGCGAAATATCTTATTCTTCATACCGAATGTGGTTACATTATTGGACATTTGGGTATGTCGGGATCTTTACGAGTCGTTGAACAGTCAGATGTTATTGATAAACATGATCATCTTGATATTGTAATGAATAATGGCAAAATTCTGCGTTATAACGATCCTCGTCGTTTCGGTGCATGGTTGTGGACAAATTCATTAGATGATTTTCACCTATTTCAAAAGCTCGGACCAGAGCCTCTTTCTGAAATGTTTAATGCTGATTATTTGTGGCAAAAAAGTCGTAAAAAACAAACCGCACTTAAGGCTTTCCTGATGGACAATGCGATTGTTGTTGGTGTAGGTAATATTTATGCGAATGAAACATTATTTTTATGTGGGTTACATCCTAAGAAACATGCAGGTACTTTAACAAAAGTACAATGTAATCAACTTGTTGATATGATAAAAAAGGTACTTTCTACAGCCATTCAACAAGGCGGAACGACGTTGAAAGATTTTCTTCAACCTGATGGTCGTCCTGGTTATTTCGCTCAGGAGTTATTAGTTTATGGAAATAAAGATAAACCTTGCCCAAAATGTGCGACAAAAATTGAAAGCATCGTGATTGGACAACGGAATAGCTTCTATTGTCCAAAGTGTCAGAGTAATAAAAATTAATAGAGAGATGGTTCATTTCTATTATACTAATAATTGTAGTTGAAAGATTTAATTCATAATTTCTGTTAACTATATGTTTATATTAATAAAGAAATAGCCAGAAGCAACGCTTCTGGCTATTTCTTTATTAATATTTGGAAACTACTTAATCAAAGCAGTTAAATCATTAATTATTTCGTACTTGGGATATTGAAACGTTTATTGAAGCGTTCTACACGACCACCAGTATCAACAACACGTTGTTTTCCTGTATAGAATGGGTGGCAATTGCCGCAAACATCTAGATTTAAATCTTTACCCACTGTTGAACGAGTTTTAATAACATTACCGCAAGAACAAGTTGCAGTAATTTCTACATAATTAGGGTGAATACCTTGTTTCATTAGAAAACCTCAATTTGAAGCCACGCCGCTATCAAGCACATTGTCCGACACCGCGTGTAGTTAAAATTACGTCTTTAAATAAGACACTCTTTATCAGAGCGCAAATTCTACAAAAAAAATGTTAAGTATTCAAGGTAATTTAGCTTAAATAGACAAACAACATAGCTGGTGCTATATTTCCTCCAAATACAGTTCGGACCTCAAACAGTCATAATTAATCATACTATGCATCTCATCCGTATCGCACTTGCTGTACCATTAGTACAGTTTTTTGATTATCTTTTACCTCCCCATATACATGTTGTGATTGGAGGGCGAGTTGTTGTACCTTTTGGGCATCAAAAGCGTATTGGTCTCGTTATAGACTTTCCAGAACAAACTGATATGGAAAGGTCTCAACTAAAATTAGTACTTGATGCCCTTGATAACGAGAGTCTTTTTCATAATGAAATGTGGCAATTGTTACATTGGTCAGCCTTATATTATCAGCATCCAATAGGTGATGTGTTGTTTCAAGCGTTACCAGTGAAACTACGTCGAGGAGAAAGTGCGATTGAAAAGAAACAAATTTTTTGGAAATTAACTGCGCTTGGTGAGAAAATTTTGTCTCAGGATGTAGAAAATAAGGCATTTAAACGCTCAGCTAAGCAATTAGAAGCATTGAATGCATTAGCGATTTCACCTTTAGAAAAAAATCATCATGCGTTCAATCGTACTATTTTTTCTCGCCTGAAAGAAAAAGGTTATATTGAAGAAGTGGAAATTCCACCTTTAGTACGGTCTTGGCAGGAGCGTTTAGACGGATTGCCAATAGTAAAAGCAGAAAACCGTTTACATTTAAATCCTCAGCAAGCTCTTGCATTTAGCCAATTGATATTTAATGAAGGTTTTGCTGCATGGCTTTTAGATGGTGTAACAGGATCAGGTAAAACAGAAATCTATCTTCAATTTATCGAGGAAATATTAAAAAAGGGTAAGCAAGTATTAGTTCTTGTCCCTGAAATAGGACTAACACCTCAAACTGTGCAGCGTTTTGAAGCACGTTTTAATGTACTGATTGATGTGTTGCATTCCAATTTAAATGATTCGCAGCGCTTAAAAGTATGGCAAAGAGCCAAAACAGGTCAAAGTGCTATTGTCATTGGTACACGCTCTGCTTTATTTACACAATTTTCTGAGCTTGGTTTAATTGTGATTGATGAGGAGCATGATGTTTCTTTCAAGCAACAAGAGAGTTTTCGATATCATGCTCGAGATTTATCTGTGGTTTTAGCGAAACAATTAAATATTCCCGTGTTAATGGGGTCGGCAACACCGAGTTTAGAAAGTTTAAATAATGTTGCTAATGGTAAATACCGGCATTTAGTTTTACCAAAAAAAGCTGCGAATTCGACCGCACTTCGTCATTTTGTCATTGATTTAAGGCAACAACGATTACATCATGGTTTATCTGAAAGTCTGTTGATGAAGATGGCTCAGCATTTACAAAAAGGTAATCAAGTCTTATTGTTTTTAAATCGTCGTGGTTTTGCGCCTGTGTTGTTATGCCATGAATGTGGCTGGATTGCGCAGTGCAAACATTGTGAGAAGCCTTATACTTATCATCAACGTCAACGTGTATTACGTTGTCATCATTGCTCATCTCAAAAAGCGATTCCAATGCAGTGTGGAGATTGTGGATCGACACATTTAATGACGACTGGGTTAGGTACTGAACAGTTAGAGTTGGCTTTGAATAGTCATTTTCCACAGTATCAAGTGACACGCATTGATAGGGATAGTACTGCGCGAAAAGGGAAACTAGATGCCTATTTAGAAGATATTCATCAAGGCCGAAGTCAAATTTTAATTGGTACGCAAATGTTAGCAAAAGGTCATCATTTTCCTAATGTGACTTTGGTTGCTTTAGTGAATGTTGATAGTGCATTATTTTCTGTAGATTTTCGTGCAGAAGAGCGTTTAGCTCAACTTTATGTACAAGTTGCAGGGCGTGCAGGGCGTATGGAAAAGCAAGGAGAAGTAGTGCTGCAAACACATTATCCAGATCATCCTTTGTTACAGGCGTTATTGAAACAAGGTTATGACCAGTTTGCTCAACAGTCATTAATATTGCGTAAGAATATGGGATTGCCTCCTTTTGCTGCACAAGCTTTATTTAAAGCACAAAGTCGTCATGAGCAAGCGGCTGAAAAAGTTTTACAACAAATCGCCTATTATTTTGAGCAGTGGAATGAAATAGAAAAATCAGATTTAGCTATTTTAGGACCGATAGTGGCTCCCTTTAGTAAAAAAGCAGGGCAATATCGTTGGCAGTTATTATTACAGCATCCATCAAAGTTAGTGTTACAACGTGCATTATCGTCATTTCAGCATACGAAACCAATTAAGTTTGGACAAGTACATTGTGTATTAGATGTTGATCCTCTTGATTTAACCTAACACAATTTGCCTTTGGTTTGAGTTAAACGTGTTTTTTCAGTAAAATTGAGGGGTTTTTTACACATTATATTTAGGAATAGGTTTTTTAGCGTGGCAAGACGAGATTATGCCCGTCGTGGCAGTAGAAAGAAAAGTCAAAAAGGGACAAATAAAATCACATTATTGTTGCTCATAAGCGTATTAATTGGTGGCTTTGTAGTTGCTTTGCTTGTAATGAAGGAAAATGCACCAGAAAAAGGTGTTGTTGTACCAAAAGTAGATAATACACAACCTAAAAGTGTGTTACCGAATCGACCAGAGGAAGTATGGAGTTATATCCAAGCATTAGAAACGCGTACTGTTCCAGTGAATGATGATCCAAAATCGTTAGACAAAAATATGCGTTTGACTGAAGAGCAAAAGAAAATCTTATTAGCAATGGAACAGGAACAAAAAGCAGCTGAACAGGCTCGTTTGAAACAACAAGAAGTTATGAAACAAACGGGAGAAGTTGAACCAAAACAAACCGCACTTTCAGTTCCTAAAGTAGTTGAATCGAAAGGAGAAGTAGGTAAAACAGTAAATAAACCAGCAACAGTAATCGAAGCAAAAAAATCAGAACCGATTAAAGAGGTGACTAAAACTGAGCCTGCAAAGAAAGTTGAGAAAACAGAAGTAGTAAATGTCACGTCTGTTGAGAAAAAATATGGTTTACAATGTGGCGCATTTAAAAATAAAACACAAGCCGAAAATTTACAAGCTCGTTTAACTATGCAAGGCTTAAATGTTCGTATTAATTCAAGTGAACAATGGAATAGAGTGATTGTAGGGCCTATTGGCGATCGAGCATCAGCAGTAAAAGCTCAGGAAAAAGTCAAAACAATTACTCAATGTGTTGTTATTGGTATGTGATATGAGTAAAAAAACGTGGGTAATTTACCCACGTTTTTTTGTTTTTCAGCTTGCGTAAAGATAAAAAATCCTTAAAATGAACGAACGTTCATTCAGCTAGTTGTCTGATTGTGACCCATCCTAATTTCCAATTTAATTTATTTGATATTTATTATGCGTCAATCTGATTTAGATATGACCGAGCATATTTTTATGGCGATAGATCAGCTCATGGCAAAAGATGGTCTGCATAATTTGTCAATGCATAAAATTGCAAAGGCAGCAAAGATTTCGCCTGGTACAATTTACATTTATTTTAAGTGTAAAGATGAGTTGCTAGAACAATTTGCTCGGCAAGTGTTTACACGTTTTCAGCGTGCGCTCGAAAAAAATTATGATGCGAGTCAGAATTTTTTTGAGCAGTATCGACAAATGTGGTGGAATGTTTGGCATTTTTTAGAGGAAAATCCAAATATATTATTAAATATGCACCAATATCAATCCTTACCAGGATTTGATCGAGTAATCAAAGAGTGGGATCGTAGTCATTGGACTCTATTCTGTGAGCGAGCTCAGCTCGCAGGAGAGCTATGTCATTTACCTACAAATATTTTATTTACTTTAGGATTAGATAGTGCAATTCAAATTGCATGGAAGAAAGTGTATTTTAAAGAATCGCTTTCAACAGAAATTCTTGAATCTGTTATTCGGCGCACATGGTGTGCAATGCAGAAATAATTTATATTTTGATATTTACGGAGTTTTTGTATGAGTGGATCTCAAGCAAACCAACCTAAACGTTCTCATTCCGTTATTATGAAAATAACGTTGGGACTTATCGTTCTTTTATTCATTGTTGTTATCGCTTTTAATGTGATTAAAAATAAAATGATCGAAAAAGCGATAGCTGGAATGGGGGAAAAAGCCTATCCCGTTACAGCAATAGAAATCCAGCCACAGCAATGGACACCTGTTATTGAAACAACTGGCTTAGTTCGTCCAAACCAAGGCGCGATGTTAAGTGCTCAGATCGCGGGAACAGTGAGTAAAGTACTTGTACAATCTGGTCAATCAGTTAAAAAAGGTGATATTTTAGTTATTTTGGATAGTTCTGTTGAACAAGCTAGCTTGAAAGCATCTCAAGCACAATTATCCTCAATTAAAGCAACTTATCAGCGTTATTTAAACTTGTATAAAACAAAAAGTGTTTCACAACAAGAACTTGATAACGCAAAATCGGCTTATGAAGCATTAGAGGCAAATATTGCAGCTTTAAAAGCGGGTATTGAACGTCGTCAAATTATTGCTCCTTTCGATGGTAAAGCAGGTATTGTAAAAGTTAATGTTGGCCAATATGTGAACCCAGGTATGGAAATTGTTCGTGTTGAAGATACAAGTAGTATGAAAATTGATTTTGCTTTATCACAAACACAATTAGAACATTTATATATTGGGCAAAAAGTGACTGCAACAGCAGATGCGAGAACTGGTGAAACATTCGCTGCTAAAATTACGGCTGTTGAGCCTGCAATTAGTTCATCAACTGGACTTATTGATGTACAAGCGACATTTGAGCCTGAAGATGGAAGAAAATTATTATCTGGCATGTTTACACGTTTACGCGTCGCATTACCTACGGAATATGATCAAGTAGTCGTGCCACAAGTCGCGGTGAGCTATAACATGTATGGTGAAATTGCATATGTATTAGTTCCGCTTTCTCAAGAAGAACGGGAAACATTAGCTAACCGTAAGGATTTTGATAGCAATAATTTAGATAAAGCTTATCGAGCGAAACAAATTACAGTTTTCACTAAAGATCGCCAGGGTGTTTATGCCCAATTGAAAGGGGATGAAGTTAAAGTTGGCGATAAAATTGTGACTGGAGGGCAACAAAACTTAAGTAATGGCAGTTTAGTACTCGTTGCTGATAAAACAGGTGTCGGCACAATGCAGCCTGCACAGAAAAATAACCTATAACGTGCAGTTAAAAATAGGAAAAACTTCATGAATTACGCTTTGTTATTAAAACAATTAGAACAAATTTTATCTTCTGAAACTTATTTGATTTCAAGAATGGCAAATACATCTGCATTTATTTATGAAAATATGCCTGATTTAAATTGGGTTGGCTTTTATATTGTAAAAGATGGTGTTTTAAAAGTAGGTCCATTTCAAGGAAAAGTAGCTTGTTCAGACATTAGCTTTGGCAACGGTGTCTGCGGTTATACATGGAAAATGGGAAAAACAACCGTCGTTGACGATGTTCATCAATTTGAAGGACATATAGCCTGTGATAGTGCATCGCAATCTGAAGTTGTTGTACCGATTTTCAAAAATGGTGAAATGATTGCTGAGTTAGATGTAGACTCACCTTGTTTAGCTCGTTTTTCTGCACAAGATGTTGAATTTTTAGAAAAATGCGCTTCACTTATTTGAGTTAAAGTAGGAAACGAAAATGCGATTTACCGATATCTTTATTCGACGTCCTGTATTAGCAGTTTCAATTAGTTTGTTAATCATTATTTTGGGTTTGCAAGCAATAGCAAAATTGGCGGTACGTGAATATCCTAAAATGACAACGACAGTAATTAATGTCTCAACAGTGTATCCTGGGGCGGATGCAAGCTTAATTCAAGCATTTGTTACATCAAAGTTAGAAGAAGCGGTTGCTCAAGCGGATAATATTGATTATTTATCGTCCAAAAGTAGCCCTAATAGCTCATTAATTACGATAAAAATGAAACTGAATACGGATCCTAATGCTGCATTAGCAGATGTTTTGGCAAAAGTGAATTCTGTACGTTCTCAATTACCAAGGGGGATTGATGACCCTGTGATTACTTCATCTACTGGTGGAACCGGGATGATGTATATTCAGTTTAGTTCTACAAAGCTAGATGCAAGTCAAGTCACAGATTATATTGAACGTGTAATTAAACCACAATTCTTTACTGTAGAAGGGGTTGCTGAAGTTCAAATTTTTGGTGCTTCTGATTATGCATTACGTATTTGGCTAGATCCCGCTAAAATGGCGGCACAAAATTTATCTGCAATGGCAGTAAGAAACGCATTATCATCAAATAATGTGCAAACTGCTGCAGGTAATGACAACGGCTTTTATGTGACTTATAAAAATAAAGTTGAGACTACAACAAAGTCTGTGGAGGAGCTAGGTAATCTTATTATTGCTTCAAAAGGCGATAAATTGGTTCGTTTACGTGATATTGCTGACGTTGAATTAAATAAATCAAGCGATAGTTCTCGTGCTGTTGCAAATGGGTTTGAATCAGTTGTACTTGCAATTAATCCAACTTCATCAGCTAACCCACTTGTTGTCGCAGAAAATGTACGTCCATTGTACGAGCAAATTAAACAAAACTTGCCAGACAGTATGACTGCTGAGATTTTGTATGATACAACAATCGCAATTAATAGCTCTATTGATGAGGTTGTTAAAACTATTTTAGAGGCAACTATTATTGTATTAGTTGTGATTACACTCTTTATTGGCTCATTACGTGCGATCTTAATTCCTGTTATCACCATCCCGATCTCGTTAATTGGTGTCATTATGCTATTACAAGCATTTGGCTTCTCAATTAATTTGATGACGTTACTTGCGTTGATTCTGGCGATTGGTTTAGTTGTAGATGATGCAATCGTAGTGTTGGAGAACGTCGATCGCCATATTAAGTTAGGTGAAACGCCATTTCGTGCCGCAATTATTGGTACCAGAGAAATCGCTGTACCAGTCATTTCAATGACTATAGCATTAATGGCAGTGTATTCTCCGATGGCTTTAATGGAGGGGATTACAGGTTCATTGTTTAAAGAGTTTGCTTTAACTCTTGCGGGGGCGGTCTTTATTTCTGGGATTGTTGCATTAACACTTTCACCGATGATGAGTAGTAAATTATTAAAGCCACACACTGATCCAAGTAAATTAGAGCAATGTATTGAACATATGTTAACCAAGATGAATAATGGTTATAACTATGCTTTAAATCTTGTAATGGCGAGCCGTAAATGTATTTTAGCATTTGCAGCAGTAATTTTTGCAACTCTACCATTCTTATTCAATTCTCTTGCGCATGAGTTGACTCCTGCAGAAGATAAAGGGGCATTTATGGTGGTTGGACGTGCCCCTTCTAATGTAAACGTAGATTATGTCCAAGAGGCAATGCATGAGTTTGAACAGATCTTAAAAGAAACCCCAGAAGTTGATTTCTCTATGGTTATTTCTGGCGCTATGGGAAGTAATCAATCTTTCAGTGTCGTGACATTAAAAGATTGGAATGATCGAGATCGTACACAAGCTGAAGTGCTTAATGAGTTAAATAAAAAAGCAGCTCATATTCCCGAAGTAGCATTAACAGGGTTTAATTTCCCGGAGATTAATACTGGTGAGCAGGGTCCTCCAATTGGCTTTGTTATTAGTACAGCGAGTGGTTACCAAGACTTAGCGAATGTCGCGGGTGAATTTTTAGAGAAAATGAAAAAATCGGGTAACTTTGTTTATACTGCACTTGATTTGAAATTTGATACTGCACAAATGCGAATTACTGTAGATAAAGAGAAAGCGGGTACTTATGGTGTGACTATGCAGCAAATTAGTGCCACTTTGGGTAGTTTCTTATCTGCCGCTACGATTGAACGTGTAGATATTGATGGTCGAGCTTATCGTATTATCATGCAAGTTAAACGAGATCAGCGTTTATCACCAGAAAGTTTGAATAATTACTATGTTACAGCGAGTAATGGAAAATCTGTACCATTAAGTAGTTTTTTAACAATGACTTTAGAGCCACAGCCAACATCATTACCGCGTTTTAGTCAGTTGAATTCAGCTGTTATTAGTGCGGTACCTTTACCAACAAAAAGTACAGGTGATGCTATTGAATGGTTAAAAACAGCAGCAAAAGAAAGTTTACCACAGGGTTATAACTATGACTTTACAGGTGAAGCACGTCAGCTCGTACAGGAGGGAAATGCATTAGCTGTCACGTTTGTTTTAGCCGTAATCATTATTTTCTTAGTGTTAGCTATTCAGTTTGAGTCTATTCGTGATCCTATAGTGATCATGATTTCTGTGCCATTAGCAGTAAGTGGTGCGTTACTGACGTTGAACTTTTTAGGTAGTACTCTGCCAGGTATATTGAGAATATTT
This sequence comes from Pasteurella canis, assembly GCF_020810675.1. Classification (GTDB taxonomy): domain Bacteria; phylum Pseudomonadota; class Gammaproteobacteria; order Enterobacterales; family Pasteurellaceae; genus Pasteurella; species Pasteurella canis. The sequence continues at coordinate 19,077 of NZ_CP085871.1, forward strand.
GGTGTTGTGATGTCATTCCCTGGCACGACATTAAATATTTATTCTCAAGTAGGGCTAATTACTTTAGTAGGGCTCATTACTAAGCATGGTATTTTGATGTGTGAAGTAGCAAAAGAAGAGCAGCTCAATCACGGAAAGAATCGTATTGAGGCGATTACTGAAGCAGCAAAAGTGCGTTTACGCCCGATCTTAATGACAACAGCGGCTATGGTTGCAGGCGTGATTCCTTTATTATTTGCTTCTGGTGCTGGTGGTGTATCTCGTTTTAGTATTGGTATTGTCATTGCATCAGGACTCACAATTGGTACATTGTTTACTTTATTTGTTCTACCAGTGATTTATAGTTATATCGCTACAGAACATAAACCTTTACCAGAGTTTGATGAGAGTATTAAACCTCTAACAGAAAGTACAGTCCATTCAGAATAAAAGTACAAAATATACCGTACTTGATAGCATAAGAATGCTCAAGCTTAAAATTTGAAAAGGGCAGGTGATTGATCTGCCCTTTTAGTGTTTTTAGGATAGATGATTATTTTGATGTGTGATGAACATTTTATTAAATGTTTGTCTGTGATTCATTTGATGGCCAAGCGTTGACGACGGCTTTGACTAATGTTGCTAAAGGAATTGCGAAGAATACTCCCCAAAAACCCCATAAGCCACCAAAAATAAGAACGGCAATAATGATGAAAAGAGGGTGTAAATTAACCGCCTCTGAAAATAAAAAGGGGACTAAAAGGTTGCCATCTAGAATCTGACTAATAACATAAGCCGTTAATAAATACCAAAATGTTGGTGTAACGCCAAACTGTGCAACAGCAACTAATGCAATAGGAATTGTTACTAAAACTGCACCGATATAAGGTACTAGCACTGATAAACCAACAGCAACGGCTAATAACAATGCATAATTCAAACCAAATAATAGGAAAATTAAGTAAGTCACTGCAGTGACAATAATGATTTCAACTAATTTTCCTCGAATATAATTAGCTATTTGTAATTGCATTTCCTTCCAAACATTTGACGCTAAGGTACGATTACGTGGTAAGAAGCGACTAACACCAGTAATTAGTTCTTCTTTATCTTTTAGTAAGAAGAAGACCATTAAGGGAACTAAAAAAGCATAGATGCCTAATGTGACTAAGCTTAATAAAGAGGTGAGAGAGAATTTTAATGCGGATTCGCCGAAGGCTAATATTTTTTCTCTAACTGTTTTTAATAATGAATCAATTGTTTGGTAATCAACAAGCTCGGGATAGTGTTCGGGTAGTGAAAGTAACCATTCATTAAGCTTATTAAACATATGAGGAAGATCTGTGACGAGATTAACAGTTTGTGTCCATAAAGTTGGAATAAGTACTAAGACAATAACTAAAATTAATCCTAGAAAACCGCCGAAAACAAGTGCAGTCGCGAGTAATCGAGGTAGTTTTAATTTTTCTGAAAGGATACGAATTGGCCATTCTAGTAAGTAGGCTAATACAATTGCAATGAGAAGAGGAGCGATTAAATTGCTAAAAAAATAGATTGATATAAAGCCAAATAATAAAATGGCAAATAATCCCATTGCTTGTGGATCACTAAAACGGCTGTTATACCAATTTTTTAACATTTCAAACATGATATTTCCTCAATTCGACATTTTCAACGATTATAAGGTAAAATCTAAGCGGAGCATATAATTAAGCGAGGAAATTCTATGACAGTCACAATTTACCACAATTCACGTTGTTCGAAGAGCCGAGAAACCTTAGCATTATTAGAAGAAAAGCAAATTCAACCTAATGTTATTCTATATTTAGAGAAGCCTCTAAGCGTATTAGAATTACAACAATTGGCTCAAAAATTGGGTATCAAAAGTGTACGTGAGATGATGCGTATTAAAGATGACTTATATTATTCTCTAGGTTTAGATCAGCCAGAGGTTTCAGAACAACAATTACTTGAATCAATAGCAGTTAACCCTGCATTACTTGAACGTCCGATTGTCGTGAATGGGGAAAAAGCGAAGATAGGTAGACCACCTGAAAGTGTGTTTGAGATTCTGTGATTTATCTTTATAATGTTGCCGCTTGTTTATTACAAGTCGGTAACATTATGATTACAACCTAAATAAGGAAAAGCTATGAAAAAGAAAGAGCAAACGCCACAAAGCGTAACTTTTTACCAGCATCATCGTGGTGTCATTCGCGATAATGCATTGCAAGCGTTATTGCATGATCCGTTATTTCGTCAACGTGTAGAGAGAAAGAAAAAAGGAAAAGGTAGCTACCAGCGTAAGGCGAAGCATGTTGGGAGATATTTTGAAAAGCCCGATAATAAAATTTTTACTGTGAGAAATTTTATTATCGGGTTTTTTTATCAACTAAGATTTTAATTATTAACATGCAACTCATTTAAACTCAGCGAGGTAAATTTATGACTATGCAAACTCATGTGTTATTTAGCAACAATTGGAATGTCAGAATTAGTGATCCTGGGGAGGAGGGCGCTCATAGCCATTTCTTTGAAACAATTTACATTACGTTAGAAGCACATATGCATGGCAATGAGATCCGTTATGAGTTTACTCGTAAAGTTGAAGATCAGATTAAAATTAACCGCACTTTTACGGATTTAGGTGAGCTTTTTAAGTTCTTAGGTGATTATTTAGATCCAGTCAGCATGGGATTTCTTGGTATAAAAATTGGACAGTTGGGTGTGAAAGTTTAACTTAAACCCTTTATTTAGAATATTCAGTATTCAACTTATAAGAAAAACGCAATCATTCATCGATTGCGTTTTTGTCACTTCATATTTATTGAGTTAATCGAGCTTTAGCTTCATTGATAGCTTCTGCAACACGTAGTGGTGATACACCACCTTTAGCACAACGTTTATCTAAACAGGACTGTAATGAAAGGATTGCATAGACATCTTCTTCGATCACATCACTGAATTGTTTAAATTCAGCGACAGTTAATGCTTCAAGTGCTTTATGTTGTTGAATAGCATAAACAACAGTTTCACCGACAATATGGTGCGAATCTCGAAATGGTACACCTTTAGCAACTAAGTAGTCAGCTAATTCAGTCGCATTAGAATAGCCTTTCAGTGCAGCTTCTGTTGTTCGTTCTACATTGACATGAATGCCATCTAACACAAGCGCTGCCATATCAATGCAGTCTTGCCAAGTATCTAATGCATCAAAAATGCCCTCTTTATCCTCTTGCATATCTTTATTATAAGCGAGTGGGAGTCCTTTTAATGTCATCAACATACCAGTCAATGCACCCATGACACGTCCAGTTTTTCCACGAATGAGTTCACAAGCATCAGGATTTTTCTTTTGTGGCATTAAAGATGAACCTGAAGTCACACGGTCGGATAACTCAACAAAATTAGCTTCGCCGCTATTGAAAATAATCATGTCTTCGGCAAAACGTGATAAATGTGCCATGCTGAGTGAGGCTGTAGAAAGTAATTCAACAATATGATCACGGTCAGATACACTATCTAAACTGTTACGTGTTGCAAATGCAAAGCCAAGATTTTGTGCGAGCTGCTCACGATCTATGCCATAAGCTGTGCCAGCCAAAGCACCACTTCCTAATGGGCAATAATCCATACGTTTATAAGCATCTGTTAAACGAGAGTGGTCACGTTCTAACATTTCAACATAAGCCATGCACCAGTGGGCAAATGTAATCGGTTGAGCACGTTGTAAATGAGTATAACCAGGCATAACAGCATGTTGATTATTCTCTGCAGTAATGACAAGTTTGTGTTGTAATTTGCGTAGAGAAGATTGAAGCTCAAGTACACGTTGTTTACACCACATTTTGATATCGAGTGCCACTTGATCGTTACGGCTACGTCCAGTATGTAATTTTTTACCTAAATTACCGACTTTATCAATAAGTTTACTTTCTACCCAGCTATGAATATCTTCAGCATCATCTTGTAAGATTGCTTGTGGATTTGAGCGTACTTCAATTAATAATTCATTTAACGCTATTTCTAATTGTTGTTGTTCTACTTGGTTTAATACACCAACAGTCACTAATGCTTTTGACCAACCAATAGAGCCTTCAATATCTTGTTCTGCTAAACGATAATCAAATCGTAATGAATCGTTAAAATCTTTAAAACGTTTATCTGCTGCTTGTGTGAAACGTCCACCCCAAAGTGCCATATTTTCCTCTTTGTTCTTTATGGTTTAATTCTTGTACCAATAATTTCTCCGCTAAAAAGTGCGGTCAGTTTTTCTGGATATTTCCAGTTTGCAATGTCTACACCATTGTTCAGTATTGTGGCAGCTTCAAGCGCAGCTTTCACTTTGACAATCATACCGTCCGTGATGACATTGTCTTTAATCAATTGGTTAATTTGTGCAGAGTTTAATTCTGGTATACGTTGTTTTTGTGCATCTAAAACCCCATCAACATCAGACAACATGACTAAGTCAGCATGAATTAAGGCTGCGATGGCTGTTGCTGCTTGATCGGCATTTACATTCATGAGTAAACCATCTGAATCCACTGCAATTGAGCTAATAATAGGCAAGAACGCTTCGCCAAGCAAATTATTTAGTAAAGTTGGATTTTTAGGAGTGACTGTAGCCACATGCCCAAGTTCAGGAGAGAGTTGAATTGCACTCGTTAAATTACCATCAGCAAGGCACAAACCAACAGGATTGAGTTGAAATTTTGCTGCTTGTGCAACTAAAGTTTTATTGGCGACTCCTGCTAATGCACCTGTGATAATATCAATTTGATCGCTTGGGGTGATACGTAATCCATTTTTCTTTTTTACTGGCAAATTCAAACGTTGCATCAATTCATCAACAAGACAACCACCGCCATGTACAATGACTAAAGGGCGATCAAAATGCTGTTGATAATTCGCAAGAGCAGTAAATAAATTTTGCATAGCGATAGGAGTATCAAGTAATACTCCACCTAGTTTAATGACCAAAGGTTTCATCTAAATTAATCCTAATGTTTCGGGAAAATTGTAGCGAATATTTGCGCATTGTACTGCTTGTGCTGCAGCCCCCTTAAGTAAATTATCTTCTGCACCAATGATAATAATATAGCCGTCTTTAGTCGCAAAACCGATATCACAATAAGGCGTAAACTCAACGGCTTTAATACTTGGTAAACCTTGTTGATAGACACGTACTAAGGGTTTGTTGGCGTAAGCTTGCTGATAAGCCATCATAATTTGTTCATTTGTGATACCTGAATTTAGTTTAGCTGTTATAGTTGCTAAGATGCCTCTTTTAAAATTACCTAAGTGTGGAGTAAAAATGACTTCTGTGCCTAAATGTGTTGCAATTTCGGGTTGGTGGCGATGATTAAATACGCCATAAGCATTTAAACTGACTTCACAATAGCTATTAGTAAGTGACGCTTTACGCCCAGCACCACTGACGCCACTCACTGCATTGATAATAGGCAATTGGCTTAAATTAAGTAATTGTTGTTCAATTAATGGTTTTAAGCTTAACTGTGAGACCGTGGGATAACAGCCTGCGACAGCAACTAAATGAGTTTTCTTTATTTGCTCATGATTCCATTCAGCTAATCCATAGGCTGCTTGTTGTAAGAGATCTGGATACTGATGTTCAAACCCATAAAATTCAGGATAAAATTGAGCATCATTAATGCGAAAAGCGCCTGATAGGTCGAATACATTACAGCTATTTTCTAAGAAAATGGGCGCAAGTGTATGGCTGACCTCATGTGCGGTTGCTAAAAAGACTAAATCGACTTGTTGAGCAAGTGAGATTAAATCCTCAGGTAAAGGTTGCAAAGGCAAATCTACAATATGTTTAAGTTGAGGATAAATATCAGAAATAGCTTTATGTGCATCTTGACTTTGATTAGAAACATATAATCCATCTAATTCAAATCGAGGATGCAACGTTAAAATACGTGCGAGCTCAGCGCCAGTATAGCCACTGGCACCAATGATAATTGCTTTTTGCATAAGTATTATTCCAGAAAGCGAGGATTAATGGTATTATTTTGATTAATTATGTCATTATTCTGCATAAATATTTAAAAGGCAATCTTTATTTCTTTGTATAGGTGAATTTCATGAAAAAAATTCCTTCTTTCTTACAGATGTATGAGCAGTTGATTGCATCCCCTTCAATCAGTAGTGTCGATCCTACTTTTGATCAATCAAATCACACTTTAATCGCATTATTAGCAAGTTGGTTAGATACTTTAGGATTTAAGACAGAGATCATTGCTGTAGAAGGGAGTCGAGATAAATTTAATTTATTAGCCACATATGGTGAGGGGAAAGGTGGATTATTACTCGCCGGTCATACTGATACTGTCCCTTTCGATGACGGACGTTGGACATTTGATCCATTTAAATTGACAGAGCAGGCTGGCAAATTTTATGGTTTGGGCTCCGCAGATATGAAGGGTTTTTTTGCATTTGTTGTTGATGCGATAAGTCAAATTGACTTGAGTAAATTAACAAAACCACTTCGTATTTTGGCGACGGCGGATGAAGAAACCACGATGTTAGGTGCAAGAACATTTATTCAACATACCCATATTCGCCCTGACTGTGCGATTATTGGCGAACCTACTTCATTAAAACCAGTTCGGGCGCATAAAGGACACATCGGTGAGGTATTACGTATTATAGGGAAAAGCGGTCATTCCAGTGATCCTAATAAAGGTATTAATGCCATTGAATTAATGTATGAGGCGACAGGTTATTTAATGCAAATGCGTGATGAATTACGAGAAAAATATCGTCATGCAGCTTTCGAAATTCCTTATCCAACGATGAATTTTGGCGCAGTTTCGGGGGGCGATGCAGTGAATAGGATCTGTGCTTGCTGCGAATTACATTTTGATATTCGCCCTTTACCTAATTTATGCCTGCAAGATTTAAATGAGATGTTACAAGAAAAATTAGCCCCAATGTTTGAAAAATGGGGGGATCGTATTTCCTTACACAATTTACATGAGCCAATACCAGGTTATGAATGTGAACATTCAGCTCAGGTCGTACAAGTTGTAGAGAAATTACTTGGAGAAAAGTGTGATGTAGTAAATTATTGTACAGAAGCGCCTTTTATTCAGCAACTTTGTCCAACACTTGTTTTGGGACCTGGTTCTATTGAGCAAGCACATCAGCCTGATGAGTTTTTATCGACTGAATTTATTCATCCAACTCGCGAGTTACTGAGTAAAATCATTTGGCATTTTTGTGTTTAACATAAAGTGCGGTCAGTTTGACAAAATGTTTGCAAAACTGACCGCACTTTAAATCATACCTTATTTTAACAGATCTTCATTTTTGGCATGAATCCATTTGCCTCGTTTCTTGTCGATATATTGGAAATACTCATTAGTAAAAGTGCCTTGTGAACAAGTGAGTTTATCTAAACGGGAATTTACTTCTTTACTTTCTAACGCTTTGATTAACGTTTTTGGTCCTGTTAAGCTAAATACCCCACCATCTACACGGGCTTGCTCAATATTATCAATAATGATATCCAGTGTGTCTTTTAAAAAGGCATTGCCTTTTTTACTGGCTAAAAAGAAATTTGTATATTGACCACGACGTGCAATGACAACTTCGTCATCTTCTTCATCAATAATACTGTCTAAACACCATACAAGATGACCATCAATATCCATATAAACACCGCCTTCATTATAAAGAGTGAAAATTCTCCAGAAATCAGCTTGGGCCGCACCATCAGTTAATTTGCTATAAGCATTGAATGTTCGCTCATCTGCATTAGCTTTAATATAGTCTTCACGTTCTTCTGTGCTCACATAGCGATATTCATAGCTCCAAGAAAGTAGCCGATTGAAAAGATAATTACAGTAAATAGGTAAAGTGACTTTATTGCTGTAATTTGTTTGCCAAATAACACGATTAATTTTGGTTTTTTTAGGCGATTGACGGCGCGCAGGATCGAATTTAGGAATCGTAAAGCGCTTTTGTGGAAAGATGAAATGAAATGGATAACTTAATGTTTTAACGATATTGCCGAGTAAGCGAGTTAAACCATTTGCAACTAAAATAAGATGTTTATATTTAACGGGTTTATACATTAGAAACAGCCATATTGAATAAAGTAATTATATGTACTTTATCATTTTATAGAGAAAAGAACAAAATGCCTATTAGATATAAAAGATTTTTTTGAGGGGCAATTATATAGAAAGATATACACTATTAAGTCTTAAGTGGTGGGCGATACCGGTCTCGAACCAGTGACCCCCTCCTTGTAAGGGAGGTGCTCTCCCAACTGAGCTAATCGCCCACTTGAGACTTAACTTTTTTGATATAACGATGTAGAACACTTAAAAGTGGTGGGCGATACCGGTCTCGAACCAGTGACCCCCTCCTTGTAAGGGAGGTGCTCTCCCAACTGAGCTAATCGCCCACTTGAGACTTAACTTTTTTGATATAACGATGTAGAACACTTAAAAGTGGTGGGCGATACCGGTCTCGAACCAGTGACCCCCTCCTTGTAAGGGAGGTGCTCTCCCAACTGAGCTAATCGCCCTCGTTATATGACAACATTGGACTCACTATCAAAGGTAAGTTGAAAAGTGGTGGGCGATACCGGTCTCGAACCAGTGACCCCCTCCTTGTAAGGGAGGTGCTCTCCCAACTGAGCTAATCGCCCAAATGTTGTGAGGTGGCATTATAATTGTTAGTTCTATTCAGTCAACAAATTTTTGCAAAAAAATGCTTAATTGTTTTAAAAGTAAACATAAGACCATAATTTTTATTCGGAATTGTTTGAACTCATAGTACAATATAATCCAAATTTTTTGTGAAAAAATAAATGATATAAAAGGTTATACAATGAAATTAGAGGCATTATTTAATTTAGATCCTAATGTAAAAGTGCGTACACGTTTTGCACCAAGCCCAACAGGGTATTTACATGTTGGTGGCGCGAGAACCGCACTTTATTCGTGGCTATATGCGAAACATAACAATGGTGAATTTGTTTTGCGTATTGAAGATACTGATTTAGAAAGGTCCACACCAGAAGCCACCGCAGCAATTTTAGAGGGAATGGAATGGCTAAATTTAGCTTGGGAACATGGACCCTATTTTCAAACTAAACGCTTTGATCGTTATAATCAAGTCATTGATCAAATGATTGAACAAGGATTAGCATACCGTTGTTATTGTTCAAAAGAGCGTTTAGAAGATTTACGTCATACGCAAGAAAAAAATAAACAAAAACCACGTTATGATCGCCATTGTTTACATAATCAGGGCAATACGCCACACCAGCCTCATGTAGTACGTTTTAAAAATCCTACTGAAGGGTCAGTAATATTTGAAGATGCAGTACGTGGTCGTATTGAAATTAGCAACAATGAATTAGATGATTTAATTATTCGTCGTACTGACGGTTCTCCAACGTATAACTTCTGTGTGGTTGTTGATGACTGGGATATGGGGATTACTCATGTTGTGCGTGGAGAAGATCATATCAATAATACACCACGCCAAATTAATATTTTAAAAGCATTAGGTGCACCAATTCCAACTTATGCACATGTTTCAATGATTTTAGGAGATGATGGACAAAAATTATCGAAACGTCATGGTGCAGTAAGTGTGATGCAATACCGTGATGATGGTTATTTACCTGAAGCCTTATTGAACTACTTGGTTCGTTTGGGCTGGGGACATGGAGATCAAGAAATTTTCTCTGTAGAGGAAATGATTCAGTTATTTGAACTTGAAAGTGTTAGTAAGTCAGCAAGTGCATTTAATACAGAAAAATTACTTTGGTTAAATCATCATTATATCCGTGAATTACCTGCTGAATATGTAGCAAAACACCTCGCATGGCATTATCAAGATCAAGGGATTGATACTTCAAATGGTCCTGCATTAGAAGATATTGTGAAAATGTTAGCAGAGCGTTGTAAAACATTAAAAGAAATGGCAGCCTCTAGCCGCTATTTCTTTGAAGAGTTTACCAATTTTGATGAGACTGCAGTGAAAAAACATTTTAAAGCGACTGCGATTGAACCATTAGAAAAAATCAAAGAAAAATTGACCGCTCTTTCTCATTGGGATTTACAAAGTACGCATGAAGCAATCGAACAGACTGCGGCGGAGTTAGGTTTAGGTATGGGGAAAGTAGGGATGCCGTTACGTGTAGCAGTAACAGGTTCAGGTCAATCACCTTCAATGGATGTAACATTAGTTGGGATTGGCAAAGAGCGTACACTCGCTCGTATCCAAAAAGCGATTGATTTCATAAAAAATCAAGCTGATTAATATTTAAACTTGTGATTAAATATCAGTAATTTGATATTGACAGCTAACGTGGCGGAATTTATTATTACCGCCACGACATTTCTAATGTGGGGTTATAGCTCAGTTGGGAGAGCGCTTGAATGGCATTCAAGAGGTCGTCGGTTCGATCCCGATTAACTCCACCATCTTCCTTAAGCCTTAATTTATGATGTAAAGCTTATTCGTTGTTATTTCTGAAAATAAATTACCATTCACCTAGAAAAGCCTGTATAATAACCAAGTTTTATTTTCTGTATTAGCGTGCGGCTATCAAAAGTAATTTTTTGTTTTTTAATGAAAAATGACTGATTAAAAAGATTATTTTTGCTAGTCGCAATTTGGAAAATAAAACAACGTTTTTATTCTTAAGCTATTAAATTTTGTTGTTTATTAGCTTGATTCATTTAAAAAGGAAAAACATTGTGAATCCAATTGTAAAACAATTTAAATATGGTCAGCATACTGTCACTTTAGAAACTGGTGCAATTGCTCGTCAAGCAACCGCAGCAGTCATGGCTAGTATGGACGACACCACCGTTTTTGTAACAGTAGTTGCTAAAAAAGATGTCAAAGAAGGTCAAGATTTCTTTCCATTAACAGTTAATTATCAAGAGCGTACTTACGCTGCTGGGCGTATTCCTGGTGGCTTTTTTAAACGTGAAGGTCGCCCATCAGAAGGCGAAACTTTAATTGCACGTTTAATTGACCGTCCAATTCGTCCACTTTTCCCAGAGGGGTTCTATAACGAAATTCAAATTGTTGCGACAGTCGTTTCTGTTAACCCACAAATTTGCCCAGACTTAGTCGCAATGATCGGTGCATCAGCAGCACTTTCATTATCGGGTGTGCCATTTAATGGTCCAATCGGCGCAGCTCGTGTTGGTTTTATTGATAATCAATTTGTACTCAATCCAACCATGAATGAGCAAAAACAAAGCCGTTTGGACTTAGTCGTAGCAGGTACAGATAAGGCTGTGTTAATGGTTGAATCTGAAGCTGATATTTTAACTGAAGAGCAAATGTTGGCCGCTGTTGTTTTTGGACATCAGCAACAACAAGTTGTGATCGAAGCAATCAAAGAATTTGCTGCAGAAGCAGGTAAACCTCGTTGGAATTGGGTTGCGCCTGAGCCAAATACAACATTAATTGAGAAAGTAAAATCAATTGCTGAAACACGTTTAGGTGAAGCATACCGTATTACTGAAAAACAATCTCGCTATGAGCAAATTGATGCTATTAAATCTGATGTACTTTCACAAATTGCAGCAGAATCAGAAAGTGAAGAAATCAGTGAAGGTAAGATTATTGATATTTTCACCGCACTTGAAAGTCAAATCGTACGTAGCCGTATTTTAAATGGTGAGCCACGTATCGATGGTCGTACAGTAGATACTGTTCGTGCATTAGATATTTGTACAGGTGTATTACCACGTACCCATGGTTCTGCAATTTTCACGCGTGGTGAAACGCAAGCATTAGCTGTAGCAACTTTAGGTACAGAACGTGACGCTCAGATTATTGATGAGTTGACAGGTGAACGTTCAGATCATTTCTTATTCCACTACAACTTCCCTCCATATTCTGTGGGTGAAACAGGTATGATCGGTTCACCAAAACGCCGTGAAATTGGTCATGGACGTTTAGCAAAACGCGGTGTTGCTGCAGTCATGCCAACAATTGCTGAATTCCCATATGTTGTTCGTGTTGTTTCGGAAATTACAGAATCAAATGGATCCTCTTCAATGGCATCTGTTTGTGGTGCATCATTAGCATTAATGGATGCAGGTGTACCGATTAAAGCTGCTGTTGCAGGTATCGCAATGGGCCTAGTAAAAGAAGATGAAAAATTCGTTGTACTTTCAGATATCTTAGGTGATGAAGACCACTTAGGTGATATGGACTTTAAAGTTGCGGGAACACGTCAAGGTGTGACTGCTCTTCAAATGGATATTAAAATTGAAGGTATTACGGCTGAAATTATGCAGATTGCCTTGAACCAAGCGAAAAGTGCAAGATTACATATTTTAGGTGTGATGGAACAAGCGATTGCAGCACCTCGTGCAGATATTTCTGATTTTGCTCCGCGTATTTACACAATGAAGATTGATCCTAAGAAAATCAAAGATGTGATTGGTAAAGGTGGTGCAACCATTCGTGCATTAACCGAAGAAACAGGTACTTCAATTGATATTGATGATGATGGTACAGTAAAAATTGCTGCGGTTGATAGTAATGCAGTGAAAGATGTAATGGCTCGAATTGAAGACATTACAGCAGAGGTGGAAGCGGGTCTAGTTTATAAAGGAAAAGTGACTCGTTTGGCTGACTTTGGGGCCTTTGTTTCTATCGTTGGTAATAAAGAAGGACTTGTTCACATTTCTCAAATTGCAGAAGAACGTGTTGAAAAAGTCAGTGATTATTTAACACTAGGTCAAGAAGTCACAGTTAAAGTAGTTGAAATCGATCGTCAAGGTCGTATTCGTTTAACTATGAAAGATATTGCACCTAAGCAAACGCAAGCAGATGCTGCTGTAGAAGAAATTGCAGCAGAAGAGCAAGCATAATTAAATCGTAGTATTACAGCTCTTATTCTGGGAGCTGTAATTTTATTTGAACAAGTGCAATTTATGCATTAAGGCTAATCGAGATGATGCAACTTAATAAGTTGTTAAATTTCATACTTTTTTTACCTTGTTGGGTGTTATTTTTCAGCGCTTGCGCTAACCATGAGCAAGTGTTTATTGTAGAAGATAAATTGTTACTAGCGGAACAGAATCCCAACAACCATCTTGAGCATGAAATTATGGTTGCCAAGATTAGTCAATTGTTACTTGTTAAAAGTTTGAAGAAAGAAGAACGAGCTATTCTGCATTTTGAACGGGGCGTATTATACGATAGTTTAGGGTTGTGGGGATTAGCTCGTTATGATTTTGATCAAGCACTAACGTTGTATCCAAAATTAGTCGCAGCGTTTAATTATTTAGGATTATATTTGCTGTTAGAGCAGGAATATAGTACATCTCTTGATGTGTTCAATCTCTTGTTTGAACTCGATCCTAATTATGAATATGCGTTTCTCAATAGAGGGCTAAATTTTTATTACGTTGCACGTTATGAATTAGCACAGCGGGATTTTCTTCAATTTTATCAATCAGATAAGTCAGATCCTTACCGCACTTTATGGCTCTATTTAAATGAATTACAACTCAATCCTCAGGAAGCAAAACAAAATCTTGCTCAACGCGCAAATTTACTTTCTGATGAATATTGGGGAACGTATTTAGTCCAATATTATTTGGGAAATTTATCAGTTAAAGAATTATTTACTCAGGCACGACAATTTGCAGAAACTAATAATGCAAAGTATGCTGAAATTTTAACTGAAACTTACTTTTATTTAGCAAAACTAAAACTCAATTCAGGTCAATTTAATGAAGCAGAAATGCTATTTAGATTGGCTCTTGCAAACCAAGTATATAACTTCGTTGAGTATCGTTTTGCGATGTTTGAACTTTTGAAATTGAAGCAAAATTCAAACCAATAATGGCATTTTTATGCCATGGGCTGTTGTAAAACGTGAAAGCGAACAACATTTTATTATATTCGTTCACTGTCTAGTGAACATTCTTTTTATATTCGAGTATTTTAATGACTGAAACGAAAATGACTTTCAAAGATTTAGGCTTGCCTGAATTTCTTATTAACGCTGTATCTGATCTAGGTTTTGAAATCCCATCTCCTATCCAACAAACCTGTATTCCATATCTTTTAGAAGGTAACGATGTCTTAGGTATGGCTCAAACAGGTAGCGGGAAAACGGCTGCTTTCTCTTTGCCTTTATTGGCACAATTAAATTTAGATAAAAAGTATCCACAAATGTTGGTTATGGCACCAACACGCGAATTAGCAATTCAAGTAGCTGATGCCTGTGAACAATTTTGTAAATATGCAAAAAATGTCAATATAGTCACGCTTTATGGTGGTCAACGTTATGACATTCAATTACGAGCGTTACGTCAAGGTGCTCAAGTAGTAGTTGGAACACCTGGTCGTATTTTAGATCATATTCGTCGCGGGACATTGGATTTATCTAATTTACGCTTTATGGTATTAGATGAAGCGGATGAAATGTTACGTATGGGATTTATTGATGATGTGGAAACTGTCATGGCAGAATTGCCTGAAGAGCATCAAACAGCGTTGTTCTCAGCGACAATGCCTGAACCAATTCGCCGTATTACTAAACGTTTTATGCATGATCCTAAAGAAATCAAAATTAAATCGACACAAACCACTAACCCTGATATTACACAAAGTTGTTGGTATGTACATGGGTTCCGTAAAAATGATGCATTATTACGTTTCTTAGAAGTAGAAAATTTTGATGCGGCTATTATTTTTACACGCACAAAAACAGGTACTCTTGATGTCACTGAATTATTAGAGAAACATGGATTCCGTGCAGCGGCACTGAATGGGGATATGACACAGCAATTACGCGAGCAAACATTAGATCGTTTGAGAAATGGTAGCTTAGATATTCTTGTTGCAACTGATGTCGCAGCTCGTGGTTTAGATGTGGAACGTATTAGTCTTGTTATCAACTATGATATCCCATTAGATGCAGAGTCTTATGTCCACCGTATTGGTCGTACAGGACGTGCTGGTCGTACTGGTCGGGCATTATTATTTGTTGAGCCGAGAGAACGTCGTTTATTGCGTAATATTGAGCATTTAACGAAAAAGCCGATTACCGAAGTGGAAGTACCGAATCACGAAGTATTACAAGCTTGCCGCCGTGAAAAATTCAAAGCGAAAATTACTGTACAGCTTGAGCATCACGATTTAGAGCTTTATCGTAGTTTGCTAGAAGATATGTTTACTGCAGATCAAGATCAAGAGGACATTGCAGCTGCAATGTTAATGCTATTACAAGGTAAACAAAAATTGATTCTTCCACCTGATCCGATTATTGATCGTAAAACTTCTCGTGGTGAACGAGGAGAGCGTCGTGACCGAAGTGGGCGTGAAAACCCACGTTCAGCAGAACGCCGTGGTTATGGTAATCCACAGCCAATGGATTTATACCGTATTGAAGTTGGACGTCTTGATGGTGTTGAAGTTCGCCATATTGTAGGTGCTATTGCAAATGAAGGTGACATTAATAGTCGTTATATTGGACATATTAAACTTTATGATGATTATTCGACGATTGAATTACCGCAGGGTATGCCAAAAGAGTTATTAAAAGTATTTGAAAAAACACGTGTGATGAATAAACAAATGCAAATGTCATTTGTGAATGCGGGTAATAGCAGTAAGCGTGATGATTTTGGTGGCGAGCGCCGTAGTGGTAAGCGTAAGGATCGTAGTGATGAGCCTCGTTTCGCCCGTGAGGACCGTAAATTTAAAGAAAAAAGTCACCGCACTTTTAGTGAGCGTCCTCGTAAAGAGCGTCGCGATCGAAATAAATAAAATATAGATGAAAACTAGTTTGAGCGCAGTATTACACTGCGCTCAAATTTTTTGTAAGGATTGATGGAAAGAGTATTAGATTACTGCTTTTCAATGATCACTTTAATATCTTCTGGTGGCGCGTAATAAGGTGCTGATGTAATAAATAAGGAGATCCCTAATTTCGCATAGTCAGCAATATTATGTTTATTGACACCGCCTGCGACTGAGAGCGTTATCTTTTTTTGTGATGATGCTAAGAGAGCTAAAGCTTGCTTTACTTCTTCTGGTGAAAATTTATCTAATTGAATAATATCAGGTTCAGCAATGAGCATAGCTTCAAATTGTGCTAAATTATCAGCTTCTAATGTGACTTTATTCTCTGGTGCTTCGTGTTTGAGTGTCACGACAATATGTTGCCAATCTTCGGGATTATCCAGCAAGTGACGATGGTTTGTGAAGACAAGTAATGTTTCGCTAATCCCCTGCCTATGGATATGACCACCCGCAGCAAGTATGGCATTAGTTGCAAGCTTTCTTGTATTAGGAATACTTTTACGTGTGCAAGCTACAACAGCGTTTGGGTTAATTGCTTTGGCTGTTGCGATCATCTCTGATGTATATTGTGCGACCCCACAAGACCATTCTAAGATGAGTTGTACGACTTTCCATGCTTGATGCAGTTGGTCTGCACGTGCTTCTGCGCTAATCAGTAAGTCCCCAGCTTCGACTATGTCACCTTCATTCACATAAATATACGGTTTGATACCTAGCTTTTTCAATAATTTCTCTGCAATGTGAATGCCTGCAACAATACCTGCTGTTTTACGTTTAAATAACATTCTTGCAGCTACATGCTCAATGCCTAGAGCATGTGTAGTGAGATCGCCACGATAAATATCTTCGAGTAAGAAGTCATCAAGTTCTTTGTCTGAAAAATAAATCATAGTAGAGTCCTTTTTGAGTTAAACCAATTTACCTTGATATAATTGAATCTGTTGGTCGGCAAAGTAATCGGCTTCTTTGGGTTCATGTGTGACTAATAGCGTTGTAATTTTCTCTGTCTGAATCAATTTTTTAAGTATTATCCAAATATGTTGTCTGGTTTCCCAGTCAAGTGATGAAAATGGTTCATCAAGTAGTAATACATCAGGTGGATTGATTAATGCTCGAGCTAATGCCGCACGCTGTTGTTCACCACCAGAAAGCTGGTGTGGATAGCGATCAATCAAGTGATCAATGTTTAATTTAGCAAGTAGCTGTAATTGGTCAGAACGAAGTGCGGTTGGTTTTGCTAAAGTTAAGTTACCCGCGATCGTTTTATGTGGAAATAAATATAATCTTTGATTGAGATAGTGACAGTTACGAAGCCAAGGTGGAATTTGCTTGAGATTTTTTTGAGCTAATTCGATTTCACCCTGATAATCAATATAACCCGCAATTGTATTGAGTAATGTTGTTTTACCACTGCCAGATTGTCCAATGATAGCGATACATTCACCTTTATTTAAGTACAAATGAATATCTTGAAGAATACCTGCATATAGTTGTGTAATTCTTAGCATACTAAATATTTCGATTAATTGTACGTAGTAAAAATAGTAAACAAGCTGAAATAAACAATAGCCATAACGAGGCGCCAACTGCAATTTCAAAAGCTCCACTGGCAATATTAAGGTAAACAGCCATTGGTAATGTTTCTGTTTTAAAGCGAGTAGCGCCAGCTAGCATCAAAGTTGCACCAAATTCACCAATAGCTCGTGACCAAGCGAGGATCGCACCACAAAGTATGGGTCTCCAACACATAGGCAGTTCAATGTTGATTAAAGTTCTTAATGGGGATAAGCCAAGATTATATGCTGCAAGACGATAACCTGAATCTAATGCGGAAAATGTACCACGTGCATGACGTAACATAATAGAGCTTGCGATATAAGTTTGTGCGATCACAATCCCAATTGGACTAAAAATCCATTGGCTGATGATAGGTATAAGCTGACTTACAATACCTTGTGAATTAAATAAGAGGAGTAAGCTGAGTCCTGTTACTAGTGGCGGTAAGACCATTGGTAAATCGAGTATTGTATCAATAAATTTTTGAAAAGGTAGTTGTATTTGACTCATGATCCAAGCAGAAGGAATTGCTATCATTAGAGCGAATATAAGTGATATCAGTGATGTGCCTAGTGACATCATCAATGCAAAATATAACTCGGGATTTGTTAAGATGATCCCGAAAAAATGAGTATCAAGTTGACCAATTAAAGAGGCTATAGTGCCTGCGACTATGAATAATAAGAGAGTGAGAGGCACTAAATCTAACTTTAAACTTGTGCTCTTACTTAATAGGTAGGAAGCCTTCATCAGTAAAATATTTCACACCTTGTTCAGAGTTGAAGAAGTTGAGAAGCTGTTTTGCTTCAGCCGGATATTGACTAGAAGAAAGTAGCGCTATTGTGACTTTTTCTTCAGGTACGCCAGCTGGATTTGGCAATATATCTACTTTATCACGTACTTTCCAAGCACCAGAGCGCCCAACAACAGCTGCATCAACATCACCATTTAATAAGTAAAGCATCAACTGTTTGACTGTCGCTGCTTTTACAACGACTTTGTCATTTAATTCTTTTTGGTAGCCGGATAGTTCAATGATTTTTTCCGCACCTTTACCTAGAGCCATTGCTTTACTGTCTCCAATGCCTAAACGTAATTGACTTTGTGCTAGTGCTTTAAAAGAATCAATACCTGCGCTTTTATCTTTACGAATTGCCATAACGGGAATGTGTAACACGAGTGGAGCAGATGCTTTGACATCTCCTGTTTTCTCTAATTTTTCAACATAATCACTTGAACCTGGTAAATAAAGATCACCTGTTTTAACAGTATTATAACGTGCCAATAATTGACCAGAACCACCATACTCAATAGTAACTTTATGCCCCGTTTGTTGCTCGAATTGTTTTACAATTTTTTCGACGGGATCTTTGAGACCTGCACCAGCATAAAGATGTAAATCAACGGCTTTCACTGATAGAGTAGCTGTGATGGATAGAATTAATGTGATAAGTTTTTTCATTATGCTCTCCTTAGTTAAAAATAAGCTTACTATATCACATCATTATATAATTTATAATATATCGATTTTTAAAAGATAAAAAGCAATAATGTAATTTATTGAAAATAAAAAGGATTGAGTTTTTACTCAATCCTTTTTGAAATTATATGGAAGGAGACAATTACATCATGCCGCCCATTCCACCCATGCCGCCCATTCCAGCAGCACCTAAATCAGCTTTATCATCTTTTGGTAAGTCTGTCACCATACATTCTGTAGTGATCATTAAACCCGCTACAGATGCGGCGAATTGTAATGCACTACGAGTTACTTTAGTTGGATCTAAGATACCCATCTCGATCATATCGCCATATTGTTCAGTCCCTGCGTTATAACCGAAGTTACCTTCACCATTTTTCACCGCACTTGCGACTACTGATGCTTCTTCACCTGCGTTGGTTACGATTTGACGTAATGGCGCTTCCATTGCACGTAATGCTAACTTAATACCAACATTTTGTTCTTCGTTATCACCTGTTAAACCAGCTACTTTGTTTGCAGCTCGGATTAAAGCAACTCCACCACCAGCAACGATGCCTTCTTCAACGGCTGCACGAGTTGCATGTAATGCATCTTCTACGCGTGCTTTTTTCTCTTTCATTTCTACTTCAGTTGCCGCACCTACTTTAATCACAGCGACACCACCAGCTAATTTAGCTACACGCTCTTGTAATTTTTCTTTATCGTAGTCAGAAGTAGATTCTTCGATTTGTTGACGAATTTGTGCTACACGACCTTGGATTTGTGTTTCATCACCGATACCATCAATAATAGTAGTATTGTCTTTGTTGATTACCACACGTTTTGCTTGACCAAGATCTTCTAACGTTGCTTTTTCTAATTCCATACCGATTTCTTCTGAAATCACAGTACCAGCAGTTAAGATAGCAATATCTTGTAACATTGCTTTACGACGGTCACCAAAACCAGGAGCTTTCACTGCTGCAACTTTCACGATACCACGCATTGTGTTCACCACTAAAGTTGCAAGTGCTTCGCCTTCAACATCTTCTGCAATGATCAATAATGGTTTGCCTGCTTTCGCCACGCCTTCTAATACTGGTAATAATTCACGGATGTTAGACACTTTTTTATCTACTAATAAGATAAATGGATTGTCTAATTCAACTGTTGCAGTTTCTGGTTTGTTAATGAAGTATGGAGATAAGTAACCACGATCGAATTGCATACCTTCAACAACAGCTAATTCATCTTCTAAACCAGTACCGTCTTCAACAGTGATAACGCCCTCTTTACCTACTTTATCCATTGCTTGTGCAATGATTTGTCCAACGATACTGTCAGAGTTTGCAGAAATCGTACCAACTTGTTCAATTTCTTTTGAAGTTTCACAAGGTTTAGATAAGGCTTTTAATTCAGTCACTACGGCAGCAACAGCTTTATCGATACCACGTTTTAAATCCATTGGATTCATACCTGCTGCAACCGCTTTTAAACCCTCGTTTACAATAGCTTGTGCTAATACAGTCGCTGTTGTAGTACCATCACCTGCTGCATCATTGGCTTTAGAAGCAACTTCTTTTACCATTTGTGCACCCATATTTTCGAATTTATCTTCTAATTCGATCTCACGTGCGACTGACACACCATCTTTAGTAATTGTTGGGGCACCGAACGATTTATCTAAAACAACGTTACGACCTTTAGGGCCTAATGTCACTTTTACTGCATCTGCAAGGATATTCACACCTGCTAACATTTTTACACGTGCATCATTACCAAATTTTACGTCTTTTGCTGCCATTTTTTATATTCCTCTGAGATTCATTATAAGATCTAATTGATGTTATATACTGATTTATATTGATATCATTGTTAATTCGATTTATTCAACAATCGCTAAAATATCGTTTTCAGAAATAATTAATACCTCTTCACCATCAATTTTTTCTGATTTTACGCCATAACCATCATTGAAAATCACAGTATCACCAACTTTGACATCTAAAGGTTGTACTGTACCATTTTCTAAAATACGGCCTTTACCAACAGCCAATACTTTTGCTCGCGTTGATTTAGTTGCTGCAGATCCTGTTAAAACAATACCACCAGCAGATTTAGTCTCAATTTCTTCACGTTTGATAATCACGCGATCATGTAATGGACGAATATTCATTTAATTACTCCTTAAATTAAAAAGTTATTTTGTTCAAAATGTTTCCCTAATATGTGGGAGATTTTGTTGCTTTCAAGGGGAAAAATAAAATTATTTTATTCTTTTATCTTCATCAACTTGTTTTTCATATTCAGCTTCGAATATTTCACTGTCCTGCTGAAAACCTTGCTGTGTTTTACGGAAAAAACGAGTATGGAAAAATTGAATTTTTTTTGCAATAAGGCTTTCTATCCATAAGCTAGTCATAGGCATTAATAATGCGAGTCCAAGTAGATCAGTAAGAAAGCCAGGAATAAAAAATAAGATACCTGCCACAATCCAAATACCTGATTTTAATAATGAACGAGTAGGAATTTCACCTCGAGAAAGTTGTTTTTGTACATTAAGTAAGGTATACCAGCCACGCGCTCTAATCATTAATAATCCAAAAACAGAAGATAAAATAAGTAAGATAATTAATCCTAAAATGCCAATCGTAGAACCTATCCAAACAAGTAATGAAAGCTCTATGTAAATAAATAGAAAGGCAAGTAGGAGAAATAAAATAAGTGGCATATATTGTTTCCTTATATTGAGGCAGTATAGTGTCTAATTCTTTTATAGATGGTAGCAAATTTTTAAAATTTCAACTGTACTTTGTTACAAAGTAACAAATAATAAAGCTCACATAGTTATGTGAGCTTTTCGATATAACACTTATTCTTTATTGTGCAGGATAGAACATCGGCGAATTTGGGCCTACTGGTAAGCCAAGTACAAAGACCCAAATAAAGAACATAGCTGACCATGCTACTAAGAATGCAACTGAATAAGGCAACATCATTGAAACTAATGTACCTACGCCCGCGTCTTTTTTATATTTAATCACCGTTGCCATAATTAAACCAAAGTAGCTCATCATTGGAGTAATGATATTGGTTACTGAATCACCAATACGATAAGCGGCTTGGATAATTTCAGGCGAATAACCTGTTAGCATTAACATTGGTACAAAGATTGGCGCAGTGACAGCCCATTGTGCAGAAGCTGAACCAATCATTAAGTTAATGAATGCGCAGATGATGATAAAGCCCATAAAGAGAACACCACCATGCAGCCCAACTTCGTTTAAGAAATTAGCCCCTTTTACTGCAATATATTGACCAATATTAGTCCAGTTAAAGAATGCAACGAATTGAGATGCAAAGAAGATAATGACAAGGTATAAACCTAAAGTACTCATTGCTTCTGCCATGGCATTTACAACATCTTTCTCACTACGAATACTTTTAGTAACAACACCATATACAGTCCCTGGTATTGCAAAAAGGATGAAGATAAAGGCGACAATTGATTTTAAGAATGGTGAACCTGTGACTAAGCCTGTTTTAGGATCACGCAAAATACCGTTTTCAGGTACCACACTCCAAGCGAGTAAGGCACATAGAACTAAGAATGCAAAACCTGCATATTTTAAGCCTTTACGTTCTAATGGGGTAACTTCATTAGAATGCTGTAAATCGATCTCATCTTGGGATAAATGACCATTATAAGGACCGAGCTGTGGTTCAACAATTTTCTCAGTAATAAAATAGCCAATGAATGCAATCACAAAAGTACTGGCAGCCATAAAGAACCAGTTTGCTTCAGGACCTACAGTATACGTTGGATCAATAATTTGTGCGGCTTGTTGCGTGATTCCTGCTAGTAATGGATCAATTGTACCTAATAATAAGTTTGCAGAATATCCTCCAGAAACCCCAGCAAATGCAGCGGCAAGACCAGCAAGAGGGTGACGGCCAAGTGAGTGGAAGATGATTGCGGCTAACGGAATTAATACAACATAGCCTAATTCTGAGGCGGTATTAGACAGAATACCTGCAAATACAATCGTAAACGTGGTTAATTTACGAGGTGATTTTGTGACTAATAAACGCATAACGGCAGAAAGTAAGCCTGCTTTTTCAGCAATTCCCACCCCGAGTAATGCCACTAATACAGTGCCTAATGGCGCAAAGTTAGTAAAGTTTTTTACTAGGTTAGTCAGTATTTTGCTTAAGCCATCAGCATCAAGTAGACTGACGACATAAATCATACCATCAGCGGCACGACCTTTTGTCCCTTCAGGGCGTGGATCAGGTACTGATAGTCCGAGATATTCACCTAATGCGGAAGAAATTAACAGTAAAACAATGAAAATCATAAAAAGTGTGACTGGGTGCGGAAGCATATTACCTAGCCACTCAACAGTATGAAGAAACTTACTGCCTTTTTTTTGTTGTTGTGTTGTATTCATATTTAGTCCTTCTATTTTATCCATGATACAAGGGCTATACTAATAATTTTGCCCAGCAGAAATCTATCATGCTATGTATAATATTCAAACAAAAAAGTTAATAAAGTGTTAACAAGATCAAACTATTTTGTTTCTATTTCTGCTATTTTAATTCTATCGATATGTTTAAATTTTTCAGAAGTGCTTTTTTAGATTAGAAAAAGTAATCTGAAAGATAAAAATATGTCGTGGAGCCACATATTTAAAATGTGATTGGGATCAAATTTTTAGTACATTCATTTTTCTATAATATGCGACAACTTGTTCAATGCTCGAAATGGAGGATTAATAAAAATGGTAGCAACAAGAAAAGAAGTAGATTTACTCGGAGAACGTGATGTCCCTGCGGATGCGTATTGGGGGATTCATACTTTAAGAGCGGTAGAAAATTTTAATATATCCAATGCAGTCATTTCAGATGTGCCAGAATTTGTTCGTGGTATGGTTATGGTCAAAAAAGCGACTGCATTAGCCAATGGAGAACTTGGTGCGATTCCAGATAAAATTGCAAAAGCTATTGTTGCCGCTTGTGATGAAATTTTAACAACAGGTAAATGTTTAGATCAGTTCCCATCAGATGTCTATCAAGGTGGTGCGGGCACATCTGTAAATATGAATACTAACGAAGTTGTAGCAAATCTTGCATTAGAAATTTTAGGGCATAAAAAAGGAGAATACCAATATCTTGATCCAATGGATCATGTCAATGCAAGCCAATCAACAAACGATGCTTATCCAACAGGATTCCGTATTGCTGTCTATAACAGCATTATGAAATTAATTGCTAAAGTGCTTTATTTACAACAAGGTTTTGAAAATAAAGCAAAAGAATTTTCTAACATCTTAAAAATGGGGCGTACGCAATTACAAGATGCTGTACCTATGACAGTAGGTCAGGAGTTTAAAGCGTTCTCTGTCTTATTAGATGAAGAAGTACGTAATTTAACTCGTACAGCAGAATTATTGCTTGAAGTTAACTTAGGGGCGACAGCAATTGGAACAGGCTTGAATACACCAGAAGGTTATGCGCCATTAGCAGTAAAATACCTTTCAGAAGTAACTGGATTGCCTTGTTCTTTAGCTGAAAACTTAATTGAAGCGACATCAGACTGTGGTGCTTATGTAATGGTACATGGTGCGTTAAAACGTACTGCAGTGAAATTATCTAAAGTATGTAATGACTTACGTTTATTATCTTCAGGACCAAGAGCGGGCTTGAATGAAATTAATTTACCAGAATTACAAGCGGGTTCTTCTATTATGCCAGCAAAAGTGAACCCAGTAGTACCCGAAGTCGTGAACCAAGTGTGTTTTAAAGTGATTGGTAATGACACCACTGTCACTTTTGCAGCAGAAGCAGGTCAATTACAATTGAACGTCATGGAGCCTGTGATTGGGCAAGCAATGTTTGAGTCAATTGAGATTTTAACGAATGCTTGTGTAAATTTACGTGATAAATGTATTGATGGTATCACCGTAAATAAAGAAGTATGTAAAAACTATGTGTTTAATTCAATTGGTATCGTGACCTACTTAAATCCATTTATTGGTCACCACAATGGCGATTTAGTCGGTAAAATCTGTGCTAAAACAGGTCGTGGAGTGAAAGAAGTCGTACTAGAAAAAGGGTTACTCACAGAAGAACAACTTGATGATATTTTATCAGTTGAAAACTTGATGAACCCAACTTATAAAGCAAAATTGAATAAATAGTGACTTATAAAATGTTATAAAAAGAAACCGCACTTGAGATGAAGTTAAAAGTGCGGTTTTTTTATTTAATTTTATTTATATAAAAAATGGCACATCATGTGCCATTTTTCATCAGTTATAGTGGTTATTGTAATAGCGAAATATCTGCTACTTGTAAGAATAAATTACGTAAATTGTTTAGGATAGCTAAACGGTTTTGGCGTAATTGTTGATCTTCAGCATTCACCATTACGTTATCGAAGAAGATATCCACTGGCTCACGTAATGCAGCTAAGCGGTCTAATGCAGCTTGGTATTCGCCGTTAGCAAATAATGGCGCTAATTCAGCTTGTAATGTGATGACTTGTTCTGCTAACACTTTCTCTGCTGCTTCCACGCATAATGCCACATCAATATTTGCCGGTAATTCCCCTTCCACTTTCACTAAAATATTGCTTACACGTTTATTTGCTGCTGCTAAAGCTTCTGCAGCTTCTAACGTTCGGAAGTGTGATACTGCACGTACACGGGCATCAAAATCTGATGGTTTGGTTGGACGACGTGCTAAGACTGATTGAATCACATCCACTGCAATACCTTCATCTTGATACCATGCACGGAAACGACCAAGCATAAAGTCGACAACTTCTTCTACAACGTTTGCATTTGTGAGTCTGTCGCCGAAAAGTGCGGCTGATTTTTTCACAATTTCTTCAAGATCGAGTGGTAGATTTTTCTCAACAATAATACGTAACACACCTAATGCCGCACGACGTAAAGCAAATGGGTCTGCGCTACCTTTTGGTTGTTGACCGATCCCAAAAATACCTGTCAATGTGTCAAATTTATCTGCTAATGCTACTGCACTTGCCACTAAGGATTTTGGCAATTCATCGCCCGCAAAACGTGGCATATATTGCTCGTTCAATGCTACAGCCACTTCTTCATCTTCACCATCATGACGTGCATAATGCATACCCATTACGCCTTGCGTATCAGTAAACTCAAACACCATATTAGTCATTAAGTCACATTTTGATAATAAGCCTGCACGTTTTGCTTTAGTTTCATCTGCACCGATTTGTTTCGCAATTTCACCTGCAAGTTGTTCAATGCGAGCGGTTTTATCACGTAATGTACCAAGTTGTTGTTGGAATAATACGGTTTCTAAGCGTGGTAATTGATCTTCTAAACGTTGTTTTAAGTCAGTTTTGAAGAAGAACTCCGCATCGGTTAAACGTGGGCGAACCACTTTTTCATTCCCTTCGATGATTTTACTTGGATCTTCAGGGTTGATGTTCGAGACAAAAATAAAGTGCGGTAATAATTTTCCATCTTTGTCATAAATTGGGAAATATTTTTGGTCGCCTTTCATAGTGTAAACTAACGCTTCCGCAGGCACGGCAAGGAAACGCTCTTCAAATTTCGCTGCCAATACATTTGGATATTCCACAAGTGAAGTCACTTCATCAAGTAAGTCTTCTTCAATATCAGCCACACCACCAAGTGCGGTCGCTTTTTCTTGTGCTTTTGCCAAAATCAACGCTTTACGCTCATTGAAATCAGCCACTACTGAGCCTTTTTCTTTTAATAGCGCAGGGTATTGATCTGCGTGTGAAATTTGGAATTCACGCTCACCAAGGAAGCGGTGACCACGAATTGTTGTACCACTTGCGACACCTAAAATTTCGCCTTCGATTAATTCATCACCAAGTAACATCGTTACAGTGTGAACAGGGCGAATAAATTGTACAGTTTTGTCCGCCCAACGCATTGGTTTTGGAATAGGTAATTTTGCTAATGCATTTGCAACGATATCTTTAAGTAGATTTTTGGTTGGTTGACCTTCGATAGTTGCACGATGAACTAACCATTCACCTTTATCAGTCGCAATGCGTTCAGCTTGTTCAACGCTGATCCCACAACCACGCGCCCAACCTTCAGCTGCTTTAGTCGGTTTACCTTCAGCATCAAATGCCGCAGATACCGCAGGACCACGTTTTTCAATTTGCTTGCTTGGTTGGCTAGTGGCTAAACCAAACACTTTCACCGCTAAACGACGTGGCGCCGCAAACCATTCTACTTTGTCAAAGGTTAAACCCGCTTGGTTTAACTCTAATTCCACGTTCTCTGCAAATGCAGTTGCTAATTTCTTGAGCGCCTTCGGTGGCAACTCTTCAGTGCCGATCTCGGCGAGGAAGTTTTGTGTTGTCATTTTGTTTCTCTAATTAACTTTTATCTTTTAAAACCCATTTTCTGTACAAACTTTTTTATTGGTTTTTAATTCAAACGCCAATAATTTATTCGCATAATCATAATAATATCGGTGACTTTCTTCTAAACCTTTTGCTTGGGCTAATGCTACGGTTTTCAAAGAACAAGTGCGATAAATTAAATCTTTTTGCATATTATTCAGAGTAGTACTTTGTTCAGTGTTGTTTAAACTATTCCACCATACTTGTTCAATTGAATACTCATAAATAACTTGATTTTTTATAGCTTTGACATCCTCAATATATAAATATCTTCCTAATGGCATATGTGTTTTACCATTCATTTTCGCTTTATCTTTCTTTGCCCCATTGATAGCAAGTTGTTCAACTGATAGTCCTTCAATCTTTTTGGCAAATTGAGCAACATACTCATCCGATTGTGAATAGTGTTCTGCATATAAAGCACGTCTTTCCATATCACTCATTGAACATGCGGAGAGAAGGATACCAATAAATAAAATAGATGATAATTTTTTCATACACTTTCCAAATTTAGGAATAAAAAATTTGCAAAACAGCTTTTATTTCACAATCCAAACCTATTTTTGCTATTACCCTTGATGGCGCTCGTTTCTTAACGAGTGCCTTTTTCAGGAGGCTAATTTTCCCAAGCGTGGCGGATAATATCGCTATCTCGGCAATTTCCTGTTTTACATTCTCGTAAGCGGTCACGTAAATATTCGGTACGTTCTTTATTCACTTCGTAATTGCAATCTACATTAATTGTGCCATCTTTTTCACAAGCTGAATCACGATATTTCAACCAATCGCGTTGCGTTTGTACTAGAGATTTCGCTGTATTTGGTTTCAGCTGTTTTTTTAATCCTTTATAGACTTCGTTTAACTCTTTATCTGATTCTAAGAATAGTTTTGCAGAGCAATAAGTGCGGTCATAAGATGTTGTAAAATGATTACAAGCATCACTTGCCATTGAACTCATTGGAACCAAGCATATTGTAGAGAATAAAAAATGACGTAGTTTCATATTATGTTCCTCTTTGTTAATGTGGCTGAGTTGTCTTTAATTCAGAATATTTTTCGTTCATCCTCACTGCCCACTCAACTAAGTGCGGTGTGATTTCGTGAAGATTCACGCCGAGTTTTTCGCCGCGTAAGGCATACCAATCAATTAAGCAGACTGCAGAAATTGTGCCGAGATTTAATTCATCACCAAATTGCGCAAGGTAACGTTCCAATTCTTTGAAGCTACGAATATTGCGCTCAGTTAATTGTTGATGACGAGCTGTCCACCATTCATTTTCAGGGCGGAGCAAACGTTCGGAAATAATTGGCAAGGTGTTTTCCATAATGCCGTCAGTTAATGCGTGCAGTTGCAATACTTTCCAACGTTGGCTGTCGCAAGGCAGTAAATGACGCTCTGGCTGATTTTGTGCACCGAGATGATCGAGATATTCACAAATCACATGGCTGTTATACAGCCACTCGCCGTTATCCAGTTGTAACGCTGGGACTCGTCCAAGTGGATTATCTTGGTTATGGGGCGAGTTTGGATCAAAAGATGATTGAATGGTTTGTAATTCAATTAGATCTTCAAGCTTATGATGTTTAATCACCGCCATCACTTTGCGTACATAAGGGCTAGTGTTTGAATGCCAGAGTTTCATTTTTGCTCCTAATTTTTAGCCGAAAACGTGCTGTAACTGGTTGATATCTAAAATGACTTGCTCGTCTGCTAGTAATAAAGCGGGAATACCGATATAACCATTTGCTTTTGCTTGTTCAAATGCAGAATGATTATCACGCAATCTTAAGAAACGTTTGAAATTCGCCATTGAAGACATAATTTCTACCGCTTCATATTCCACATTTAAGCGATTTAATTCTGCCACAAATGCTGTTGTATCTGGGCAGAGGTTAGCGAAGAATAAAACCGCTTTGCTCATCTCGAAAACTCCTAAAAACTGACCGCACTTTATTTACAACCCGGGAAACCTAACGCTTCGCGGCTTGCGTAGTAAGCTTCAGCCACACCTTTGGTTAAGGCACGAATGCGTAAAATGTAGCGTTGGCGTTCGGTTACTGAGATTGCCTTGCGCGCATCTAATAAGTTGAAGCTGTGAGCCGCTTTTAAAATGCGTTCGTAAGCGGGTAATGGTAACGGTTTTTCTAACGCTAATAATTCGCTTGCTTCTTTTTCGTATTGATCGAAGCAGTAGAATAAGAAATCAGTATTTGCGTATTCAAAGTTGTAGGTAGATTGTTCCACTTCGTTTTGGTGGAATACGTCGCCATAGGTAGTTTTGCCGAGTGGACCATCAGACCAAACAAGATCGTACACGCTGTCTACGCCTTGAATATACATGGCTAAACGCTCTAAACCGTAAGTGATTTCCCCTGTGACAGGTTTACATTCTAAACCACCCACTTGTTGGAAATAAGTAAATTGAGTGACCTCCATACCATTTAACCAGACTTCCCAGCCTAAGCCCCAAGCGCCTAACGTTGGGTTTTCCCAGTTATCCTCAACGAAACGGATGTCGTTTTGCGTTGGGTCGAAGCCGAGCATTTTTAAGCTGTCTAAATAGAGTTCTTGAATGTTATCTGGTGATGGCTTGATAACTACTTGGAACTGATAGTAGTGTTGTAAACGGTTTGGGTTTTCGCCGTAACGACCATCAGTTGGACGACGTGATGGTTGCACATAAGCAAACGCCATTGGCTCTGGACCTAAGGCACGAAGTGCGGTCATTGGATGTGAAGTACCCGCACCCACTTCCATATCAAATGGTTGAACGATTGTTGCCCCTTGTTTTGCCCAATAATCTTGTAGGGCAAGAATCATACCTTGGAAGGTTTTTACATCAAATGTTGTCATAATGTTTTCTTTATTAAATAAAATAAGGTTAAAAATAGAACGAAAAATGCATCCTATTATAGGGGAAAGTAGATGATGGATAAAGAGTATTCTCTTGATTAGTCGAGGGTTGTACTCACTTTGAAAAGAAAGTCTTAAATAGCAATCAGATTACAGATGATTTTTTGCTGTTTTTATTCGTGAAGGTATGTTGATTTTGTTGTTTTAATGTACACTGAACAGGGGTTTAATTTATATAAAAAGGAATAAGGAATGAACTATAAATGGCTACTTGCATTGAAGAAACCAAGTAATAAATTATGGGTTACAGCAGCGACTTGGGCATTAGTCACTGCTATTTTTGTATTTTCTTTACGTTTAGGTGCAAGAACTATTGAAGTCGGGACATTACCTAATATTGAGCAAGAGACGGTAGAAAGTTTACTGAATGTGATTGCATCAAGTATGTTAGCAGTGACAACTTTCTCTTTATCTATCATGGTTTCTGCTTTTGCTTCAGCGTCTAGTGGTGCGACACCGCGTGCGACAGATTTAGTGATGGGAGATAGTACAACACGTACTGCAATTACAAGTTTTATTTGTGCTTTTATTTACGCTATCATTGCCAAAACGGCGTTAGGTATGGCGTTTTATGCTCAAAATGGACGATTTATTTTATTTATTAGTACGATTGCAGTGTTATTGTATTTGATTATTACACTGATTCGTTGGGTTTATACCTTGTCTCAATTAGGGCGATTAGGCAATACATTGGAAAAAATTGAGCAAGTCACTCAAAAAGCATTACGACAATATCGTCTTTCTCCAATGATGGGGGCATCATCTACTCATGTATTGAGTAAGCAAACAAAACAGGTTGAGGCATTATCGAGTGGATATTTAACTCATATTGATATGCAAAGTTTACAACGGAAAGCAGAAGCAATAGACGGTTATATTCATATTTATGTACGCCCAGGTGAGTTGATTTCTCCAGACACCTTATTGTGCGAGGTCGAGGCGCAAAATGATGTTGAATTAGAAGACTTACGGCAATGTTTTATTTTTGCTAAAGGACGTACTTTTGAACAGGATCCAAGTTGGGGATTCATTGTATTAAGTGAAGCGGCACAACGTGCACTCTCTCCTGCGGTTAATGATCCTGGTACGGCTATTAATATTATGGCCATAATGATGGGACTGCTGGTCGAAAAAGAAGATGAACAACAAGCAGATGGTTTAGAGTATGATCGGCTATCTATCATTTCATTAGATTGCAATGAATGGATTCGTGATGCATTTTCACCTATTTCACGAGATGGTGCGGCTATTTTAGAAGTTAATTTAGTTATGCAAAAAGTATTAGCTAGTATTTGGCGAAATGCCCCAGATAAAGACGTATCAGCCGCAGCCTTTATAATGGCAAAACAAGCTTTTGAACGTGCATCTCATGCATTGACTTTGCAGGCTGATATTCAACTTTTAACGGAAAAACACCAAAATTTATTTAAGTAAGCAAATGCAATAACTCGTTAATATAGTAAATATTATATGGTCAAAGAATTTATGACGAACGACTAAAAGTTCCGCTATAATGACCGCAATTTTTTAAATATGGAATCAACTTAAAGGAAATTACGATGCAAAATCCAAAAGATGATGTACTTTATTCACCAATTGAATGGCTAGATTGTAGCCAAGGTTATACAGATATTCTTTACCATAAATCCACCGATGGGATTGCAAAGATTACGATTAATCGCCCTGAAGTGCGTAATGCTTTTCGTCCTCAAACAGTGAAAGAAATGATTCAAGCTTTTTCTGATGCGCGTTTTGATGAAAAGATTGGTGTGATTGTTTTAACTGGGCAGGGGGAAAAGGCTTTCTGTTCAGGTGGAGATCAAAAAGTACGTGGTGATTATGGCGGTTATAAAGATGACAGTGGTGTACATCACTTAAATGTATTGGATTTCCAACGTGATATTCGTACTTGTCCAAAACCAGTGGTTGCGATGGTTGCAGGTTATGCAATCGGTGGTGGCCATGTGTTACATATGATTTGTGACTTAACGATTGCCGCTGAAAATGCTATTTTCGGTCAAACAGGTCCGAAAGTGGGGTCATTTGATGGCGGCTGGGGAGCAAGTTATATGGCGCGCATTGTGGGTCAGAAAAAAGCACGTGAAATTTGGTTTTTATGCCGTCAATACGATGCCAAAGAAGCATTAGAAATGGGATTAGTAAATACGGTTGTACCTTACGCTGATTTAGAAAAAGAAACAGTACGTTGGTGTCGTGAAATGTTACGTAACAGCCCGATCGCATTACGTTGCTTAAAAGCCGCCTTGAATGCAGACTGTGATGGTCAATCTGGGTTACAAGAATTGGCAGGGAACGCAACAATGTTGTTTTATATGACAGAAGAAGGACAAGAGGGGCGTAATGCGTTTAATGAGAAACGTGCGCCTGATTTTAGTAAGTTTAAACGTAACCCATAATAATCTGATGTGGTTAAAATTTGCTAAATTTTAACCGCACTTTTCAATACATAAGGAATGAAGTCTATGTTTTCTTGGAAAAAAATATTCTTTTATAGCTTAATTATGATATTTGCAGTCATTGCGTTGTTTGCAGGTGGGATGTTCGTGTTAAGCAATGATGCCAAAGATAGATGTCTCGATTATGGTGGTCACTATAATGAAGTGACGAGAATTTGTGAACAATAATAATGGTTAGAACATTTCATTTATATAAGTATTCAATTCCTGTTGATAGCCAGCTGATTTTGCGTAATCGCTTTTTAAAAAAGCGCGAAGGGATCTTAGTGCAAGTTTGTTGTGATGATGAACAAGGGTGGGGAGAAATAGCGCCACTGCCTGAATTTAGTCAAGAAACCCTAGAGCAGGCGCTTGAACAAACTATCACATGGTTAAAAACATGGACGAAGACAGTCGGGAAATTACCCTTAGAAAATGTATATCCTTCAGTAGCATTTGGGCTAAGTTGTGCTTTTGCAGAAATGAAAGGACAACTAAATAAGGACGGAAATTACCAAGTTGCCCCACTTTGTTATGGTGATCCAGATGAGCTTTATGAACCACTTAATCAAATGCAGGGGGAAAAAGTCGCTAAAATAAAAGTAGGCATGTATGAAGCAAATCGTGATGGATTGATTGCGGATATGTTGCTTGAGGCGATTCCTGACTTGTATTTGCGACTTGATGCTAACCGCAGTTGGACACCTGCAAAAGCACAAATGTTTGCTAAATATGTGAAGCCAGAACATCGGGCTCGTATTCAATTTTTAGAAGAACCTTGCAAAACCCCTATAGAGAGTTTGCAATTTGCACAAGATACAGGAATTGCTATTGCTTGGGATGAAACAGTACGTGAGCCAGATTTTCGAGTGGAAAAACAACCACATTTAGCCGCGATTGTGATTAAACCTACCTTAATTGGTTCGTTACAATATTGTATCCAGTTAATTGAACAAGCACATCAATGTGGCCTAAAAGCAGTGATTAGCTCTTCGCTGGAAAGCAGTTTAGGCTTAACTCAATTAGCGCGTATCGCACAGCAATATACGCCTAACACAATCCCTGGTTTAGATACTTTAGATTTGATGGACTATCAATTAGTACGCCCATGGCAAGGTTCAAGTTTACCGTTAGTTGGGTTGGATTCCGAGTTTGTAGAACCTATATTAATTGACTGATAAGACCACCTACTTACTGCTATTTTAAAAAAAATAGTTATAATTTTTTAAGTTTAAAATTAGGAAGACATTATGTCGCAAACACCACGAATTTTGCTATTAAATGGTCCAAACTTGAATATGCTAGGGACGAGAGAACCTAAACATTATGGTAGTTTATCTTTGTCTACTATTGAACAGAATCTATACGAGTTAGCAAAGCAATATCAATTGCAACTAATCTGTTTCCAGTCTAATAGCGAAGAAAAGTTGATTGACAAAATTCATCAAAGTTTTGAACAAATTGATTTTATTATTATCAATCCTGCAGCGTTTACGCATACTAGTGTTGCACTGCGTGATGCGTTATTAGCGGTTGCGATTCCTTTTGTTGAAGTGCATCTTTCTAATATTCATAAGCGTGAACCTTTCCGACATCATTCTTATTTTAGTGATATCGCAGAAAGTGTCATTTGTGGCTGTGGTGCTCAAGGATATGAATTTGCATTACAGTTTGCACGAGATTTCTTATTAAAAACGCGTTAGATTTAAGAAAATAGCGTAAATTTGCAGAATTTTATCGCCAAGTTACTCTTTTTCATGTAATCTCTCGCACGAGATGTAGAATTAACCAACTTGCACTTAAATATTACACTTTAGTTATATAAAGTGCGGTCAAAAAATAATAATTTAGGACATAGATTATGGACATTCGTAAAATTAAAAAACTGATCGAATTAGTAGAAGAGTCGGGCATTATGGAATTGGAAATCTCTGAAGGAGAGGAATCAGTTCGTATTAATCGCGGTTCTGTTGCTCCAGCGGCTGTGCAATATACTGTACCTGTACAAGCACCAGTGAGTGCTCCAGCACCAGCAGCTGTTACACCAACTGAGCCAGCCCCAGTTGCTTCTGCAACAAGTGAGACTGTGACAGGTCATGCGATTCGCTCACCAATGGTAGGTACTTTTTATCGTAGCCCAAGCCCTGAAGCGAAGCCATTTGTTGAAGTTGGTCAAACAGTGAAAGTGGGTGATGCACTTTGTATTGTCGAAGCTATGAAAATGATGAACCGTATTGAAGCTGACAAAGCTGGTGTAGTGAAAGCTATTTTAACCAATGATGGCGAAGCTGTTGAATTCGATCAAAAACTCATTATCATCGAATAATAAATCCAATAAGCGAATGTTCATTCGCTTATTTTCTAATTAGCTTATTTTAAATGGTGATCTTTTTGCCATTTTACTCACAAGTGGAATTTTCTTATGTTAGAGAAAGTTATTATTGCCAATCGTGGTGAAATTGCACTGCGTATTTTGCGTGCTTGCAAAGAGTTAGGTATTAAAACTGTTGCAGTGCATTCCACAGCAGATCGTGAATTAAAACATGTTTTACTTGCAGATGAAACGGTTTGTATTGGTCCTGCGCCCTCAACTAAAAGTTATCTTAATATTCCTGCTATTATTGCAGCTGCTGAAGTTACTGGTGCGGATGCTATTCATCCTGGATATGGTTTTTTATCTGAAAATGCAGACTTTGCTGAACAAGTAGAGCGTTCAGGTTTTGTCTTTATTGGACCTACAGCAGATGTCATTCGTTTAATGGGCGATAAAGTATCAGCTATTGAGGCAATGAAAAAATCGGGTGTTCCTTGTGTACCAGGTTCTGGTGGTCCAGTTGGCTCTGATATGGCAAAAAATAAAGAAATTGCAAAGCGTATTGGATACCCTGTAATTATCAAAGCTTCTGGTGGTGGCGGTGGTCGCGGTATGCGTGTAGTTCGTGATGAATCAGCGCTAGAAGAATCAATTGCCATGACAAAAGCAGAAGCGAAAGCTGCGTTTAATAATGACATGGTATATATGGAAAAATATTTAGAAAATCCACGCCATATTGAAATTCAAGTCCTTGCAGATACCCATGGTAATGCGATTTATTTAGCCGAACGTGATTGCTCAATGCAACGTCGCCATCAAAAAGTAGTAGAAGAAGCACCTGCACCTGGTATTTCAGAAGAAGTACGTCGTGATATTGGAACACGCTGTGCCAAAGCGTGTATTGAAATTGGTTATCGTGGCGCAGGTACATTTGAATTCTTATATGAAAATGGCGAATTCTATTTCATTGAAATGAACACGCGTATTCAAGTTGAGCACCCTGTAACAGAAATGATTACAGGCGTAGACCTAGTCAAAGAACAGTTACGCATTGCTGCAGGTTTACCATTGTCAATTAAGCAAGAAGATGTCAAAGTACGTGGACATGCTATGGAATGCCGTATCAATGCAGAAGATCCAAAATCCTTCTTACCTTCACCTGGCAAAGTAGAACATTTACATTCACCAGGTGGATTAGGCGTTCGTTGGGATTCACATGTTTATGCAGGTTATACTGTTCCTCCACATTATGATTCAATGATTGCTAAATTAATCACGTATGGAGATACACGTGAGGTGGCTATTCGCCGTATGCAAAATGCATTAGGTGAAACCATTATTAGTGGCATTAAAACCAATATTCCATTACACGAATTAATTTTAGCCGATGAAAATTTCCAGCAAGGTGGTACAAATATTCACTACCTTGAGAAGAAATTAGGTATGCGTGATTAATTAAATCACGTAAGTGTGAAACAAAAAAGTGGATTTTTTCCACTTTTTTTTATATATATGGATGATGTTATGAGCAAAAATTTTCGTTATAAACAAGCTACAAAGGAAGCTCGTTGGGCATTAGGCTTAACAATCTTATATGTTATTGGCTGGTGCTTATGTGCTTATTTACCAAAAGAAACTCTAGGTCCTATTGGCTTTCCTCTATGGTTTGAATTAGCTTGTATTTATCTGCCTATCTTATTTATTGTGGTTGCTTACTGGGTAATTAAAATTATCTATCAAGATATCAATTTAGATCCAAAACAAGAGGAGAAACAATAATGAATTTAGGTATTGTACTCCCATTAATCATTTATTTAACTTTCGTTTTTGGTGCAGCCGTTTATGCTTATGTGAAACGTCAAAGAGGCGACTTTTTAACAGAGTATTATGTTGGTAGCCGTTCTATGACAGGATTTGTACTTGCTATGACAACTGCAGCAACCTATGCCAGTGCAAGTTCATTTATTGGTGGGCCAGGTGCTGCATATAAGTTTGGTTTAGGTTGGGTATTGCTTGCTATGATCCAGGTACCAGCAGTGTGGCTTGCGTTAGGTGCTTTAGGTAAAAAATTTGCACTGCTTTCACGTGAAAGTAAAGCATTAACGATTAACGACTTATTGCTTCATCGTTATAAAAATAAATATTTAGTTTGGGTCGCAAGTATTGCCTTACTTATTGCCTTTTTCGCAGCGATGACAGTGCAGTTTATTGGTGGTGCACGTTTGTTAGAAAGTACTATTGGTATTGATTATCGTACAGCATTATTCATTTTTGCTTTGACAGTTGGGATTTATACTTTTATTGGTGGTTTTCGTGCTGTTGTCTTAACAGATACAATTCAAGGCACAGTGATGATTTTTGGAACATTGATTCTACTCGGTGGTGTTATCTATGCTGCTGGTGGCGTTGAAAGTGCGGTACAAAAATTAACAGAAATCAACCCTGATTTAGTCAGTCCTTATGGCCCGAATGAAATGCTTGATTTTCAATTTATGGCCTCTTTTTGGATTCTGGTGTGTTTTGGTGTAGTTGGCTTACCTCATACCGCAGTACGTTGTATGGCTTTTAAAGATAGTAAGGCTTTACATAGTGGTATGTTAATTGGTACCGCCGTACTGAGTATTATTATGCTAGGGATGCATTTATCGGGTGCATTGGGTCGTGTCATTTTACCTGATTTAACTATTCCAGATCAGGTTATTCCAAGTTTAATGCTACAGGTACTGCCTCCTATTGTGGCTGGTATCTTTTTAGCAGCACCAATGTCAGCTATCATGTCGACTATTGATGCCCAATTAATTCAATCTTCATCGATCTTTGTAAAAGATCTCTATTTATCAGCTAAACCTGAAATGGCTCAGAATCAGCGTAAAATTGGTTGGTTATCTTCCTTAATTACGCTCACATTGACGGCACTTTTAATTCTTGCTGCACTAAATCCACCAGATATGATTATTTGGCTCAATTTATTTGCTTTTGGTGGATTAGAAGCTGCATTTTTATGGGTTATTATCCTTGGGTTATATTGGGATAAGGCCAATGCTTATGGTGCAATAAGCTCAATGGTGATTGGTTTAACAACTTATATTTTACTCACTTCATTCTCAATTAAACTCTTTAATTTTCATGCGATTGTGCCTTCATTAGTTTTTGGACTAGTCGCCTTTTTAGTCGGCAATAAGATGGGTGAGAAGAGGGTAATGAAGCCTTAACATATTGAGTCGAAATAAGTGGCTTTCTTTACTCTCAAAGAAGAAAGTCGCTAGACTGAAATAATTAGTTTTGTATACAACTTATTTTATAACCTACGTCGTTATTGCTTAATATGATTGAGTTTATGACTAAATAGGTTAAAGATTGTTATATTCAAGTAACTAGAAAGAACATCATAAATTGAATAAAGGAAAAGAGTATGGCTTGGGTCCAAATCCGAATTAATAGCACAAATACACAAGCAGAACCCATGAGTGATTATTTAGACGAAATTGGTGCAGTATCTGTCACTTTCATGGATAGTCAAGATACACCTATTTTTGAGCCATTACCAGGCGAAACACGTTTATGGGGCAATACGGATGTCGTTGCTTTATTTGATGCTGAAACTGATATGCAGCAGATTGTAGAATTGTTGAAGGCAGAACATTACCTTAATGAAAACTCAGCTTACAAGATTGAACAAATCGAAGATAAAGATTGGGAACGAGAGTGGATGGATAATTTTCATCCAATGCAATTTGGCAAACGCTTATGGATTTGTCCAAGTTGGCGTGAGGTACCTGATGAAAATGCCGTCAATGTGATGCTTGATCCAGGGCTTGCTTTTGGAACGGGAACACATCCGACCACTGCATTGTGTTTAGAATGGTTAGATGGTTTAGATTTAACCAATAAAACCGTTATTGATTTTGGTTGCGGTTCGGGAATTCTTGCTATTGCAGCCTTGAAATTAGGGGCTAAGCATGCAATTGGCATTGATATTGACCCACAAGCTATTCTCGCTAGCCGTAATAATGCAGAACAAAACGGTGTAGCAGAGCGCCTACAGTTATTTTTAGCTGATGATAAACCTGCAGATTTAAAAGCGGATGTAGTTGTAGCAAATATCCTCGCGGGTCCATTAAAAACACTTTATCCTGTGATTAATCAACTAGTTAAACCAAATGGGGTTTTAGGCTTGTCTGGCATTTTATCTACACAGGCACCTTCTGTTTGTGACACTTATGCACAAAAATTTACGTTAGAACCTGTACAAGAACGTGACGAATGGTGTCGGATTACAGGACAACTAAATTGATAATAGTATTATAATTGAGTATAAAATTTAATCTGAACAATAAATTGTCAAGTTTTATTTAAATTTTAATCAAGGAAACGGTTGCATTTTTAATAAAAATCAAAAAATATCAAAAAAATGCTTTTTGTATAAAAAATATGCTTTGCAAATGAAGCAAAAGTGCGTATTATAGCGACCCTTGTCGGTTAGGGTGGGTGTCAAACTAACAATATCCGGATTTATGATATTTGAGAGGTAGTAAATGCGAATAGGTTCTTATCAACTTAAAAATCGCATTCTTTTAGCTCCAATGGCGGGTATTACTGATCAACCTTTTCGGCGAATCTGTGCTCATTATGGTGCAGGTTTAACTTTCTCCGAAATGATGTCAACGAATCCACAAGTTTGGCATACAGAAAAATCGAAACTGCGTTTGGCTCATCACCAAGAGGCAGGGATTAATGCTGTGCAAATAGCAGGTTGTGATCCTGATGAAATGGCGAAAGCTGCTCAAGTTAATGTCGAGTATGGGGCAGAAATTATTGATATCAATATGGGCTGTCCTGCCAAAAAAGTGAATCGTAAAATGGCTGGCTCTGCACTTTTACAATATCCTGATTTGGTTAAACGTATTCTTGATGCTGTTGTTAATGCTGTTCATGTACCAGTAACCTTAAAAATAAGGACTGGTTGGGATCGAGATAACCGGAATTGTGTCGAAATCGCTAGAATTGCAGAGCAGTGTGGTGTTCAAGCTTTAACTATCCACGGACGAACAAGGACTTGTATGTTCGAGGGGGAAGCTGAATATGACAATATCAAAGCGGTTAAACAACAAATTTCCATTCCTGTCATAGCTAATGGCGACATTACTTCTGTTGAAAAAGCAAAGTATGTTCTCAACTATACCAACGCAGATGCAATAATGATCGGACGTGGTTCATTAGGCAATCCGTGGCTTTTCCAAGTGATGGAAGGCTTAATTGAAAAAGACTCGATTGTTTTAGAGCCAAGTTTAAACGAGAAATGTAATGTGATTTTACAGCATATCCAAGACCTCCATCATTTTTATGGTGCAGACAAAGGATGTCGTATTGCACGTAAACACGTTGCTTGGTACTTACAGGGAATTCAAGCTAATCCCGTTTTTAGACAGGCTTTTAATGCAATTACTGATCCCAAAGAACAATTGATTGCTTTAGAAGATTTTTTTAATTTGATTCTGATGGATAAAGAAAAAAATGTTAGAACAACAACGTAATCCAGCTGATGCATTGACAGTATCAGTGTTAAATTCACAATCTCAGGTAACAAATAAACCATTACGCGATTCAGTGAAACAAGCATTGCGAAATTATTTGTCGCAATTAGATGGCCAAGATGTAAATGAGCTTTATGAATTGGTATTAGCGGAAGTTGAACACCCTATGCTGGATATGGTTATGCAATATACACGTGGTAACCAAACTCGTGCGGCAACAATGTTAGGCATTAACCGTGGAACTTTACGTAAGAAACTAAAAAAATACGGTATGGGTTAATTAACCAGTGTATTTTTGACTAATTTGTTAGTTAGATAAGGCGGACTTGGGTTCGCCTTTTTCTATATATATTTTTGCTTTATGACAATTCTATTTATGTTGAAATGTTGTCAAATTTGACCGCACTTGAATGCTTATCTCTCTACATATAAATATCTACGCAAACGTTTTCGTTTCGATAAAATTTCCTTTATAATAGCCTACAACTTTTTCAATTTATTTTACTCAACAGGGCTAATCCTATGTTACAAATTTTTCGTGGTTCTCCTGCACTTTCTGAATTTCGCTTAAATCAATTGGCAATGACTTTCCAAAAATCTACTTTGCCTGTGAAATCTTGTTATGCAGAATATTTACATTTTGCTCATTTAACCGAAGGCTTAACAGAAGAAGAAACGGCGAAGTTAGAGCAGTTATTGCATTATGGACCAACGCTCGCTGAACATGAACCTGTAGGAGAATGTTTCATCGTGATCCCTCGTATTGGGACAATTTCTTCTTGGTCATCAAAAGCAACAGACATTGCGCATAATTGTGGGTTAAATAAAGTGAATCGTTTGGAGCGTGGTCTTGCATTTTACTTTGAGTTTGACCGCACTTTATCGAGTGAAGAACAACAAAAATTGGTTTCGCATATTCACGATAGAATGTTAGAAGGCATTATTCGCAATGCAGAAGATGCGAAAGTGTTATTTGACCAACAAGAACCGAAGCCATTTACGACAGTCGATATTCTTACTGGCGGTCGTCAAGCGTTAGAAAATGCGAATGTAGAATTAGGTTTGGCTTTAGCAGAAGATGAAATTGATTATTTAGTGGAAAATTTCACTGCACTTGGGCGTAACCCAAATGATATCGAACTCTATATGTTTGCACAGGCAAACTCTGAACATTGCCGTCATAAAATTTTTAATGCAGATTGGATCATCGATGGAGAAAAACAAGAAAAATCCTTGTTTAAAATGATTAAAAATACGTTTGAGAAAACGCCAGATCACGTTCTCTCTGCTTATAAAGATAATGCTGCGGTGATGGAGGGCTCAAAAGTCGGACGTTTCTTCCCTGATCAAGATGGGCAGTATCGCTACCACAATGAAGATGCACATATCTTAATGAAAGTGGAAACCCATAACCACCCAACTGCGATTTCACCGTTCCCAGGCGCTGCCACAGGTTCTGGTGGTGAGATCCGTGATGAGGGGGCAACAGGTCGTGGTGCAAAACCAAAAGCTGGTTTAGTAGGCTTTTCTGTGTCTAACCTAGTGATCCCCGGTTTTGAGCAACCTTGGGAAAATCCCGTTTCTAAACCAAATCGTATTGCCTCTGCGCTCGATATTATGATCGAAGGACCTTTAGGTGGTGCGGCATTTAACAACGAATTTGGGCGCCCAGCATTATTAGGTTATTTCCGTACTTATGAAGAAAAAGTGAATAGTTTTGCGGGTGAAGAAGTACGTGGTTATCACAAACCCATTATGTTAGCAGGCGGTATTGGTAATATTCGTGCAGAACACGTTCAAAAAGGCGAAATCCCTGTAGGGGCAAAATTAATTGTCTTAGGTGGTCCTGCGATGAATATCGGTTTAGGCGGTGGGGCAGCTTCCTCTATGGCTTCTGGTAAATCAAAAGAAGATTTGGATTTTGCTTCTGTACAACGTGATAACCCAGAAATGGAGCGTCGCTGTCAAGAAGTGATTGATCGTTGCTGGCAGTTAGGTGATGACAACCCTATTTTATTTATCCATGACGTCGGCGCAGGTGGTTTATCAAATGCGATGCCAGAATTAGTACACGATGGTGGGCGTGGTGGTAAATTTGAATTACGCAAGATTTTAAGCGATGAGCGTGGCATGAGCCCGTTAGAAATTTGGTGTAACGAATCACAAGAACGCTATGTGTTAGCAGTTGCTCCTGAAAAATTGGCATTATTTACCGCACTTTGTGATCGTGAACGTGCACCATTTGCGGTGATTGGTGAAGCCACTGAACAAGAACATTTAACCCTACACGATGATCATTTCGGTAATGACCCAATCGATTTACCAATGAATGTGTTATTGGGTAAAACGCCGAAAATGACCCGTGATGTGAAATCAAAAACCGTAGAAGGTACGGCTATAGATCAATCACAAATTGACTTAAAAGAAGCGTTCCATCGTGTGTTACGCCTACCTGTGGTGGCAGAAAAAACTTTCTTAATTACTATCGGTGACCGCTCTGTAACTGGTATGGTGGTGCGTGATCAAATGGTGGGTCCATGGCAAATCCCTGTGGCAGACTGTGCAGTAACGACAGCAAGTTTAGATAGTTATCACGGTGAAGCCATGTCAATGGGCGAACGTGCGCCCGTAGCGTTATTGGACTTCCCCGCTTCAGCGCGTTTAGCGGTAGCAGAATCGATTACCAACATTGCAGCAACTAACATTGGTGACATCAAGCGCATTAAATTGTCGGCGAACTGGATGTCTGCTGCAGGTCACGAAGGTGAAGATGCTGGCTTATACCAAGCAGTGAAAGCCGTAGGTGAAGAACTTTGTCCACAACTTGGTTTAACCATCCCTGTGGGCAAAGACTCGATGTCAATGAAAACCACATGGCACGAAAATGGTGAACAAAAAACTGTGACTGCGCCATTATCTTTAGTTATCAGTGCTTTTGCGCGTGTAGAAGATGTGCGCAAAACGGTTACACCACAATTACGCACCGATAAAGGACACAGCCGTTTATTATTAATTGATTTAGGTGAAGGTAAGAATCGTTTAGGTGCGACCGCACTTGCTCAAGTATATAAACAACTGGGTGATAAACCTGCTGATGTAGTGAACGTTGAAAACTTGAAAAACTTCTTCAATGCAATGCAAGCCTTAGTGGCAGAGCAAAAATTATTGGCGTACCACGATCGCTCAGACGGAGGTTTAATCACGACACTTGCGGAAATGGCATTTGCGGGTAACTGTGGTTTATCGATCCATATCAGCGCATTAGGCGATAGCGATCTTGCGGTGTTATTCAACGAAGAATTAGGTGCGGTGATTCAAGTGCGCGAGACCGATTTAAGCTATGTGCGTGAGGTGTTATCACAACATGGTTTAATCCACTTAACTAAAGAATTAGGGGAAGTGACGACAGAAGATCGCATCGAAATTTCTCGCGGCACCAAATTATTATTCAGCCAAAAACGTTCTGAATTACGTGGTATTTGGGCGGAATTAACCCACCAAATGCAACGTTTACGTGATAACCCAGAATGTGCGGATCAAGAATTTGAAGCGAAGAAAGATCCTGAAAACAAAGGCTTCTCTGCCCATTTAACCTACGATATTCACGAAGATATCGCCGCACCTTACATTGCCACAGGCAAGAAACC
This sequence comes from Pasteurella canis, assembly GCF_020810675.1. Lineage (GTDB taxonomy): Bacteria > Pseudomonadota > Gammaproteobacteria > Enterobacterales > Pasteurellaceae > Pasteurella > Pasteurella canis. Next base: position 63,217 of record NZ_CP085871.1, read on the forward strand.
ACGTATTGCAATCTTGCGTGAACAAGGGGTTAACAGCCATTACGAAATGGCTGCTGCCTTTGATCGTGCAGGGTTTGAAGCGATTGACGTACACATGAGCGATTTACATCATGCTCGCTACAACTTAAAAGAGTTCAATGCCTTAGTGGCTTGTGGTGGCTTCTCTTATGGTGATGTACTTGGTGCAGGTGGCGGTTGGGCGAAATCCATCCTATTTAACCCAATGTTGCGTGATCAATTTAGTGAATTCTTTGCCAACCCAAATACCCTCACTTTAGGGGTGTGTAACGGTTGCCAAATGGTTTCCAACCTTGCTGAAATTATCCCGGGCACAGAAGCTTGGCCACGTTTCGTGCGTAATAAATCAGAACGTTTCGAAGCCCGTGCGGCATTAGTGCGTATTAATGAAACCAGCTCACTTTGGTTCCAAGGTATGGCAGGTTCCCATATGCCAATCGCGGTTTCCCACGGTGAAGGACGTGTCGAGTTCAAACACGATAAACAGTTACAGATGTTAAAAGATCAAAACTTAATCGTAGCACAATACATCGACAACAACCTCAACCCAACAGAAATCTACCCAGCCAACCCAAACGGTTCAGTGGAAGGTATCACCGCATTGTCTAACCAAGACGGACGCGTCGCCATCATGATGCCACACCCAGAGCGAGTATTCCGCACGGTTTCTAACTCATGGCACCCAGAAGATTGGAGTGAAGATGGGGCATGGATGAGATTGTTTAGAAATGCGAGGGGGATTTTAGGGTAATAAAGTGTTGGTTATAAACTATTGAATGAAATCAAAGGGTAATAGGTAAAGCCATCTATTATCCTTAATTATATAGGTGATTTAAAATAATGAGCATTATTACAGAACATATTTCTGAGGTTGGGCTTAAAACATATTTTGTAGTATTTGATATGGGGAAATATTGTGATGAAGAATTATCAGACATTCTTTTAGATTCGCTTGTTGATTTTGCCTTTGGCTATCATACTGGAATATTGAAGACATACGATCGTCGCAAACTTAAAGAGGCAGCAAAATCTATTTATAATATAGATCATTATATTAATTATAAGAAAACATATATTGATGCAGGAACATGTTTAAATGATGAAGATGATGATACTCACAATAAATATTTGAAGAGAGGCGAGTTTGGGGAGCTTATCTTACATGTGTTATCTCGAGATTTTGTAAAAACATTACCTTTATTATCTAAGATTTATTTTAAAGACTCAGACGGTATGACAGTTCATGGATTTGATCTAGTTCATATTGGCCCAGATCCGAGTGGTGATGGGGATTCATTGTATTTGGGAGAGTCTAAACTGTATCATAGAAGTAAAGGTAGTGCGGGGCATTTAGGAATAAAGGAGCTTATAAAAGATATTAAATCTCACTTTTCTAAAGACTTTTTGAATAGAGAAATTACATTAATCAATAAAAAAATGACATCTTTTCCTAGTGAAAGCGAGTATAGTGATTTAAATACTAAAGATGCGTATAAGGACTTCTTAAAAAAGAAAGATATCATAGTTAAGAAATTAGAAGATGTTCAAAACCAAAAATTAAGATTACAAGATTTCTTAAAATCTGTGACAATTCCCCTGCTCTGTACCTATCAGTCTAGCCTATATAATAAACCTTATAACGACAAAGAATTTATCGATGAGTATGAGAAAGAAGTAAGGGAGTTAAAATCTTACTTTGATGAAGAGTTATCAAAACTCCCTCAAGAGATTGGTCAACCTGATAAAGGAAATCTAAATATAATATTACTTTTATTTCCTATAAAGTCTAAGAAAGAACTACTAACACTATTACATAATAAATTATATGCACAACAATCTGCTTAAAGACTATATAAATATACTAAATACAGAAGAAAAATTATCATTTGATAATTCTTTTTTATTAGCTCAGTATTGCTCTAGATTATTCAATAATTCTGAATTTGAAGATGCTAGATTGCTTACTATATTAGCTCTAGATAACTGGAATAAAATTCATATTGGCACAATTAATATGTGGAGTGATCTTATTGAGCTAATGGGGTTTTATCCATATTTAAATAGAATATCTACTAAGTTAAATAAAAACATATTGGGAGATATAAGAGCAGGTATGCATAAATCTGAAAACCTAAAAGATAAGTACCTGCATGAAGAGCAATTAAAAGTATTGTCATTTTTGGAAAAGAAAAACCTTATATTAAGCGCTCCAACAAGTTTTGGAAAAAGTTTACTAATTGAAGAGCTAATTGCCTCAGATAAGTTTTCAAATATAGTAATAATTCAACCAACATTAGCTTTACTTGATGAAACCAGAAAAAAGTTAATTTCCTATAATCAAAAATATAAGATAATAGTCAGAACATCTCAAAGATCCACTAGCAGGAACATATTTCTGTTTACTGCAGAAAGAGTTAATGAATATGATGATTTCGAAGATGTGGATCTCTTAATTGTCGATGAATTTTATAAAATAAGTGGAAAGAGAGATGATGAAAGGTCATCCTCTTTAAATACAGCATTTTATAATCTATGGAATAAATTTAGACCAAAATTTTATATGTTAGGACCTAATATAAATAGTATTCCTAAATCTTTTGAAGAAAAATATAATGCTATTTTTTATAAAACAGATTATTCATTGGTAAATATAATATCAATTAATGTTTATGAAGATTACCCTGAAGGCTTTGGAAATAGTAATCGTGGTAAAAAATATGAGTCAAAAAAATTAGCTCTTTTTAAACTACTGGAAAGGTTAAAAGATGAGCAAACTATAATTTATTGTTCCTCTCCAAATAGAGTTAATTCATTGTCTTGGGGTTTTTATCAGTATCTTATCGAAAATAATGCTTTAATTAGTAATCATACTTATTCTATTAAAGAATGGATTGAAATCAATATAAATAAAAAATGGAACTTATATAATTTATTATCTTATGATATAGGAATACATGATGGAACTTTACCTAAACATGTTAATTCATCAACCATAAACTACTTTAATAATAATAAAATAAAATATCTATTTTGTACATCTACAATTATTGAGGGAGTGAATGCTAGTGCAAAAAATATAATATACTTTGACAATAAAAAAGGAGGTAGGAATATTGATTTTTTTGATTATTCTAACATTAAAGGAAGGTCGGGAAGAATGATGGTTCATTATGTGGGGAATATATATAATTTCTCACCTATACCAGAAAAAGAAAATATACATATAGATTTTCCTTTTTTTCAACAAGATCCTATCTCTGATGAAGTATTAATTCAATTAGAGGATAAAGATATTATTAGAAAAGATACAAAGCAATATATTGATATTTCTAACATTCCCCAAAAAGAGAGAGAGATTATTAAAAAAAATGGTGTTAGCGTATTAGGGCAAAGAAAAATAATAGAAAAGCTAAGAAGTGATATTATAAAAGATGAAAGTTTTATTGTATGGTCAGGCATTCCAACGTATGAACAATTAAGATATGTATTAAGATTATCTTGGGAGAATTTAATCATTGAAGGTGAAACAACTAAACCAATGACTATTGGTAAACTTGTCACTATTACACACAATTATGCAAAAAATAGAGATTTTAGATTACTAATTAATGATACCTTTGAATATTACAAACAGAAGGATACTGATTCTGAGGAAATTGTACTTAATAAGTCAATTCGGGAATGCTTCCATACATTGAAGCATTGGATACAATACAAAATCCCAAAATGGCTTTCAACATGTAATGAATTGCAAAAGCTAGTTGCGAATGAATATAATATATCTCCTGGTAATTATTCATATTATGCTAAGATGCTAGAAAATGATTTTATTCAAGACAATTTATCTATACTATTAGAACTAGGAATACCCATTTCTGCAATAAAAAAAATAGAGAAAGTATGTAGTGCAAATTTGGATGAGGATAAAATTATATCAGAAATTAATAAACAAGATTTTTTTAATAAGATAGACCTTATTGATTATGAGAAAGAAAAATTTGAAGAGAACTTAAACATCAAAATTAGATAATAATTGGGCCTATAGTAGATTATCCATTGGTGCTTGAGTTTCACGAGTGCCTTTTCCTTTTCTCTAGAATGTCAAATACTCCTCAGAAACCACAACATGAACAACTGCGATCAACAACATATTTCAAAAATAACCGCTTTTTAATCAATACTATCGTATAATAAATAAGCTATTTTTGCTTTTATTAGGATTTTATTTATGAAAAAACGTCAATACCTCCAGTCCCTATATGTTGTTCTTTTGGGAAGTCTTTGTTGGTTAAGTGTCAATGCTCAATCTCAGTTATTCACGCCAGAGCAAATAACTAAAATTGAAAATAAATTGATTGGAAAGCACAAACTTTCTTTACAGTGGGTGAGTTGGGAAACGTTTGGCTCAGTGGATATTTTAAGAGATGCCGATGGGTTAAGCATTGAAGGGATACAAGAGTTAAATGGGAATTTTGTCTCTTTATTTGGCAAAATTAAGGTGATTGATGAAAAAGCGTTTCTTTTTACAGGAGAAATTGTCACACGTGTTGATCATATTAATAACGGTAAAGCATGTACACGACAGGGTACGTATGAATTCCGAGCAACGGGAAAACGCAAGTATTGGCGTTTACAACAAATGGAGAACCCTTGTGATCCTGTGACTGATTATGTTGATATATATTTTTAAGCTAGTAAAGTGCGGTAGGAATTTTGATAAATTTGACCGCATTTTTTAACGGGGAGCAAAATGACACTCATCGAAAAGCTAAAAAAGATTGAAGACTATGTTTTACAACATTGCCAATATCGTTTTTATTTCGCTAAATCACCATTTGGTATGGCGCTAAAGGCACAATATTATTATTACCCTGAAGATATTCCAGAAGCGACGAAAAATTTGGCTAGTCATTTTTTAACGCAAGCAGGCTATGAGGATTTTTATACGCCCCTTGAAGAACTGATGAGCAAGGCGAATATCACACCACCTAGTCCTGCGGAGATGATTGAGGGAGGCAATTGGCGATTTTTTGCGATTAAATTCAATTTCTTTTCTCCGTTAAATCCAGCATTGAAGAAATATCATAATACAGAATATGTCACTTTTATTTGCATACCTTGCCAAAATCATGAAGGTAAGGATGATATGGAGTTGCTTTATACCTCACCAACAACGGGCAATCTGTTCAAAGAAATGCGTAATAGCCAGTTGCTAGATCCAAGTCAGGACACTTATCATGCTTATCTGCAATTACTTGAAGAAGCTGTCGATTTTATGTGCGAAAAATTAGATATTGATGCAGCAGAACCAATTGACATTACAGAAGCGTTGCATGAGTTCACTACTTTATTAAATGTTCATGATAAAGAGGAATTTAAAAAACGTTATCAACAAATTCAAGAGGAGCCTGAAAAATGCTTACTGGATTTAGTCGAACAAGGCTATGCAGCGGAAGGCGATAAACCTGAATTAGTATTTTTAAGCTATCGCTTCTTATTGCTACCAATGTTAACAGCGTTTGATACGGATTGGCGTATTGATAATGAAGAGTTAAGCGAATACTTATCAGACGTGATTGGTAAAAAATTCAAATTACCGAAAAAAGCGCTTGAACCTTATGAAATTGTCGAGCGTTTAGAGCAAAAGAGTGACTATACGTTGTTAAATATTGAAACAGAACAAGACTCATATTGCTTATTCGTTTGTAAACAGCGAGATAAAAAGCGGATTTTACAGCTAGCAAGAGTGTTAGATTTGGATATTGTGCCTTTTTAACTAGAGCGATAAAAATCTCTTTTGCTTTGTATGTGTTAAAAAGTTGGTGAAAAATGACCGCACTTTTCTTTCTCTGATATTTTCCTCTTTTATCAATAATGCTACTATTGTCCAACTTTTAACAAATTGTTGACATTGATTTGCACAATGGATTGGTTACTTTTTATTTTTTTAAGCATCCCGATTATTGCTACATTACTCCCTTTTTTACCGTTTAATCATTGGACGGTGCGGATTTTTGATTTTCCTCGTTTACAGATTGCAGGGCTCAATTTACTTTGTTTGGTAGTAGGTTGGATTGTGCAGCCTGATCCGATGTGGCTGTTGGTGACTTTGCAGTGTTTGAATCTGAGTTGTATGGCGTATCAAATTTGGGAGATTGTTGCCTATACACCTTTGTCACGCCCACAAGTCTTGCAATATCATGGAGAAAAAGACGAGCGTAGTATTTCTTTGTTGACAGTCAATGTGCTGACACCGAATAGACAGGTAGGTAAGTTATTGCAGCTGATCGAAACTTGGCAGCCTGATGTCGTGCTGACATTAGAAACAGACTTGTGGTGGGAGGAAAAGTTAGCCTCGTTAGAAGAAACCTATACTTATACAGTTAAAATTCCGCTAGATAATTTATATGGTATGCATTTATATAGTCGCTTACCATTGCGTAATACAGAAGTACGTCACTGGGTACAGGAAGATATTCCATCGATTTATACTGAAACTTGTTTGCCTTCTGGGGAATGGATTCATTTGTATTGTTTACATCCTATGCCTCCAACACCGACAGAAAGTGCCACCTCAACACAACGTGATGCAGAACTTTTATTAGTTGGGCAAGAAATTAGTCAAAATAATCAATCTGTATTGGTCTTTGGTGATTTAAATGATGTAGCTTGGTCATCAACATCACGTTTATTTCAGAAAACTAGTGGCTTACTGGATCCTCGAGTTGGGCGCGGATTATATAGCACTTTCCATGCAACCTACCCTTTTTTACGTTGGCCATTGGATCATATTTACCATAGTAATGATTTCATGATGCGTGATATTCGTGTGTTATCTCATATCGGTTCTGATCATTTTCCTGTCTATGGGTGTTTCCAATATCACCCTTGTGTTGAAACTGCCCAACCTGAACCAGAAGTAGATGTTGAAGATCATGAGTTAGCCCAAGAAAAAATTGATGAGGCAGAGCCAGAGAAGAAAGTCATTGAAGAAAAGTATTATTAGAGAGGAATTATGTTTGCTATATAATGATTATAGATTATCTTATTTTGTATAGAGAATGTTCTAGCAAAAATACAAAAAATAATGTTAATTTATCATAGTAAAAGCATTTTATTAGTATCTGTCTAATGATTTCATAAAATATAAGTTTAAGAGGACGATTCAACTTCAGATAAAATAATGGCACAAAAAATGTGCCTATTATAATGTTTATTTTCCAATTGTTAGTAATTTTCTGCTAAATATAAATTATTAACCCCTAATTTTTGAATTTCATTTGCATTTTTTAGATGCAAGTAAATATCTGGGCGATTATGTATTGCTTCACTTGTGGCGTCGACCCTCCAGCTATTTAATAAATATCCTGCAATAGCTTTTCTAACTTCTTTTATTATTACTCCATTTAGAATTTGGTATTCTTGCTCAATCATCTCTTTGAATTCCATTTTTAGGGGGTGAACTTGTAATTCTAAATTAATGTATGATGTCCACTGTTCATCCTTATCAGAAGTTTCTTGCTCAAAAGTTGGTTCATCTAGTATTTTTATTTGGATTATACGATTAATTACAAAATCTTTAAATTTATTTGTTTGCCTATCATAAGCTCTTGTATGCCATCTAAGGCTTGTATTAATAAGTGCAAAAGGACAAATGATTCTGCTTGATAATCCTGTTTTGGAGATATATTCGATTAAGACAGGTTTGTTTTGATTGATTGCTTTAATTAAGCAAACTGTTATATCAAGGTTTGGTTCATATAAAGTATCAATATAATCAATTAAACGATTTGTTGATTCAATATAGTTGCCATAACCTGTTGCTAATGTATTAAGACATTTATTTGTAGACAAATTCAAACGAGGTTTGAATTGGTTGGAAGGAATATAATACTTTACTCTGGGATCATAAATTAAGTTATCAGGTGCGATTTTAGCATAGAGGCTTAAATCTCTAGTGGCTGCAGCCTGTTTTATATCAAATCTGTCCATAATATCTTTTCTGCTCACTTTACCCATGAAAAGAGCTAAGAACTCAATATGCGCAAGCCTTTCTTTCTGCATTGCTGTGATTGTTTGTAACATTGTACTCATAAGGTTCCTTAACAATTTGCTACTTTTGTATATATTACTCTATATACCAAACTTATCAATATGATCAAATTGATTTTGATGATGTTTATTATTTTTATCATTATAATGATTGACATGATCAATTTGATGATATTATAATGTTTATCAATTCAGTTTGATGTGAAAATTGAAGAGATGATTTATGCATAAATGTTTTTATGTATGATTGAGCTATAAACTTTTATTTTTAATGCAGAGGTTAAAATGGCAACAAATAAACCTTATGGTGATAATAGTCGTATAGGTGCAGTAAAAAATCGCTCTCAAACTCAGACTGGCTCAGGTCATTGGGTGAAAAGAGATTCTGGTACAGGGCGTTTCATGGATGTTAAATCTGATGGAACTCCGTTTAAAGGAGTAAGAAAGGAGAAATCACATGGGTAAGTATCAAGTATTTAAATCATCAAGCAATGGGCAATTTTATTTTCGTTTGAAAGCAAGTAATGGAGAAATTATTCTAAGTAGTGAAGGATATATTAGCAAGCAAGGTGCATTAAACGGGATTTACTCTGTTCAGAGCCATTGCCCATATGATCATTATTACATAAAACGTATATCTGTAAATGATGAATACTATTTTGTACTTAAAGCGGAAAATGGAGAAATTATTGGATGTAGCGAAATGTACACTACTTCTTTGAAGCGAGATCAAGGAATTGAATCAGTTAAAATAAATGGTACGACAACAGTCATTGAAGATCTTAGCTAGTTAACTTATTAATACATATCTTCTTTATTAGAAGATATGTATTTTTATTGCTAACTAAAAACTATTTTCTAAGAATGTGTTTTTTACTATGATAACAACTATATGAAAATTAAGATAAATAATTAGAAAATAAATAACTGAAAAAGTAACATGATAGGATGTTATTTGTGAAGTGAAAGATAATAAAGTACACTTATTTTCTATACTTTATATATGAGTCATTAATTTTTATATTATTTGGCACTTTTTATTAAAGTAAAATTATTTAGAATTGCATATAAATTATGGTTCTTTTATAGAACCATAATTTATTTTATCTTTCCAATCAACAATCCTGCTTACCAAACTCATCCTTACGCAAGATTTGACGTACACTTTCATCAAACTGCGCTAGAACGCGTTCAGCATCTTGTGGATCTTTGCCTTTCGCATCTAAATAGAATTTGATTTTTGGTTCTGTACCTGATGGACGCGCGATTAAACGACTACCATTTTCAAGCACAAAGACCAAAATATCGCTTTGGCGATCAGTTTTAGTATGGTCTAAGAATTGTGCCACTTTGAAACCACCGATTTCACTTGGTGGGTTGTTACGAAGAGCGGTCATTAATTTACCAATTTCAGATAAATCATCAACACGAATTGAAATTTGTCCACTCACGTAAGCACCAAATTCTTGTGTGAATTCATCAGCATAATCTGCTAGCGTTTTGCCTTGTTTTTTCAAGTAACGTACTAAATCTAAGAAGGCAATTGCAGCAGAAATACCATCTTTATCACGTACTTTATCTGGGTCAACTAAGTATCCAAGCGCTTCTTCAAAACCGAATAATAAGCCATCGACTTTACCAATATATTTGAAGCCAGTTAACGTTTCTTCAGATTGGAAACCATATTTTTTGGCGATTTCTGCTAGTGCTGGAGAAGATACGAGTGAGCAGGCTAAAACCCCTTTTTGACCTTGAGCATGATATTGTTTTGCTAAATACCAACCTAAGAAACAGCCTACTACGTTACCATGTAGTGGTTTCCAGTTACCTTCTGCATCAGGTACTGCAACAGCAAGACGATCAGCATCAGGGTCATTAGCAATGATAAATTCTGCATTTTTTTCTTTTGCGACTTTAATCGCTAAATCTAATGCCCCTTTTTCTTCTGGGTTAGGGAAGTTAACTGTTGGGAAGTTACCATCTGGTTGAATCTGTTCGTGTACTAAATGTGGTTGTGGTAAACCCGCTTTTTCTAAAGTTTTGCTCAATACTTCATAGCCAACACCATGCATTGCCGTATAAACGTAGTTAATATCTGCTGATGGCTCTTTAGCAAGTGTCGCTGTTTTAGCAATGTAAGCATCGACTACTTCATCATTTAATACAACGAAATCTTGGCTGCGTGGTAAATCATTGATTGAGCCTGCTGCTACTTTATCAATCAATTTAGCGATATCTTGATCTGCAGGTGAAACAATTTGTCCACCACCATTCGCTTTGCCTAAATATACTTTATATCCATTATCTTCAGGTGGGTTGTGGCTTGCTGTGACCATGACTCCTGCTGTAGTATCAAAATATTTGATTGCATAAGCGAGTACTGGTGTTGGCAATTTACGTGGTAATAAATAAGCTTTAATACCCGCTCCAGCCATAATTTCCGCAGTATCGCGAGCAAAAACATCGGAGTTTTTACGACCATCATAACCAATCACAATAGATGGAGTTTGGTCATAGTCTTTTAAATAGTTAGCTAAACCGCCAGCGGCTTGTGCAACAAGCACTCTGTTCATCCCCATAGAACCTGCTTGTAGACGACCACGTAGACCAGCAGTACCAAATTGTAAACGACCGTTAAAACGAGCAGCTAATTCTGTATTTGCTTTTTCATCGCCAGCTTTGGCTGCGTCGAGCAGTTGTTCCAATTCTGCGTGAGTTTCAGCATCAGGATCTTGTGCTAGCCAATTTTGAGCGACAGTGAAGATTGTCATAAATTCTCCTTAATTTTTATTAAAAAATTATGTGATATAAAACATCTCTAGACTAGCTGAAAAAGGAAAAAATTAAAATGACTAAACTCAAATTATTTGAGCTTAGTCACTTTGTAATCGATTGCTTTTTTATTTTGATGTTAGTGTGATACTCAGAGTCTGTGAGATTTCTTGAGGTTTGAATTATTGATATAGAGAAATAAGATGCCTTATTGTGAAGTAATAACAAAGCAAAATATGTTTTGATCTGTTTTACTAGAAAGCGGATGGCTTGATTAGTTTAGTCTTTTTTCATTTAGCTTTTTAGCCTAAATTATCGTCTTTTCCGTTCTTTTTTTAATACTTGGTATTAAAGTGCGGTGAGGTTTGAACAAATTTTAAAGGCTTTGCATTGAAGCAAAGCCTTTGTGGGATTAGTTAATTTGCAGATGTTGTTGATGGTGTTCAATTAATGTTGAACGATGCCCTACACTAATAATCGTGGTGTGAGGTAATTCTGCTTTAAGTAGGCGATACATCGCATCCTCTAATCCTTCATCCATACTTGCAGTTGCCTCGTCTAAAAAGACAGCCGTTGGTTTGCATAAAAGGATTCGAGCAAATGATAAACGTTGTTGTTCACCAAGAGAAAGGACGCGGGTCCATTCATTTTCTAATGTCAATTTATCTGCTAAATGGCCTAATTGGACTTTTTGTAAAATATCGACCGCACTTTGTAGATCCATATTATCAGGCGCGATATCTGGATAGTACAATGCATCAATTAAGCGACCTTGTGGCAAATAAGGTTTTTGCGATAAGAATAATGTATTTTGCTGTGGACAATGAATGATGCCACTCGCATAAGACCATAACCCTGCGATTGTTCTGAGTAAAGTTGTCTTACCGACACCTGATTCGCCTTGAATTAATAGTGATGTACCAATAGGTAAGTTAAGATTAAGATTTTGTATTAATGTCTTACCCGTTGGTGTATGAACAGTTAAATTTTCGAAGCGTAAAGTATTTTCACTATCTTGAATAATTAAATCTGAAGGTTGATTAACCTGTTGGATAGCAGTATGGAAACCTGTTAAACGATCGAGTACTGCACGATAAGCGGCGAAATCATCGTATGAGTTACGGAAGAAAGATAACGCGGATTGCACACGACCAAAAGCACTTGACGTCTGCATTAAGTCACCTAGTGTAATTTGATTACTAAAATAACGTGTCACTTGAATAACAAGTGGGAATACGACGGAAATTTGTGTGACGATTAAGTTAAAGCCAGATAGTTTTAACGTACGGTGTACAACTTTCCAGACATTATCAATAACTTGATCAAACTGAGAAAGCAAAAGACGTTTTTCCATTTTCTCACCGCGATAAAAAGCAATACTTTCTGCGTATTCTTTTAAACGAATGAGAGAATAGCGGTAGTTTGCATTTAGATGCTCATTTGCAAAGTTAAGTTGGATCAACGGACGTCCAATTTTGAAGGCAAAAATACTCGTAAATAATACATAAATAAATACGAGGAATACCATCGCATGTGGTACTTCAATACTACCAATATTCATTGTGCCAGAGAGATTCCATAAAATAATAGTAAATGCCACAATAGACACAATAGAAGAAATTAAACCTGTAGCGAAATCTAAAGTATTTGTCACAAAAGAATTGATATCTTGCTGGATACGTTGATCTGGGTTATCTAAATGATTTTCAAGATATTGTGTTTTGTAATACGCTTGATTTTCAGTCCATTTATTTAACATTTTATTGTTAAACCAAAGACGCCAATGGATTAAAAAACGCTTACTTAAATAATAGCTTAATAATGCATTACCAATACTTGATGTGGCGACCACTGCAAACACGACCATTTGCTGCCAAAAAACCGTTTCATTCATATCTTGTAATGACTTATACAGGGCGTTATACCAGTTTGAGACTAAAATATCGATACGTACTGAAAGTAAGTCAAAAAAGACAATCACAATAAAATAGACAAGTGGTCGAATATTCTTTCTTGGATTGAAATAATCTTCAGCTAATAACCAAAGTTGATGTCCCCATCTGGTTGTTTTTGACACAATATAGACGGCGATAGGAAAAATGATAGCAGTAAGGGAGAGACTTTTTAGCAACCAGAAAAAAGAGTCTGAGAGTTCTTGCGACCAATTCATGATAAATCCAAATATCAAATGTTTTGTAAAAAAATAGTGTCGTATTCTTAAAAATTTTTAGGTATTAAGCAAGAAAAATGTGATTAAGATTAAGTTTTTATTATTTCGTTAAGTTTTTAAAAATAGAGATTGATATAATTATTTATAGTATTTTTGTTAAATTAAAAATTGATGTAGAGGTAAATTATGAGTGATATTGCGATCACTATAAGCCTCCTTGCACTTGTTGCTGTCATTGGGTTGTGGATAGGACATTGGAAGATTAGAGGCGTGGGGTTAGGTATTGGTGGTGTACTTTTTGGCGGGATTATCGTTGCCCATTTCATAAAACAATATACTTCGCTGGAATTAGATCAACATACCTTACACTTTATTCAAGAATTTGGCTTAATTTTATTTGTTTATACAATCGGTATTCAGGTAGGACCTGGTTTTTTTGCATCATTACGTGAATCAGGTTTAAAACTCAATGGCTTTGCAGCCTTGATTGTCTTATTAGGCTCTTTATCTGTTGTTGCCATTTATCTCATTGCAGATATTCCATTAGAGATTATTCTTGGCATTTATTCAGGCGCAGTGACCAATACTCCTTCTCTTGGTGCGGGTCAGCAAATTTTAGCTGAACTCACTTCTAACCAAACGACTTCAACAATGGGGATGGCTTATGCTATGGCATATCCATTCGGGATTTGCGGTATATTGCTTTCTATGTGGCTCATTCGTTTATTTTTTCGCATTAAAGTGGATGATGAAGCGAAAAACTTTTTAAAAGAAAGTGGGCAGGATAAAGATAGTTTGGGATCGATGAATATTAAAGTGACTAATCCAAATTTAGATGGATTGCGTTTAATTGATATTCCTGGGTTTGATGAGAAGAAAGATGTTGTCTGTACACGCTTAAAACGAGATGAAAATATTAGCGTACCACAAGCCAATACTATTATTAAGCAAGGCGATCTTTTACATCTAGTTGGTGAGCTTCCTTTATTACGTAAAATTAAATTAGTTTTGGGGGAAGAGGTTGATGTGCCATTATCCAGTTTTGCAGGTGATCTGCGTTCAGATCGTATTGTTGTTACGAATGAAAAAGTATTAGGTAAACGGATTCGCTCTTTGGGTATTCATCAAAAATATGGTGTTGTTATTGCACGTTTAAATCGTGCAGGGGTAGAGTTAGTCCCAACAGCAAATACAACATTACAATTTGGTGATGTGCTACATGTTGTTGGACGTAGTGAAGTATTAAACCAAGCTGTGTCCGTGATTGGTAATGCGCAACAAAAGTTACAACAAGTCCAAATGTTACCTGTCTTTATCGGGATTGGTTTAGGTGTATTATTAGGCTCGATTCCTTTTCAAATTCCTGGCTTTCCCGTCGCGTTAAAGCTTGGATTAGCTGGTGGGCCATTAGTTGTTGCTTTGATCCTTGCACGTATTGGAAGTATTGGAAAATTGTACTGGTTTATGCCACCAAGTGCGAACTTAGCATTACGTGAAATTGGGATTGTACTGTTTTTAGCTGTTGTAGGGCTAAAATCAGGTGGAAACTTTATGGATACACTACTCAATGGTAGCGGTTTAGAGTGGATGGCATATGGTATTATTATTACATTCATTCCATTGATAGTAACAGGGCTGATTGCGCGTTTATATGCCAAAATGAATTATTTAACCCTGTGTGGACTATTAGCAGGATCAATGACAGATCCGCCCGCATTAGCTTTTGCGAATGCGATTAAAGAAGATAGTGGCGCGTCGGCGTTATCATATGCGACGGTTTATCCGATGGTGATGTTCCTCAGGATTATATCACCGCAATTATTAGCCATATTGTTGTTTTAATGAAAAAGAAAAGACTGCATAGTAATATGCAGTCTTTTTTTAGGCTTTTAATCTTATCAAAGATTATCTTGTTGAAAGTTGGAAAATCATCGCTTCTGCTTGGCAGCTGAATTCAAACTGTGCTTTTAATAGTGCACCATTTTCAGTTTTCACGATCTCACTTTGAATTTGGCAAGGATCGCTTTCTGCTGCTTTTGCTTTTTGGGTTAAATAAGCGAGGGCTTCTTGTGCTAACTCCTCTGTGTCATAAAGTTGCTCAAAATCTACTGTGCAATCAGAACCATCAATAATTGTACCCACATCAACACAACAACAAGCTTTTGCTTCTTCAGCGCTACATTTTAATTTGCTCATATTTTATCCTTTGATTACTTAGTAAAAATTTATAGTTATTTTACCACTGTTCTAATTCTTCGCAAAATTTAACCGCCCTTTATTGAGGTTATGGCTTCTAGGGTGTGCGGTTATACTGGTCTGAACTCTTATTTAAATTGAGAAATAAATTTGCACCAGTATGCATACTTCTTTAGAATCCAAACGCTTATTACATATAATTTAAACAACAAAGGGCTAAAAATGGCAAAAACGAGCAAATTTACTCAAACTCTTCTTTCTTCAATTTTAGCTGTCGCGGCAGGCAGTGCTTCAGCAGCAGCGTTCCAATTGGCAGAGGTTTCAACTTCAGGTTTAGGTCGTGCATATGCTGGTGAAGCAGCAATTGCTGATAATGCAGCAGTTGTCGCAACAAACCCTGCGTTGATGAGCTTATTAAAAAGACCTGAAATTTCTATTGGGGCAATTTATGTAGACCCGAATATTGATTTAGAATCACCTGCACCTGGTTTCTCATATAAAAATATTGCACCGAATGCATTAGTACCTACTGTCTATGGTGTTTACCCAATTAATGACAAATTTGCAGTAGGGGGCGGTGTTAATGTGAACTATGGTTTGGCAACGGAATTTAATGATAAGTATGCAGGTGGTTTTTTAGGTGGAAAAACAGATCTCACTGCGATCAACTTTAATTTAAGTGGTTCTTACCGTATTACAGATAGCTTAAGCTTTGGTTTAGGCTTAAATGCAGTGCATGCGAAAGCAAAACTGGAGCGTTATGCAGGTGTGGCATTGAAAAAGAAAGCAGCAGATGCTGCAGCGATAGCTCAAGCTAATCCAGGGAATGCACAAGCTCAAATGGCTGCACAGTTAGCTGGTGAATTAGCAAAATTACCAGAAAATACCATCATTTCTAAATTAGAGGGTGATAAATGGGGCTTTGGTTGGAATGCGGGCTTAGTGTACGAATTTAATGAACATAACCGTATTGGTGTGGCTTATCATTCACAAGTGGACATTGACTTTAAAGGAGACTATTCAAATCAATTTCCAACAAATAACCCGATGTTAATTGCTGCATTAAAAGCGAGTGGTATTACCGCAACTGGTGGGCAAACTATCCCAGGATCATTAAGTCTACCATTACCAGCTTATTGGGAAGTCTCGGGTTATCATAAAATGACCGATCGTTTTGCGATGCACTATAGCTATAAATATACTCAATGGAGTAAATTTAAAGAATTACGTGCAAAAGGTGCTGACGGTAAAACGTTATTTAGTAAAACTGAAGAGTTTAGAGATTCTTCGCGTATTGCTTTAGGTGCAAGTTATGATGTGACTGATGCCTTAACTGTCCGTGCTGGTATTGCTTATGATGAAAGTGCAGCACAGGATCATCATAGCATCTCAATTCCAGATACAGATCGTACTTGGTATAGTTTAGGGGCGACTTATCGCTTTACACCTAATGTTTCTATTGATGCAGGCTTTGCTCACTTAAAAGGGAAGAAAAATACTTTTAAAGAGGAGGGTGTTCCATTCACCAGTAAGGCGACTGCAAATCTTTACGGTTTAAATGTGAACTATCGTTTCTAATTTAGGCAAAAATTTAGCATAATAAAGCGTACTTCGGTACGCTTTTTCTGTTTAGGAGATATAGGATGCAGTCTATTTATTATTGTTATTTTGAGGCACCTGTAGGGCGTTTATTAATGCTGTCTCAAGATAATAAATTAACCAATTTGGATTTTGAATTAGAACAGATTGCGCCGAATCCAACATGGATTTTTGATGAAAATAGACCGCTCTTTATTCGAGTTAAACAGGCATTAGCTCGTTATTTTGCTGGTGAACCAGAAAATTTCGTTGATATTCCTATTGCGCCAAAAGGTACCGACTTCCAACAGCAAGTTTGGCAGGCGTTACTGCAAATCCCCTATGGACAGACATCCACTTATGGTGAGCTAGCGCAGTTAATTAATCACCCTAAAGCTATGCGGGCAGTAGGGGGGGCGGTAGGACGTAATCCGATTAGTATTATCATCCCTTGTCACCGTATTTTAGGCAAAAATCGTAGTTTAACTGGGTTTGGTGGTGGCTTACCGACAAAACGCCATTTATTGCAATTAGAGCATATTGCTTATATAGATAAAGGTATTGAATTTGTTAAACCTAAGTTATTGAAGAAATATTATCAAAATTAACCGCACTTTATGATTCCTCGTACTGAACAAGCATTACTTACACGAGCACAGTCTATTGCTGGCTTAACCTTTGCTGAATTAGCCTATACTTTACATCTACCTATTCCTGTAGATTTAAAGCGAGATAAAGGATGGGTAGGGATGCTCATTGAAACTGCTTTGGGTGCAACAGCAGGTAGTAAAGCAGAACGTGATTTTGCTCATCTTGGCATAGAACTAAAAACAATCCCGATTAATTCGCAAGGGTTACCTTTAGAAACTACTTTTGTCAGCCTAGCACCATTAATTCATAATACGGGGGTGAGTTGGCAGAACTCACATGTGAGATATAAGCTAAGTAAAGTCTTGTGGATACCAGTAGAGGGCGAACGTCATATTCCTTTAGCAGAACGCCATATTGGACAGGCGATTTTATGGCAGCCCTCAATGGAACAGGAATACCGTTTGCAGCGTGATTGGGAAGAATTAATGGAATATATTAGTTTGGGTAAGGTGGAACAAATTACAGCGAAATTAGGCGAAGTATTGCAATTACGCCCTAAAGGCGCAAATAGTAAAGCGCTCACTAAAGGGATAGGCGAAGATGGTAAGATTATTGAAACTTTGCCTTTAGGTTTTTATTTACGTAAAGAGTTTACGACTGAAATTCTGCAGCAATTTTTACAGGGTCATGATTAATTTCTTGGCATTTTTTAAACAAAACTATATGATTTGTACAAATTTTTTAATTTGAAGGAAAAGTGATTATGTTTGAATGGTTAGCTAGCCCAGAAGCTTGGATTGCGCTGTTTACTTTGGCTGCATTAGAAATAGTTTTAGGTATTGATAACATTATTTTTATTAGTATCTTAGTTGGGCGTTTACCAGAGGGACAGCGCCAATCTGGGCGTTTAATTGGTTTAGGGCTCGCGATGGGGATGCGGATTTTACTCTTGCTCTCGTTATCTTGGGTGATGTCATTGACTACCCCTTTATTTACAGTATTTAGTGAAGAGATTTCAGGTCGAGATTTAATTTTATTATTTGGTGGATTATTTTTGGTTGCAAAAAGTACCCATGAAATTCACCATGCAATGAGTCCTGAAGAAGAGAATGAAGAAAATACACCGAAAAAGGCTAGTTTTATTGGGATTTTAACGCAAATTGCTATTTTAGATATTGTGTTTTCTCTAGACTCTGTGATTACGGCAGTAGGTATGGTGGATCAAATTGAAGTTATGGTGGTGGCTATTGTGATTGCAGTTGGTGTGATGATGTTTGCAGCAAAACCAATAGGGGATTTTGTCGAAACTCATCCAACGTTAAAAGTGTTAGCCTTATCCTTCTTGATTTTAATTGGCGTAGCGTTAATTGGTGAAAGCTTAGATTTCCATATTCCGAAAGGTTACATTTATTTCGCAATGGGCTTCTCTGTTGTAGTAGAGATGATTAATATTAAAATGCGTAAAAAATTAATTAAGAAACCAACAGCATAGCAGTTGGTATTTGGTATATAAAAGGCGGAATATTACTTCCGCCTTTTACATTCTTTTAAAGATTAATGTGCTTCATCCCAATTTTCACCTACACCTACATCGACAATGAGTGGGACGACGAGTTGTGCTGCTTGTTCCATCGTTTGTTTAATGAGTTGGGTAAATTCAGAAACTTTTTCTGAGCGCACTTCAAACACTAATTCATCATGTACTTGCATAATCATTTGGATATCAGAATGGTCTGCAATTTGCTGATCTAATGCAATCATTGCCCGTTTTATAATATCAGCTGCACTACCTTGCATTGGGGCATTAATTGCTATACGTTCAGCGGCTTTACGACGAATTGCATTTGTTGAGCTAATATCAGGTAAATATAAACGACGATCAAATAAAGTCGAGACATATCCCTGCGCTTTCGCTGTTTCGCGAATATCATTCATGAATGTTTGGACATTTGGATAACGTTGGAAGTATAAATCCATATACTTTTGTGCTTCTCCGCGTGGTATACCTAACTGACGTGATAGACCAAAAGAGCTCATACCATAAATTAAACCGAAATTAATCGCTTTAGCACTACGACGTTGCTCATTGGTGACTTGTTCCAGTGGTATGCCAAAAATTTCGGCAGCAGTAGAGCGGTGAATGTCTTTTCCTTCATTGAACGCATTAATCAGCCCCTGATCTTTTGATAAATGCGCCATAATACGTAATTCAATTTGTGAATAGTCTGCTGCAACTATACTATAGCCTTTACGAGCAACAAACGCTTGGCGGATACGACGTCCCTCTTCATTTCGAATCGGGATATTTTGTAGATTTGGATCGCTTGAAGATAAACGGCCTGTTGTTGTGATAGCTTGATGATAAGAGGTATGCACACGCCCTGTTTGTACATTAACCATTTGTGGTAATTTATCCGTATAAGTTGACTTGAGTTTACTTAAGCCACGATGTTCCACTAATACTTTAGGTAATGCATGTTCATAGGCTAATTCTTCTAATACTTCTTCATTGGTAGAAGGAGCACCTTTTGGTGTTTTCTTTAAAACAGGTAAACCTAATTTATCAAATAAGATCTCTTGTAATTGCTTTGTGGAAGCTAAATTAAAGTGTTGACCCGCTAATTCATAAGCTTGTTGTTCAAGTGCGGTCAATCTTGCACCGATTTCATTTGATTGCGTAAAGAGTGCATCACAATCAATTAATACACCATGGCGTTCAATTCGAGAAAGGACCGCAATTAATGGGCGCTCAATGTTTTCATAGAGTTCAACTAACGTCGGTTGTTGTGATAATTTTGGCCATAATACTTGCTGTAATTTCATCGTAATATCTGCATCTTCAGCAGCATATTCAGCAGCTTGTTCTAAGGGGATTTGATTGAATGTTAGTTGAGATTTACCTTTACCTGCAATTTCTTCAAAGCTAATGGTTTGATGACCTAAATACCGTTTAGCGAGATCATCCATATTATGGCGACCCGTGCTATCTAACACGTAAGAAAGTAGCATAGTATCGTAAGCTATTCCTTGTACATGAATGCCATGACGAGCAAAAATACTAAGATCAAATTTGATATTTTGTCCTACTTTTTCAATAGCTGGATTTTCTAAAATAGGTTTGAGTAATGCGAGTGCATGATCAAAATTGACTTGTTGTGGCGCACCGATATAGTTATGTTTGAGTGGAAGATAAGCAGCTTCACCATTTTCTAGGGCAAAAGAAATCCCGACCAGATGAGCTGACATATAGTCTAAACTGTCTGTTTCCGTGTCTATAGCAATTAATTTTGCCGTTTCTAACTTACCTATCCATTTCTCTAAAACCGATAAACTGAGGATACAGTCATATTGACTGCGATCTATGCTAATTTTGACGACACTTTCTGTTTCAGTTGCTGGTGGTGTGATTTGATAGTGATTGATTTTGATTGCTTGTTCGTGACCGTTCGTAACCGTGCTTTCACCGTTCATCACTTCGTTAAGCCAACGTTTAAATTCATAACGTCCAAAATATTCGATAAGCTGGTCGTTATTTGCAGCACTCAGCGTGAGTTCTTCAGGTGTAATATTTAGGCTAACATCTGTTTTTATCGTCGCAAGTAAATAGGATAAATCAGCCATTTCTTTTGCATCAAGCAGTTTATCCCCCAGTTTTTTCGCACCTCGAATTGGCAAGTTAGCCACTTTATCTAAGTTGGCATAAATTTCCGCCATGCTACCAATGCCTTGTAGTAAACCTAAAGCAGTTTTTTCGCCCACACCAGGTACACCAGGAATATTGTCTGAGCTATCTCCCATTAGCGCAAGGTAATCAATAATCAACTCAGGAGGCAAACCATATTTTTCAATCACACCTTCGCGATCAAGTAAGCTGTTATTCATTGTATTAATGAGCATAATATTTTCATCAACGAGCTGTGCCATATCTTTATCACCCGTACTGATTAAGACTTTTTTACCCGCTTTTGAAGCTTGCACTGCTAGAGTACCGATAACATCATCGGCTTCTACTCCTTCAACAACGAGAAGAGGAATACCTAAGGCTCGAATGATATTGTGGAGAGGCAAGATTTGTTGGCGTAATTCATCGGGCATTGGAGGGCGGTGTGATTTGTATTGCTCAAACATTTCGTCACGGAACGTTTTACCCTTAGCGTCAAATACCACAGCAAGATGACTTGGCTGTACTTGTGCAATCAAACTTTTTAGCATATTCAATACGCCATACATCGCACCAGTTGGCTCATTTAAAGAATTCGTGAGTGGTGGGAATGCATGAAATGCGCGATATAAATAAGAGGAGCCATCAACAAGAACTAAAGGGTTTTCTGCAATTTTTGCCATAATTGAACCGTTTTTAAAATGAAAATTTGGCTGCCATTATAGCGTAAAAATGAAGGAAAAGTGCGGTCAAAAAAAGGAATGTTTTTTTCAGTATGTATCATTTTATTGTCAAGAAATGTAAAAATATTCACAAAAAGAAAAAAGTTTGTGATCTTAATCACATTCAGATTGGCAGTAACTATCCCTTTATTTATTAATTTGTTAAATTAATATCCGCATAATTTTAATGGCCAATTCAAGGAGAAGAAAATGAAAAAATTTAAGTTATCAGTGATTGCAGTCAGTTCTCTTGTATTATTAGCAGCATGTTCAAACCAACAAGCTATGGAACAAGAAAATCAGGCTAAACTACAACAGCAAGTGACAATGGGTTTAGTGTGGACACAACAATCTGGCGAGTATGATGCTTTGGCGCATCAAGCATTCAATTCAGCAAAAATCGCTTTCGATCATGCTAAAGTGAAAAAAGGTAAGAAAAAAGCAGTTGTTGTTGATTTAGATGAAACAATGATCGACAACAGTGCGTATGCTGGTTGGCAAGTAAAAACAGGTCAAGGTTTTTCACCAAAAACTTGGACTAAATGGGTAGATGCAAGACAATCGGCTGCAATTCCAGGAGCAGTAGAATTCTCTAATTATGTCAATGCAAATGGTGGTACGATGTTCTTCGTGTCTAACCGTCGTGATGATGTTGAGAAGGCGGGAACGGTTGATGATATGAAACGTCTTGGTTTTACTGGTGTGAATGATAAAACATTATTATTGAAAAAAGACAAATCAAATAAATCAATCCGTTTCAAACAAGTTGAAGACATGGGGTATGATATCGTACTATTTGTAGGTGATAACTTAAACGATTTTGGTGATGACACTTACAAGAAAAGCAATGCAGAGCGTCGCGAATTTGTGGCTAAAAATAGTAAAAAATTTGGAAAAACCTTTATTATGTTACCAAACACACAATATGGTGACTGGGAAGGTGGTTTAGATAAAAACTACTTTAAAGGTGACTCACAAAGCAAGTTAGATGTACGTGCGAAAGCAATCCATGCTTGGGATGGTAAATAAGGCTTTTCTTTTCATTTGACAAAATGCGGTGACATTTTTGTTTACCGCATTTTTCTTTCTGACGATTTTCTTATCGCATTTTAAATGTATTACTTATATCATTAGCCTATCTTTTATCATGGGGATAATGATGCAAAAAATATTTCTCATTTTGACCGCACTTTGTTGTTTAAATGGCTGTGGAACAATAGTCAAGTTAATTGATCCAACAGAGCCTTATTCTGCTTATGCGGGGATTAGATATGATGTGGAAATGGCGAAACAGTGGGGATTACCTATTTTAGACTTACCACTTTCTTTTTTACTCGATTCCGTCTTATTACCTTATGTTTGGTCACAACAAATACAATAAAAAATAATTCGCAATGAAATTAAATGAGCAACAACAAAAAGCAGTTAAATATGTAACAGGTCCTTGTTTAGTATTAGCAGGGGCTGGCTCGGGTAAGACAAGAGTGATTATTAATAAAATCGCATATTTAGTAGCAAATTGTGGTTATCAGCCACGTCAGATTGCAGCAGTGACTTTCACGAATAAAGCCGCGCGTGAGATGAAAGAACGGGTGGCACATTCTATCGGTAAGCAAGCAAGTCGTGGGCTTACTGTGTCTACTTTTCATACATTAGGTTTTGATATCATTAAACGAGAATACAAACAGTTGGGCTTGAAAGCGAATATGACTCTGTTTGATGAACATGACCAATTGGCGTTATTAAAAGAGCTGACAGTGGATTTGCTTGCAGAAGAAAAAGAGTTATTACGTGAGCTAGTTTCAACTATTTCAAATTGGAAAAATGATCTGATTTCTCCTCAACAAGCAAAAGCGTTAGCACGTGATGCTAAAGGTGATACTTTTGCAATATGTTATGAGCGCTATAGTAAACAAATTCGAGCGTATAATGCGTTAGATTTCGATGATTTAATCATGTTGCCGACTTTATTGTTTAAACAGAATGAAGATGTACGTTTAAAGTGGCAGCAAAAAATTCGATATTTATTAGTAGATGAATATCAAGATACGAATACTAGCCAATATGAGTTAATTAAACTCTTAGTGGGTGAGCGAGCATGTTTTACTGTAGTGGGAGATGATGATCAGTCTATTTATTCGTGGCGTGGTGCACGTCCCCAAAATATGATGCGTTTAAAAACGGATTTTCCTCAATTAGAAGTCATTAAATTAGAACAAAATTATCGTTCAACACAGCGTATTTTACATTGTGCCAATATTCTTATTGCTAATAATGAACATGTTTTTGATAAACAACTTTTCTCAACTCTACAATCAGGAGAGAAATTACAAGTTATTGAAGCAAAAAATGAAGAGGACGAGGCAGAACGTGTAGTAAGTGAATTAATCGCTCATCGTTTCATGAATAAAGCAAAATATAAAGATTACGCTATTCTATACCGAGGTAACCATCAGTCTCGTTTATTAGAAAAAGTGCTCATGCAAAACCGTATTCCTTATAAAATTTCAGGAGGGACATCATTTTTCTCTCGCGCTGAAATCAAAGATATGATGGCATATTTACGTTTAGTGGTTAACCAAGATGATGACGCAGCATTTTTACGCATTGTGAATACGCCAAAGCGTGAAATTGGTACAGTGACACTGGAAAGATTAGGTACATTAGCACAAGAGAAACAGATAAGTTTGTTTGAAGCAATTTTTGACTTTGAACTGATTCAACGAGTTACACCTAAGGCTTACAATGCATTGCAAAATTTTGCTCAATGGGTCGTACAATTGAGTGATGAAATAGGACGCTCTGAACCTGAACGGGCGATTCGGACTATGCTAGCGCAATTACATTATGAAGAATATTTATATGAATATGCACTAAGTCCAAAAGCAGCAGAAATGCAAAGTAAAAATGTTGCCACTTTGTTTGATTGGGTTGGTGATATGCTTAAAGGAGATGAGGTTGATGAACCAATGAACTTAAATCAAATTGTCACTAGATTAACTTTACGCGACATGATGGAGAGAGGTGAGGAAGATGATGAAAGTGATCAGGTTCAATTGATGACATTGCATGCTTCTAAAGGGCTAGAATTTCCACATGTTTTTTTGATTGGTATGGAAGAAGGGATTTTGCCACATCAAACCAGTATTGATGAAGATAATGTTGAAGAAGAACGTCGCTTAGCTTATGTTGGCATTACGCGTGCACAACAAAATTTAGTCTTTTCTTTATGTAAAGAGCGCCGTCAGTTTGGTGAAATTTTGAAACCTGAACCAAGCCGTTTTTTAGCTGAATTACCTGTAGATGATATACAGTGGGAGCGTGATAAACCACCGATGACAAAGGCACAGCAGCAAGAAAATACGGCGAATCAGTTAGCCAATTTACGTGCTATTTTACGGGGAAAATAATTTTTTTCTCTTTTATTTACTCTCATTTGTAGAGAAATCAGTCAACTGAATGTTTTTTTATAAAAAATGATTTGACTTATTTTCAGAAAAAAGTATCATACCGCCCACAAACCGATTGTGGTGAGATGGCCGAGAGGCTGAAGGCGCTCCCCTGCTAAGGGAGTATGGGGTCAAAAACTCCATCGAGGGTTCGAATCCCTCTCTCACCGCCATTTACTCAAGTTTACAAGTTATTTAGCTCAAAGTTGTTTAGCTCAATAGCAAGTAAACAAGTGCTGCACCCGTAGCTCAGCTGGATAGAGTACTCGGCTACGAACCGAGCGGTCAGAGGTTCGAATCCTCTCGGGTGCGCCATTTTAAATTGACTCTATTGTTTAGAATGGTTCAAGCAAGTAAATAAAATTCCCATTATACGCACCCGTAGCTCAGCTGGATAGAGTACTCGGCTACGAACCGAGCGGTCAGAGGTTCGAATCCTCTCGGGTGCGCCATTTTATATCTTAATTTCCCTTTTAGATTCAAATTATTAATTTATCTGCTATCTAGCGTGACTTTCTATAGAAGAATAGTTTATTTCTAGTAAAGAATTGATGGGGTAACTTGTCATCTTATTGAATTGCTATTTGTTCTAACCTCTCTAAAATTTGTGGCTGATCAAGTAAAAGCGAATAATAATTGGCTAAGAAATAACTTTGCTCATTAGCAGGGATAGGGAAGGGAATTAGTTGTAAAATTTCTTCATGTATTGCTAATACTGTCGGGAAACAGACCGCACTTTGAATCTTGGCTTGAAAATCCTTATGTAAAGGCGACGCACAATGTTGACGCTTAATTCTACCAAGTGAATTAGCTAAATGAATAAGCAGAGTCGTAGCTTGTGCTCTATTTACATCAACATACCAATGCTGTGCTAAATGATGTCGTGCATTGAATACAATTTCAATAATTTGCTCATCAATTAATTTACGAACTTGTAACATTTCCAAATGAGATTGAATATTCATATTTTCCTCACTACGACTTATTATTCAGTCTAGCTCAATTCTATAGAATTAAACAGTGCATAGATCACAAATTTATAGCACAATACACATAATTTAAATTACGCTGAGAGCAGGTAAGTGATGTTAGATAAACAACGTTTTAACCAATATGCTGGATTAATTTTTGATATGGATGGTACTTTAATCGATACTATGCCGTGTCATGCGAAAGCTTGGTTGATGGTTGGTGAGCATTATGGTTATACCTTAAAACCTGAAATTATGTATAACATGGCAGGCGCACCACTACAGGCGATTGCACAAGCAATCATGCAAGAAGCCAATATGCCTTCAACGTTATTACAAGATGTGATGCGTTTAAAACGTCAGTTTGGTAAAGCACTTATTTTAAACCAAGCAACACTTTTACCTGCCGCCGATGTTGCAAGGCATTTTTATAGGCAAAAGCCACTGGCGTTAGGGACAGGATCGCATCGTGAAATGACGCATTTGCTATTAGATAAATTGGATATTGCTTATTGTTTTGATGCGATTGTTACTTCGGAGGATGTGGAAAAACATAAGCCTGAGCCCGATACTTTTTTACGTTGCGCTGAGGTAATTAAAACTAAGCCACAAGATTGTTTAGTTTTTGAAGATGGGGATTTAGGTATACAAGCAGGGTTAGCTGCAGGTATGCATGTGTTTGATGTGAGAACGAACACATTAATTATAGGATAATATATGCTAACAGATAAAGAAAGAATGCTCACAGGCTTAGCACACCAGCCGTATGATAATGAATTAGCCGAATTACGACTGCGTAATAAAGAGCTATTATATGAATATAATATTTTAACTCGCCCGTCTGATAAAAAGAACAAAGAGCGTTTAATTCTAACAATTCTTGGTAAAGCAACGAATACCCCACATATTAATTCCCCTTTCTATTGCGATTATGGTCAATTTATTGAAATAGGTAAAAATTTTTTTGCTAATTACAATTGTACGATTTTAGATACTGGTGGAGTGAGAATTGGTGATGATGTGCTATTTGCACCAAATGTGAGCCTATATACTGTTGGTCATCCAATTGATCCTGAGTTACGTAAAGCAGAATGGGAACAAGCATTACCTATCGTGATTGGGAATAATGTATGGATTGGTGGTAATGTTGTGATTTTAGGTGGCGTAACAATTGGTGATAATTCTGTAATAGGTGCTGGTTCTATTGTTACGCAAGATATTCCAGCTAATTGTGTCGCAGTAGGTAACCCATGTAGAGTATTAAGAACAATTAGTGCAAAAGATCGTGATGATTATTTACAACGTTTTAAACCTAATTTAAATGATTGATTTATGGTCTTGGGAGTTCTGGCAACAGCATAGCTTATATTTGATGTTTGTCAGTGCATTTTTAAGTGCTACGGTTTTACCTGGTAATTCAGAAGTTGTTTTTATTGGATTATTAACACCTTTGGCTTTAAATCAGAATAGCTTGTTAAACGAGCAGATAATAAGTTTATTTATGATTGCTGTATTAGGTAATAGTCTAGGAAGTTTTAGCACCTATTGGCTTGGGCGATTATTACCTCAACTGTCAGAAAAACAGCAGCAACATCCACGTTTTGAATGGGTTGTTAATCGAATTCAACGCTATGGTATTTGGAGCTTATTTTTTAGTTGGTTACCTGTTGTCGGAGATATGTTTTGTGCTGTAGCGGGCTGGTTACGCATCAATATGTTTGGTGCATTGATTCTCATTACATTTGGTAAGTTAGTACGTTATCTTTTTTTGTTGTTATTAACGATGAATTTGTTTGCAATTTAAGTAAAATAAATATGTTTTTAACATAAAAAAACACCACCCTAAAGGGTGGTGAAATAACCTAAGGAACCAATTTTATTAAAAACAACTGCAAGTTGCTGTATTTTAAGACAGGTACTTTATAGTAAAGTTCAAAAAATTTAATCGGAATTAAGATTAGTTGATAATTTAAAGGAAGTCATTATGCCATTACTTGATAGTTTTAAAGTCGACCATACTCGAATGAATGCTCCTGCTGTACGTATTGCTAAAACGATGCGTACCCCAAAAGGGGATGACATTAGTGTCTTTGATTTGCGTTTTTGTGCACCAAATAAAGATATTTTATCCCCTAAAGGAATTCATACTTTAGAGCATTTGTTTGCTGGTTTTATGCGCGACCACTTAAATAGTGATCATGTTGAAATTATTGATATTTCACCAATGGGCTGCCGTACAGGCTTTTATATGTCATTAATTGGCACACCGGATGAGCATCAGGTTGCAGCAGCTTGGTTGGCCTCAATGCAAGATGTTCTTAGCGTAAAAGAACAAAGCCAAATTCCAGAGTTAAATGAATATCAATGTGGTAGCTATACAGAGCATTCGCTTTCAGATGCACATCAAATTGCGCTGAATGTCATTTCAACAGGTATTCGCGTGAATAAGAATGAAGACTTGTTGCTTGATGAAAAATTATTAAATTCATAATCTTATATTCAGACAACATAGCCAGAAGGAAATGAATATGACAATAATTGGTACGCCTTTAACGCCAAAAGCAACGAAAGTGATGATGCTTGGGTCTGGTGAATTAGGAAAAGAAGTAGTGATTGAATTGCAGCGTTTAGGTGTTGAGGTTATTGCGGTTGATCGTTATGAAAATGCACCTGCTCAACAAGTTGCACATCGAGCCTATACTATTTCCATGTTAGATGGCGAGGCATTAAAAGCTTTAGTAGAACAAGAAAAGCCAGATTATATTGTGCCAGAAGTAGAAGCAATCGCGACAGCAACATTAGTAGAACTTGAACAGGCGGGCTTTAATGTGATTCCAACAGCGAAAGCTACTCAACTAACGATGAATCGGGAAGGAATTCGTCGTTTAGCTGCTGAAGAGCTAGGATTGCCAACCTCACATTTTCAATTCGTAGATAATTTTGCGGATTTCAAAGTTGCGGTGGAAAAAATTGGGTTGCCTTGTGTCGTTAAACCGATAATGTCTTCTTCTGGTCATGGACAAAGCATTTTAAAATCCGCAGATGATATGCAAAAAGCGTGGGATTATGCACAACAAGGTGGGCGTGCTGGTGGTGGTCGCGTTATTGTCGAAGGATTTGTGAAATTTGATTATGAAATTACATTATTAACTGTACGCCATATTCATGGCACTTCTTTTTTAGCACCAATTGGTCATATACAAATTGATGGTGATTATCGTGAGTCTTGGCAACCTCAAGCAATGTCACATGTCGCTCTAGCTAAGGCGCAAGAGATCGCAGAAAAAATTACGACGGCACTAGGTGGTCGTGGTATTTTTGGTGTAGAAATGTTTGTTTGTGGTGATGAGGTGATTTTTAATGAAGTTTCTCCACGCCCTCATGATACTGGGATGGTGACGCTAATTTCACAAGAATTATCAGAATTTGCATTACATGCACGCGCTATTTTAGGTTTGCCAATTCCAGAGATTCATTTAATTAGCCCGTCTGCCTCTAAAGCAATTGTAGTAGAAGGGCAGTCAAATCAAGTTCAATTTGGTAATTTAGCTGAAGTTCTGGCTAAACCGAATACAAATATTCGTTTATTTGGTAAAGGTGAAGTGAAGGGGCATCGTCGTATGGGGGTGATTTTGGCTAGAGATAATTCTGTAGAAAATGCCTTAGATAAAGTACGTCATGCTTATGATCAATTAGAGATTTCGCTTTAAAAATTAGATAAAAAATTGACCGCACTTTCGTATTGTATAAGAAAAAGTGCGGTCATTTTCATAGTTGTTTCTATCAAGAGTTAGAATACACCTTGTGCTAACATCGCATCCGCTACTTTGACGAAACCCGCGACATTTGCACCCACGACATAGTTAATATTACCTTGGTTATCTGAACCATATTTTTTACAGTTAGCATGAATATCAAGCATGATTCGCTGTAATTTGGCATCAACTTCTTCACGTGTCCAACTTAAACGTTGTGCATTTTGTGACATTTCTAAACCAGAGGTTGCTACACCGCCTGCGTTAGCTGCCTTACCTGGACCGAATAAGACTCCCGCGTCTAAGAAAGCATCAGTTGCTTCAATTGTAGTCGGCATATTAGCGCCTTCCGCTACAAGCTGTACACCGTTAGAAACTAATACTTTTGCATCTTCAAGTTCAATTTCATTTTGTGTTGCACAAGGTAGAGCAATATCTACTTTAATTTCCCAAGGTCGTTTGCCTTCTACATATTTTAAACCGAATTGTTCTGCATATTCTTTTACACGACCACGTTTTACATTTTTGATTTCCATTAGTGCTGCCAGCTTTTCTGTTGTAAACCCAGATTCATCATATACATAGCCCGCAGAGTCTGAACAAGTGACGACTTTCGCACCAAATTCTAACGCTTTTTCAATAGCATATTGTGCAACATTACCTGAGCCTGAAACTGCAACAATTTTGCCAGAAAAGCTTTGTCCTTTTTCTGCAAGCATAGCTTGCGCAAAATAAACTAAGCCATAACCTGTTGCTTCTGGGCGAATTAAGCTTCCACCAAAGGTCAAACCTTTACCCGTGAATACACTGCCTGTTTGATTAGATAATTTTTTCATCATACCTGCTAAATAGCCGACTTCACGACCACCCACACCAATATCTCCCGCAGGTACATCCGTATCTGGACCTAAATGACGATATAATTCGATCATAAGTGCTTGACAGAAACGCATCACTTCAGCATCACTTTTCCCTTTAGGATCAAAGTCTGAGCCACCTTTACCACCTCCCATCGGTAATGTTGTTAAGGCATTTTTAAATACTTGTTCAAAGCCTAAAAATTTTAGAATAGATAAATTAACCGAAGGGTGGAAACGCATGCCGCCTTTAAACGGACCAATTGCGCTATTGTATTGCACGCGAAATGCGCGGTTTACTTGTACTTGACCTTGATCATCTGTCCATGCTACACGAAATTGAATTGCGCGTTCAGGTTCAACTAGACGCTCTAATAGAGCTTGTGAACGATATTTAGGATTTTTTTCAAGAAAAGGCCAGATGGATGTTAAGACCTCTTTGACTGCTTGTAAAAATTCGGGTTGTGCGCCATCGCGCTGTGCAACTTTTTCTAAAAATGCTTCTAATGATGCAACTTGAGACATAATGATTTCCTTCTGAATATGATATTTAAAGATGTTTGCAATTTATTATAGTTGTTCGCCTTGTTTGGCACAGGACAGAGTATTGAACAGAATGAAATGCTTATGCAAATCTTTTTTTTCTATATTTTAAAAAAATAAAATGAAATTAAATTTAATTTAAATAAAATGCGTTTTTTTTAGAATTATTTTAAATTGTTTCTTTTATATTGGTTGAAAGTTTATTTTTGTATCATAAAAATTGAAATAGATAAAATGGTGAAAAAAGGTTTAATGATAGTTAAAATGCGGAGATGAGAGAGGTACTTTTTAGCAACTATACTCTTTGGAGGGAGATTGATATCTATATCATGAGTCATTTGAATATGAAACAGAGGGTTGTAAAATCAGAATGTTGTATTGCCCTATATCTTGAAAACACGTTACCTTATTTAAGGCAAGTTAAATCGGGTAACGTATTTCCCTAAGATTAAAGACTTATAGCGAGTTTATACAATCCCTAAGTTTCTTAATCCCCCGATGATAATTTCAATACCCAGTGACATCAATAGTAAGCCCATAATACGTGTAATAACATTAGAGCCTGTTTTCCCTAGTTTTTTGATCACTGGTTCAGAATAACGAAACAAAATGTAACAACCTAAGCCAAATAACATAATAGTAATAGAAGAATAAAAATAATCGATAATACTATGTTGTGTTGAACCAAAGACGATTGTAGCACTAATAGACCCTGGACCCGCCATAATGGGCATCGCAAGAGGGACAACTGCAATGTTATTATAGTCATCAAAGTTTTCATTTTTTTCTTCTTTATTGATTTTATGCTCACCAATTTTCCCGTTAATCATCGTTAATGCGATTAAAATTACGACAATTCCGCCTGCGATACGGAAAGAATCAATGGAAATATGAAAGGCATTGAGAATAAAGTTACCGAAGAAGAAACTGACCAATAAGATAATCACAATAGAAATACAAGTGATTAACCCCGTTTTGTTTTGTTGTTCTTTTGATAGCGACGCTGTCATTGAATAAAAAATTGGCACAACGCCTAATGGATTAACGAGAGCAATTAATCCAATAAAAAATTGAAGATAAATCGCAAGATCCATCTTAAGTCTCCTATTAAAATGAGAGCAGGAATGTATGTGCGCACATTATATGGATGCATTTCGTAATATACAAGGAAAGTACATGACTACATTGTGCTTTATTAAAGTAACATACTATTTATTGACTGAGTTGGATGACTTTTAATATCAAAATTAATTTGTTGTTTAAGGGATTAAACCGATTAAATCGTTAATTTAGACACTTTCATATCAAAAATACGAGGAAAAAAGCCCCCATTTTTTAGTTTGTCTAATCGCAATTTAATGGTTAAAATGCCTAAGCTTAAGATCACCAAACTAGAAAGAGGTCATTTGAAAGGTCTATTTATACGTATTATTGCTATAGTGGCATTGCTATTGTGGGCAGTAGATATGGTATTCCCTTGGCAACAAATTATGCGCTCAGAAGAGAATCGTTATACCGCGATACAACATCGCGGTAAATTGGTTGTGGGAACGATTAATAATCCGATTTCTTATTTTATCGATCATTCAGGACAACCAGCTGGATTAGAATATGAGTTGAGTAAAGCATTTGCAGAGTATCTTAACGTTGATCTTGAAGTTTCAGTAATGACAAATGCAGATGAACTATTTCAAGCTTTAGAGAATAATAAAATTGATATTGCGGCCGCGAATTTATTGTATCAAGCAAAGAAATTAGAGAAATTTCAAGTTGGACCTACTTATAACTCAGCTTCTTGGCAATTAGTTTATCGTAAAGGTACTGAACGTCCACGTAGCTTAGGTGAGTTAAAAAGTACAGTCAGTATTGCCTCTGGCTCAGAACTCATCACATTATTAGAAGAAGCAAAAGAGAAGTTTTCTTCGCTCAGTTGGAAGGTGAATGAAAAGCTCACCCCAGAAGAGTTATTAATTCAGATGGCAAACGGTAAAATAGATTACGTGATTGCCAATTCCATTGATGTGTCAGCGGTTCAACAAATTAAACCTAATGTTGCAGTCGCTTTTGATGTGACAGATGAATCGACAGTCCATTGGTATTTACCGAGTAACTCTTACAGTGAGTTACAAGCATCCTTACTAGACTTCATGAACAGTGCCATTGAAACGGGTTTAATTGCACGTATCGAAGAAAAATACTTTAATCATCTAGCACAATTTGATTACGTTGATACACGCAGTTATTTAAGAGCAATTGAAACTGTACTACCTAAATTTGCGCCATTATTTGAAAAGTATAAAGGAAATTTAGATTGGCGTTTATTAGCTGCAATTGCTTATCAAGAATCTCACTGGAATCCAGATGCGACCTCTCCGACAGGCGTACGTGGAATGATGATGTTGACCAAAGCAACAGCCGATCGTATGCGTATAAAAGATAGGACAGATCCTGAAC
Source organism: Pasteurella canis (assembly GCF_020810675.1). Taxonomy (GTDB): domain Bacteria; phylum Pseudomonadota; class Gammaproteobacteria; order Enterobacterales; family Pasteurellaceae; genus Pasteurella; species Pasteurella canis. The sequence goes on from NZ_CP085871.1 coordinate 97,006, forward strand.
AAAGTATTAAAGCTGGTTCAGAATATTTACATTGGCTGATTACACAAATGCCAGATACTATTGCAGAAGATGAGCGTATTTGGTTCGCATTAGCTGCCTATAACATGGGATTGGGGCATTTACTTGATGCTCGTCGTTTAACTAAAAGTTTAGGTGGTGATCCTGATAACTGGCTGGATGTGAAAAAGAACTTGCCTCTATTAGCTGAAAAACGTTACTACACGAACTTAAAATATGGTTATGCAAGAGGATATGAAGCCTATCATTATGTTGAAAATATTCGACGTTATATGAATAGCATTGTGCATTATTACCGTATTCAGCAAGCGAATATCGATGAGATTGAGCTAGAAAAGATGAATTCAGATGAACTTAATACGGAAGTAGACACAATAACTAAAACAGTTGTAACACAATAAGAGGGATACTATGGCTAGACGTAAAAGCTTTTTAAAGCCAACAAAAAAATTGTATCGTTTATCACAAGGACGAGCGTTACGTTTAAAGCGTTTAAAACAACGCAAAGCGCGATTACTGGCAAGACATTCATTACAATTTGTCGTTCAAGAAATTCAATGTTAATAAAAATAGTGTAGCTTTTCGCTACACTATTTTTATTTTTAATGAAATAACATACGTTGTTTGGGTTTAAGGCGCTTAATCTGACTAATAAATAAAAGAGCGAGTAGTAATGTATAGAAGCTGAAAATCACAACTAACCACTGTACCATCGAAAAACCTAAAAACTGCCACGATATTTCACTGCAAGAACCATAAGGTTGGAAGAGATAAGGAAACCATTTATCTAATGGCAATGTTTCAGGAAATTCAGCAAATGCTGAACATTGTTTCCAAGGCGCTGGATAAAGTTGGAAATCTAAATGTGTTAAACTTATCATTAGCCCTTTTATAGCACTACCTAACCCTAAAATTAATGCAATTAAGCGTAAAATCATTGAGTTAGGATAAAGCAAACCAAATAAACCCGCAAAAGCAATGCCAAGTATTGCGACTCGCTCATAAATACACATTACACAAGGTTGTAATCCCATACCATGTTGGAAGTAAAGCGCGATCCCTTCTAGTACTAATGCTGAAAATAATAGTAGAAACCAGCCACTTCGTTTTGTTGATAGTGTTTTAAAAAAACTTAGCATTCTTCCTCCTGCACATTATGGCATTGGTGCGATAAGACCAAATTGAATGAGCGCGGCAGTTGTACTTGGTAAAAGAAATTCAACTGCTAATAGCCCAATGACAGATAATACAATAGTATAAGGTAGTGCCATATAGACCATTCTGCCATAAGACAAACGAATTAATGGTGCGAGTGATGATGTTAATAAAAATAAAAAGGCTGCTTGACCATTTGGTGTAGCGACTGAAGGTAGATTTGTTCCTGTATTAATCGCAACAGCTAATAATTCATATTGAGCCTGAGAGATGAGTCCTGCTTCAAGAGCTGCCTTTGTTTCATTAATATAGACAGTGGCAACAAAAACATTATCTGAAATTGCAGATAATAAACCATTGAATGTGTAGAACAGCGCTAATTGTGCATTTTCACTTGCAGAGAGAACAAATTGGATAATCGGCGCAAATAATTGCTGGTCAATGATAACTGCTACGACAGAAAAGAATACTGCGAGTAATGCTGTAAAGGGTAATGATTCTTGGAATGCTTTTCCAATAGCATGTTCGCTTGTTATACCACAGAATGAAGTAGCAAGGATAATAACTGTTAAACCAATAATACCGACTGCTGCTAAATGAAAAGCTAAACCAATCACTAACCAGATACCAATTAGTGCTTGACATAAGAGTCTTAAGCGATCTTGTTGTGACATTTTTTGTTGATTATTGCGATCGAACTTCGCTAGGATACCCCATACTTTACGTGGTAATTTAGCACCATAGCCAAAAAGACGGAACTTTTCGACTAACCAACAGGTGATTAAACCACAGAAAAGAACAGGCAGTGTGACAGGTAACATGCGTAAAAAGAATTCTGCAAATCCCCACTTAGCTTGCTCTGCAATAATTAAGTTTTGTGGTTCACCTACCATCGTCATGACACCACCCAATGCAGTTCCGATACAGGAGTGCATCATTAAACTACGTAAAAATGAACGAAATTGTTCTAATGTTTCTTTATTTGTACCTATCTTGTCATCTTTAGTAATATCTGTTGAGTCATTGAAATTATTACCTGATGCAACTTTGTGATAGACACCATAGAACCCCATGCCGACACTAATAATGACGGCAACAACTGTTAACGCATCTAAAAATGCAGATAGGAAGGCTGCACTCAGACAAAATGCAAGAGAGAGTGTCAGTTTAGAGCGGATACTTAAAAGAAGTTTAGTAAAAACAAACAAGAGAAGTTGTTTCATGAAATAAATGCCCGCAACCATGAAAATTAATAGCAGAAGGACTTCAAAGTTTGCCAAAATTTCTGCTTTTACATGTTCGGGATGTGTCATACCGATTGCAACAGCTTCCAGTGCAAGTAAGCCACCTGGTTGGAGGGGATAGCATTTTAGCGCCATTGCCAATGTAAAGATAAATTCTGCAACCAGTAACCAGCCCGCTACAAAAGGACTAATAAGGAAAAAGACTATTGGATTAATGATAAGAAACGCAACAATTGCGATTTTATACCAATCAGGACTTGCTCCTAAAAAATTTTTTAGGAATGCTTGAGTATAACTCATTTGTACTACCACCTTAGTTTAATATTTAATATTTTGAAAAATTTTGCATATAATTAAGATAATTGTAATATATACTTCATTGCACGATAACACTTAAAATAACTATTTGTTAGCTGTATCACATTTTAAATTTAATCAACTAGAAGAAATGTATGAATAATGATCAACCTCTTTTAAAAGCTCAAAGCCCGGCTGGTTTAGCGGAAGAATATATTGTCAGAAGTATTTGGAATAACCATTTTCCACCAGGTTCTGATTTACCAGCAGAGCGAGAGCTAGCTGAAAAAATAGGCGTGACTCGTACGACTTTGCGCGAAGTTTTACAGCGTCTTGCGCGTGATGGGTGGTTGAATATCCAACATGGTAAACCAACAAAGGTCAATGATATTTGGGAAACCTCAGGTTTAAATATTTTAGAAGTATTAATTCGTTTGGATAGTACTAAACTGCCAAGTTTTATTTCTAATGTACTTTCTGCAAGAACTAATATCTCAGCGATTTATATCCAAAAAGCGTTTAAATTAGAACCTGAGAAATCACTCAGTATATTTAATGCATTGGATACATTAGAAAACAGTGCAGAAGCTTATACCAATTTTGACTATGATTTATTTCGTAAATTAGCTTTTGCTTCAGATAATCCTGTGTATGGATTGATATTAAATAGCTTAAAAGGGTTGTATTCGCGAGTAGGCTTGTTTTATTTTTCAAACCCCGCAGCACGCGATCTAGCTAAAGTTTTTTATACCCAATTACGTCATCTTTGTGAAACTCAACAAACCTCAGAGGTGAAAGAGTGTATCCGTCAATATGGTAAAGACAGTGGTGTGATTTGGGCACAAATGCAAGAGTTTTTACCTGAGAATTTTAGTGATTAAACAAAAACAGCGTGTAATACGCTGTTTTTGTTTATATGTCTGTCTCTTTTATTTCTCGAATAAAATCGGCAAAGTACATTTATAATTTAAACGCACTCTTTCGCCTACAGGGAAATTTTTTGGACTCTGTACAGTAAATATCTTATCATTTATTTTTACATCATATTGACAATAAGGACCGAGAAAACGTTTTTTAATGATAAAGCCTGAACCACTATCATCACGATGAATTTGAAAGCTTTGTGGCCGCACTAACCAATGTACTTGTTTTATACAGTCAATTAGTTTTCCATTGGAAAACTTGAGCACTTGTTCAAATTGGTAATGACCAATGGGAGACTCAAAACTATTCTCTGATGTTATTTGACATTCTAAATAATTCACATTCCCCAAAAACTCAGCAACAAATTTATTAATTGGCATTTGATATAGTGCATCAACATGACCGATTTGAACAATTTTTCCCTTATCCATAATGGCAAGTTTATCTGCAAAAGCGAATGCTTCTTCCTTACTATGAGTCACAAAAATAGCAGGTATTTGTTGGCTTTTTAAAATCTCTTTGATTTCATCAATCATTTGGTAGCGTACTTGACTATCAATATTAGAAAAAGGCTCATCTAATAATAGTAAACGAGGTTCGCACGCTAATGCTCGCGCGATTGCCACACGTTGCTGTTGACCGCCTGATAGTTCATAAGGATAACGTTCTAAGAGGCCTGTTAAACGCACAAGAGCGGTCATTTTTTCAATCATATTTTGCTTTTCAGTACGGCTTTTATGTTGTAACCCAAAAGCGATATTTTCTTTAACTGTTAAGTGAGGAAACAGCGCATAGTCTTGGAAAATAACTCCAATTTGCCGTTTTTCAACAGGTAGCTTCGCCAAGTTTTGTTGGTTAAATAGGATTTCTCCTTTCTCAATTTCTTGTAAACCAGCAATAGATTTTAATAATGTCGTTTTGCCACAACCACTTGCCCCAAGTAAACACAAAATCTCGTTTTTTGCCATTGTGAGATCTAAGTCCTTTAGTACATTTTCAGCATTGTAACCACAAGTAAGTTGGGAGATTTGTAATATAGTCATAATTAGCGATCTTTTTCTGAATTAAGAACGAGTGAACGAGTTAACCAAATCACAGGCAGTAATCCAACTAAAACTAATGCGATAGCTGGTAGAGCTGCTTGTTCAAGTTGTTCATCTGAAGTAAAAGTAAAGACATGTGTTGCTAACGTGTCAAAATTGAAGGGGCGTAATAGTAATGAGGCATTCAATTCTTTCATTGTTTCAATGAAAACCATCATTAACGCTGTCAAAATTCCTTTGGAAAGTAGTGGCATATGGACAAGGCGTAGCATCCTAAAACCATTGTGCCCTAATGTTCGACTTGCCATATCTAACGACGGTGAAATTTTTTGAAAAGATGTTTCAATTCCACCAATTGCCATAGCAGAAAAGCGTATTGTATAGGCTGAGAGTAATGCAAACATTGAGCCCGAGAAAATTAATCCAACAGGTGAAAGACCTAGTGATTTAAATAGCGTATTGATCAGATGGTCTGCACTCGTATAAGGAATAAGAATCCCAATAGCTAATACCGTGCCAGGCACAGCGTAGCCTAATGATGACAATTGAAGACCGTAATAAGCGGTTTGTTGTTGTCGCGGTGATTGTTGTAATGCCAGTCGATTAAAAAAATGTAGAAATAAAGCTAAAAGTACACAAACAACGGCTGCAATCATTGAGCTTGATAAGCTGTGATAAGCATATTTCAAAAAGTTGTCTGCTTGAGTAATATCAAAATAAGAGACAGCCCAATAAATTAGTTTTATAAAAGGGATGACAAAAGCAATGCTCACCAATCCCCAACAGTAAGTTTGAGCAAGAAATAATTTCATACCAGATAGCGGTTTTAAACTACGTTTTTTCTCATAACCACGCTGATAAGTTTTTTGCTTACGGCGACTATAACGTTCTAACCAAAGTAAGCTAAAAATCATAAATAGCATTAAAAGTGAAATTTGGCTGGCTGAACCTAAATCACCATAACCTAGCCAAGTATCGTAGACTGCAGTCGTGAGCGTGGGGACAGCAAAATAATAAACAGTACCAAAATCACCTAGAGTTTCCATAGCAACTAATGAGGCACCAGCAGCAATAGCTGGGCGAATTAAAGGAAAGGTCACTTTTCTAAATAAATAAAATGCATTTGCACCTAAGGTTTTTGCGCTATGGATTAAGTTTTCTGATTGCTCTAATAAGGCAACACGAACGAGCAAAAAAACATAGGGATATAGAACAAGTGCGAGCACAAAACAGGCGCCAGTTAGGGAGCGGATACTTGGAAACCAATAGTCTTTAGGGTTATCCCAACCAAAAAACTGGCGCAATACAGATTGAACAGGACCTGCATAATCTAATAAGTCTGTATATAAATAACCAACTAAGTAAGCAGGCATAGCTAGAGGTAAACACAACACCCACTGTAATATCTTTTGCCCCGTAAATTGATAAGTTGAAATAATCCAAGCAGCAGGAATAGCAAAAATAAGACTTAAAAAAACAGTACCTAAGACAAGCAGAAGAGAATTTAAACTATAATCAGTGAGTACAGTTTGCCAAAGATGTTGGATATTTCCCCAATCAGCTTGCCAAGATTGATAAAAAATAGACAATAAAGGTAAAAGGAAAAATAGCACGATAAAAAGTGCAGTTAAATTTAAGGCTGTTTTTTTGAGTAAATACATCTTAAAATCGCAAATATAAATAATAACCTAAAGGGCGACTAAAAGCCGCCCTTAAATTTAATTGTGTAGTAGAAACGTTAAATTAAAGATCAAATTTTACTTCGTCAATTAGTTTTAACGCTTTATCGTAATTTTCAGCGATTTTTTCTAATGCAATGTTATCTGCTTTAAACTCGCCCCAAGATGAAACTAATTTAGAACGTTCAACACCTGCTTTCACTGGATATTCGTGGTTTAATTCCGCGTATAAATGTTGTGCTTTATCACCACTTAAATACTCGACTAATTTCACTGCATTTTCTTTATTTGGTGCATGTTTTGCAATAGCAACGCCACTTATATTTACGTGTGTTCCTTGTGATTTTTGATTAGGGAAGTTGATATATACTGCTTCTGCCCAACTACGTTGTTTTTCATCATCTAACATTTTACCGAAGTAATAGCTATTTCCTAATGAATAATCACAAACACCTTCTTTAATTGCTTTTACTTGATCACGGTCACCACCTTGTGGTTTCTGTGCAAGATTCGCTTTCAATCCTTCTAAAAATGCTTTTGCTTTTGCTTCACCATCATGTGCAATCATTGACGCAACTAAAGAAACGTTGTAGGCATTTTTACCTGAACGTACACAAACTTTACCTTTATATTCAGGTTTCGCTAAATCATAATAAGTGAAATCTGCTGGTAATTTACCTACACGATCTTTTGATGTATAGATTGCACGAGCACGAGTTGTTAAGGCGAACCACTCATCTTTTGAATCACGGAAATTAGCTGGAATATTTTTCTCTAATGTTTCACTATGAATAGGTTGTGCTAAACCTGCTTTCACAATTTCCATTACACGGCTAATATCAACTGTTAATAAAACATCTGCTGGACTTAACTCACCTTCGCGTTTTACACGATCGACTAAACCTTTATCAGCAAAAATGACATTGACTTTTACGCCAGTATCTTTTTCAAAGTCTTTTAACATTGGCTCGATCAAATACGGTTGACGATAAGAATAAACGTTAACTTCATTTGCTGCTATCGCAGAAGTTGAAATAACTGCAGATAAAGCCAGTGCTAATGTGGAGATTTTTTTCATAATCACATTCCTCAGATGAGTGTTGACAGTTAAAAGTGCGGTCAATTTAACCAATAATTTGATTTAAGTCAATGAGAATTATTTTTATTTGGCTTTTTGATAAAAGTCACTTAATTGAACATACGAATTTCAGTAAAGTAAAAAGTTTATCAGGGAAGGATAAATATAGAATAGGCTTGTAGGACTGTTTAAATGTTAAATGGACTCGTTTTATGAAAGCGAGTCCATTTTTGAGGAATAAATGAGAATAATGTGATAAGAAATTATTTTTATTAGATTATTTTTACTGGCGGTAAGTTTCTAAAAAACGAGCCAGTTTACTTAATGCCTCTTCAATTTGGTGAACATAAGGTAATGTCACAATTCGGAAATGGTCAGGTGAGTGCCAGTTAAAACCGCGTCCATGTACAAGTAGGACTTTTTCTTGGCTTAACAAATCAAAAACCATTTTTTCATCATCATAAATATTAAATTTCTTAATATCTATTTTCGGGAACATATAAAGGGCACCCTGTGGTTTCACACAGCTTATACCTGGAATTTGATTTACTAATTCGTATGCTTTATTGCGCTGTTCTAGCAAACGTCCACCAGGCAAAATAAACTCATTAATACTTTGATAACCGCCTAATGCTGTTTGAATTGCATGTTGCATTGGCACATTCGCACATAAACGCATAGACGCTAGCATATCCAAACCTTCGATATAACCTGCTGCCGCTTTTTTGGGACCGTTTAAAATCATCCAACCTTGACGAAATCCTGCGACACGATAGGCTTTTGAAAGACCATTAAATGTCACCGTCAATAAATCTGGTGCAAGCGCAGCAACATGGTGGTGTACTGCATCATCATATAAAATCTTATCGTAGATTTCGTCAGCAAAAATGATCAGATTATTTTGACGAGCGATTTCAATGATCTCCAATAACAATGCTTCACTATAGACTGCGCCTGTTGGATTATTAGGGTTAATAATGACAATAGCTTTGGTTCGGTTGGTAATTTTACTTTTAATATCCGCAATATCTGGGAACCAATTCGCCTGTTCATCACAAAGATAATGTACTGCTTTTCCACCAGAGAGCGTTGCTGCAGCAGTCCAAAGTGGATAATCAGGCATCGGAATTAATACTTCGTCACCATCATTTAATAATGCTTGTAGTGACATAGTGATGAGCTCTGAAACTCCATTGCCAATGTAAACATCATTGACTGTTGCTCCATGAATCCCTTTTGATTGGTAATACTGCACAATTGCTTTACGTGCGGAATAGAGACCTTTAGAGTCACAATAGCCTTGTGCAGTTGGGAGGTTTCGAATGACATCCACTAAGATTTCATCTGGCGCTTCAAAACCAAATGGCGCAGGGTTACCAATATTAAGTTTTAAAATTTTATGACCTTCTTCTTCAAGACGAAGAGCTTCTTTATGCACTGGTCCACGAATATCGTAACAAACGTGTTCCAATTTATCTGATTTCGGAAAATGCACCATGGGATTGACCTTATGTTTGCGCTGTAAGAATGAAATTGACTGAAAATAACGACACTTTACGCTTATTTATGTAAGGAGAAAAGATTTTGTAAAATTTTCTATTAAAGTGCGGTAGAATTAATGTTTATTTTTAACTTATTTTTTTGCTAAAAACAATGCTTTTTCAACATGGATAATTTGCAAACAATTAAAGCACAATTAATTACACTAATAAATGCTTATCAACCCTCCGAAAATCAGGAGATTGCCCTTTTTCAAGTACAATCAATGGCATCGTTTCCTTTATTGTCTTGGCTAAAATCGCAACACAATTATCCTCAATTTTATCTTAAGATTCGCGATGGCTCTTCAACTTGGGCATCAATCGGAAAAGTGCGATCATTTTCAGATGTGGCTTTAGCTGAACAATTTGTACAAACACATGATTTATCATTGGTCGGTGGTTTACAATTTTATGGAGAAACCTTATTTGTATTACCGCGTATTTTATTGCAACAAACGCAAACAGGTTTAACTGTTACACTTTTTATTGATACACAAGATTTTGTGCAAGATAAACATCGCGCACTTGACAGCTTAGAAACTTTTACGAAACAGAGTGTACTTAAATCTATTCAACAGCCAATCCAATTGCTTTCACAAAAAGCAAACCAAGCAGAATGGTGTCATTGGGTGGAATTAGGCCTACAAAAAATTCAGCAAAGTGAACTGAGTAAGATTGTCCTAGCGAATGAAAGCTGTTTTAAAGCTTCAACTCAACTCAATCCTAACGATTTCTTGGCTGAAAGTGAAAAATACAATTTAGGCTGTTACCACTTTTTATTTGCTGAAAGTGAAAAACACGCTTTTATTGGTTCAACGCCAGAGTTATTGTATCGCCGTCAAGGATTACACCTAAAAACAGAGGCGCTTGCAGGAACGGCATTTATGGGCGACGACCTAGAACAAAACCAACAACAAAGTGACTGGTTATTACACGATAAAAAGAATGAGTATGAAAATAAACTCGTGGTTGATGGTATTTGCCAAAATTTACACCCCTTTGTACAACAAATTGTTGTAGATGATGTCGAATTAAAAAAGCTACGTAAAGTACAGCATTTAAGACGTAAAATTTCCGCGAAGTTAAAAGCAGGTTGTGGCGATAAAGATATATTATTAGCGATGCATCCAACAGCAGCAGTGGCAGGATTGCCACAACTGGAAGCAAAACAAGCTTTACGAAATTTAGAAAATTTTGACCGCACTTGGTATGCGGGCACACTTGGCTTTATGAATGCATCACAAGCAGATTTTTGTGTGACGATACGGTCTGCTTTTATCGAACAAATGGAAAATTATAGCCAATTATGTGTTTTTGCAGGGGCAGGGATTGTTGAAGGCTCAGTACCGCTGTTAGAATGGAGAGAAATTGAGCGTAAAGCAGCAGGCTTAGTTTCATTATTGCAACAGAATCATGATAAATAGGAAACAAATATGTCAATAAGCGTATTTAATCGTTGTTGGGCAAAAGTGATCTTAGAGACCCTTGTGCGCCAAGGCGTATCACATTTTTGTATCGCACCTGGTTCTCGTTCAACTCCGTTAACGTTAGAGGCTGTTCGTTTACAAGAAAGCCAGCGTATTAACTGTCATACACACTTCGATGAACGTGGTTTAGGTTTTTTTGCTCTAGGGCTGGCTAAAGCAAGTAAAAAACCTGTTGCGGTGATTGTCACATCAGGTACTGCAACAGCAAATTTATATCCTGCTATTATTGAAGCGCGTCAAACAGGTGTTAATCTTATTATTTTAACGGCAGATCGCCCACTCGAACTACTAGAATGCGGGGCTAATCAAGCCATCTTACAACAAAATATGTTTGCTGATTATCCTGTCGCAGCAGTGAATTTACCCAAACCAAGCCAAGATTATTCAGCACATTGGCTGATTTCAACTTTAGATCAAGCTTGTTATCACCAAAAAAATCAAACAGGCGTGATACATATCAATGTACCTTTTTCTGAGCCGTTATATGAAGCAAGTAGTGAGGCAATAGATACTCACCCATGGTTAGAAAATATTCATCGTTGGTTAAGCCAGAAAAAACCTTGGATTATACAACAGTCAGAACAAAAAGAAGTCTTAATGCATGCAAATTGGGATCACTGGCGTACAATGCGTGGTGTGATTGTAGTAGGGCGTCTGCCAGCAGAACAAACAATGGGTCTCATGTCTTGGGCAAACACCATGGGGTGGATTGCATTAACAGATGTGCAAGCGAGTGTAGAGGCGAGCTTACCCTATGCCGATATTTGGCTGGCAAATCAAACTGTAAAACAAAAATTATTGCAAGCTGACATTGTTATTCAATTTGGCTCAGGATTTATTAGTAAACGTATTAACCAATTTTTAGCAGAATTTAACGCAGAATATTGGATCGTCGAACAAAGTGATCGCCTTGTCGATCCCGTTTTACATGCACATACTCGCTTTAATGTTAAAGTCCATCATTGGCTACGAGCTCACCCGCCATTGCGTCAAAAACCTTGGCTATTAGAACCCTTAGCTTTAGCAAAATTCTGTGCAAGTTTTATTGAAAAACAAGTGGGTGGTAATTTAAATGAGGCTTCATTAGCGCATCATTTAGACCGTATTTTACCTAATAATGGGATTTTATTTCTAGGCAACAGCTTGTTTGTTCGTTTAGTGGATGCACTTGCCAAGCTACCTGAAGGCTATCCGATTTATACGAACCGTGGTGCCAGCGGTATTGATGGATTACTAGCAACAGCTGCAGGCATTGGTATCGCAGCGAATCAGCCCGTTGTTGCCATGATTGGTGATTTATCCGCGCTATATGACCTTAACTCACTCGCATTATTCAAAAAAGTCACTCAGCCAACGATTATTTTTGTGATTAATAATAATGGTGGTGCTATTTTTGATATGCTCCCAGTCGACGCAGATGTTAAAGATAAATATTATCGTATGCCACATCACTTAGAGTTTTCACATATTGTGCAAACATTTGATCTTAAATATGCGCGTCCTTATACTTGGGCAGATCTTGGCTCTGTATTAAAAATAGCCTATTCTCGTCGAGAGACCACTTTAATTGAAATTAAAGTCGGTGCGAGTGATGGTAGTAATATTTATAAACGTCTTATTGAACAAATTAGCTATGCAGTAATTGGTGAATAGGCTACAGTTCAATTAAATGCTCGCCTTTAGCGAGCATTTTTTTATGAGGAAGAAATATGCCCGTATTAGTTTTTTTACATGGTTTACTTGGGACTCGAGATGATTGGCAAAAAGTCATCGAAAACTTACCGCACTTTTCTTGTATAGCCCTTGATCTTCCTTTTCATGGTCTTGCTAAACAGGAACAGGTAGAGGATTTTTCACAAACTTGTGACTATATTGCGACAAAAATAAGGAATAACATTGGCAACAAACCTTATTATTTGGTTGGTTATTCATTAGGAGGACGGATTGCGTTGTATTACGCCTTACAATATTCCAAGCCCAAAGGCGATCTAAAAGGTCTGATTTTAGAAGGTGCACATTTAGGCCTAACTACAGAACAAGAAAAGCAGGCTCGTTGGCAGCAAGATCAAGCTTGGGCTGAACGCTTTAATACACAATTACCACAAAATGTACTTAATGACTGGTATCAACAACCTGTCTTTGCTCATTTAACAGCAACAGAACGTACCAATTTAATTCAAAAAAGATCAATGCATTGTGGGAGGAATATCGCCCAAATGTTATTAGCAACCAGTTTAGCGAAACAGCCTGATTTCCGTGCTCAGTTACAGCACTCTCACTTGCCAATTCATTATTTTTGTGGCGAAAAAGACCAGAAATTTCAGCAATTAGCACGAGCAGCAAATTTAGATCTCACTGTAATTCAAAATGCAGGACATAATGCTCATCTTGAACAAAGCCAACAATTTGCAATAAATATACAAGAAAAGATTATTTTTTAATCAAGAAGATGTGTTTATTGCGACATGAAAGATGATATTTGCTGACTATTGTTATTCTTCCCATTATAATAATTATGATTTATTTGATATATCGCAATGATTAATTAATCATTTCCATTGAAAATAATCATCTCATCTAAATTCAATATCTTATGATAATTTGATAATAAGGATTTATTATCAAATTTGATTTTTTTAATTTTATCATTTTAGCTATTTTTTTGTTTTATTTTTGTTCAATTTTATATTAAACCTGGTCAGACCAGGATGGTAAAATTATTTTATTTTTTTGTAGTAAAATTTCACTCTTCGTTAAAATATGGAGATTTTATGAGAAGACATCAATATAGGAAATTAAATCCTTTCTTTTTAAGCTGTTCTACAGCATTTCTTTTAGTACATTCAACTCTCGCTCACACTAACGAGCAAAACCCATTAACCCAAGAATTGTTAAGGTTGAAAAATAAACAGCAATTTGAAAATGTCGATGAAAACTTTAAAAAAGCACAACAGTTTTTAGAAGACAAACAAACGCTAGACGAGAAAACCTTATCTATCCCAGAAGGTAGTGCCACGAGTAAATATAAAATTACCAGTATCGCGATAGACCTCGCGGGCGAGAAAGTTTCTCTTAACTTTGATGACGTGATTAATGCCTATAAAGAACAGCCACTTTCCACGAAAGTGGTTTTTCAGCTTGTGAAAGATCTGACGGAAGTATTATACCGTTCTGGCTATGTGACAAGCGCAATTGGCTTAAAAAGCACGAAAATCAAAAACGGTGATCTCGAATTTATTGTACTTTGGGGAAAAGTCAATGAGGTTCTTGTTGAAGGTGATAAACCGATGAGCTTCAGAGATAAAGCAATGGTATCAGTATTACCTAACTTACAAGGTAAAATTCTTAAAGTACATGATATTGACCAAATGATTGAAATTTTAAATACCACCAACAAAACCGCAAAAGTGAATGTGGTTGCCAGTGATGAAAAAGGTATTTCAAATTTAAATATTGAAAGACAACGTAGCATCATGCCTGATTTTACGGTTGGTTTTAATAACTCAGGGACAGAAAATAATAAGAATGGTCGTAACCAAGTTACTGCCAGTTCGTCATGGAGTGACTTATTAGGTACTAATGATAGCTGGCATTTCTCAACAGGTCATCGTCTTTATGATTACAGCCGTTTTAACAATCAGCGTAACTACTCTTTAACCTATACGCAGCCATTTTCTTTTTCAACTTTAGAATTAAAAATAGCTGAGTCAGGTTATAAAAAAGCATTAGAAGGTGCGACAGGGAGTTTTGCCTCGACGGGTAAAACACAAACCGCCGCTGCAAAACTGTCTAGTGTATTATTACGCGACAAAGAAACCATCCTCACCCTCTATGGTGAAATTGAGTTTAAAAAAAGGATAAGTTATTTCACTGATATTCTCATTGGTAATTATCACAATAATAAGCTGAATGTAGGCTTATCTTATGTGACCAATTTAGGCTACGGAAAACTCTATACTGACCTGTCTTATGCCAATGGATTACGTTGGTTTCGTGCTGATCGCTCAGCTTATGATACAGAAGGTGAAAAAACATTAAAATTATTGTCAGGAAGTATCAACTGGATCCGTCCAATATCTTTGTTTGATCGTGCAATGAATTATCAGTTGCGTATTGGTGCACAATACGGCTTTGACAGTTTATATTCAGAAAACCAATTTTCTATCGGTGATGAATATACGGTAAGAGGATTTAAAGGCGGTGCGGCATCGGGAGACAGTGGTGCATACTTATCACAGACTTTAACTGTGCCTTTCTATCCACAAAAAGTCTATCTCTCTCAAATTTCACCTTTTGTTGGTGTAGATATTGGTAAAGTTCATCTCAAACAAACGCATAAAGTCGACACATTAGCGGGCGTCGCCTTAGGAGTAAAAGCACAGATGAAATTGCTTTCGCTGTCTATGACTTATGCAAAACCACTCAATGGCGTAGGTAACGTTGAAAATCGTCATAAAAAACCCGCTTATTATTTTAGTGGCTCTATTTCATTTTAATCTGTTTTAAGTTGAAGGATTAACTTAGTATGAATAAAAATCGTTATAAACTTATTTTTAGTAAATCAAAATCTTGTCTTGTGCCTGTTGCTGAATGCATTAAGTCCGCAATGGGTAATGGTTCGTCTGACTCAGTGTCTGAATCTAGTGATGAAGCAGAAGAACCGCCGCTCAGTGATCACTATGCTTTATCGCCTGTATCACTTTCATTAAAAAGCGTATTAAATCCTGTTTCCTCAGTGATGCAATTAACTTGGAAACAATTTTCGATTTTGTTGTTGACCGTAGTCTCTGCACCGAGTTTTTCCCAAGAGGTTGGTGTAGGTAATGGTGAAAAAGCAAGGCTCACCGAGATTAATAATGGAAATAACTCTGATATTCAGTTATCAAAAACACACAATGGTAATAATAATCACAATACAAAATTACAAAAAACTGAAAACAATGTGATTGTGATTGATATTGCTAAACCAAATGACAAAGGAATTTCAGATAACCGTTTTGAAAAATTCAATATTCCAAATGGGGCAGTATTTAATAATAACGGCAGTGAAGCAGAAATGCGTTCTCAGCTAATTGGCTATATTCCGCACAATAAAAACCTTAGAGATAACGGTACGGGGCAGAAAAATGAGGCAAGTGTTATTTTAAATCAAGTAACAGGCAGCCAAGAGAGTAAAATTGCGGGGGCACTTGAAGTATTAGGTAAGAAAGCGGATATTGTGATTGCTAACCAAAATGGGATTAATTTAAATGGTGTCAGAACCATTAACTCTGATCGTTTTGTTGCAACGACTAGTAAGGAAATAGATCCTACTAAAATGATTTTAGAGGTATCTCAAGGGAAAGTCACAATTGATGTGAATGGCTTTGCTACGGATGGATTACAATATTTAGACATTATCGCTAAAACCATTGAACAAAAGCAATCTATTACTACAGAGAAAGATAAAACATCTGATACAGAGATTTCACTTATTGCCGGTAAAAGCAAGTATGATTTTAACAAGCATGAATTGATTGAAAAAAATGGTGAAAATGCAAAAGAAGGAGATATAGCCATTACTGGTGCTAGCACAGGTGCGATGCATGGTAAAAATATCAAGCTTATTGTGACCGATAAAGGCGCAGGGGTAAAACATGATGGTATTATTTTATCTGAACAAGATATTCATATTGAACTTCATGATGGAGATTTAGAGTTTGGTAATGTAGCGGAAAAAACGGCTAAAAATCTAGACAGAAAAGTACAAGCTAAGAAAAAAATCGCAGTAAAAGGCGCGAATCGCACCATTCTTGGTAGCCAAGTGAAAGCTGATGAGATCGATATTGCAACAAAAGAAACCAAAATTCGCTCAAATACTGAAGTTAGAGCTAAAAACACCAAAGTTAAGTCAGATAATAAAATTTCTCTTGAGCAAAATGCCAAGTTAGTCGCAACAAAAGTCGATGTAAAAACTGAATCACTCACTAATGATGGACGTATTTATGGTCGAGAAGTGACACTTGATGCTAATGATTTAGTCAATAATAAAGAAATTGTGGCTGAAAGTAAGCTAGCTATTAAGACAAAAGGCAAAAACATGTCGGTTTCTGAACAAGACTATGTGGCAGTTAGACTCCTAGAGTCTAGCGCCAGTTTAAAACCAGGCTTTGTCAATAAAGGGATTATCGAAAGTAAAGAAGAGGCAACACTCACCTTTAAAGAGGGAACAAGCTATCTGGTTGAGAAAGACGATAAGTTTGTTAAAGCAGGTAAAAAGCTGACAATTAATGCTGAAAATATTGAGTTTGATCAGCAGGATATTCAGCTTAGTGCCAAGATCGATATTAATGTTGAAAAGAGCTTCATTAATCGCAACAGTACTCTAGCAACAGCACAAGAACTCAATATTAATGCTAAACAAGGTAGTATTTATAATATTGGTGGCATACTTGGCTCAGCAAAATCGTTACATCTAAAAGCTGAGTCATCTAATGGACAAGGCGGTAATGTTGTTAACCAAGACGGTGGTTTGTTACATTCATTAGGGGGAATGAATTTAGAAGCGAAGTATACAGTCTATAATCTAGGCAATATCTGGGCGCATAAAAAAATCACAGTGGAAGCGCATAAACTGATTAATGATGTGCGCTTATCTGGCACAGTCACGTTTAAAGAAAATAAATTAGGTGATTTAATTAGCGGATATTTCGGTAGCGTTTTTGGCAATATAAATATTTATAATAATCGCCTTTATGAAATAAGCCAAATTGCCCAACATGGCTGGCACAATAATGTATATAAATTAAATTTGAATGTACAAGAATTAGATAAAGCGGATATTAAAGTCGAAAAAATGGGGATGATTCGTTCCGATGGCGATTTTGAGTTTAAAGCACGCAAATTAGCTTCAGGAGATCAAAAAACAGAAATCATTAACCATGGTTTAATTAATATTAAAGGTACGTTTAAATCCGATGCTGAGAAAATTACTAACCAAATGAAAGCATTTGAAGGCAATGCCCTCGAAACTGTTTTCAGAAATCCAGCAAAAATCACTTTTTATTACCAACCACTGGCGCGTTTTTTCCTGACCGCTTTGTCGGGGAATGCTTCGCGTGAATTTAATAGTTTAGAAGGTTTTCTCGATGCGCTTTTCAGTAATCAGTCGATATTAACCTCTTTTAATTATTCTGCAGAAAATTTCAATGCTTATAAGATCCTAAGCCATGTTCAACATTCAGAGATCTACCAAAAAGCGATGGCACAAGTCTTTGGTGCAGAATGGCACAGCCTTTCTTATGATGATATGAAAAAGCGTTGGCAAGATTTTAAAGACAATCCAACAAACTTTAACTACTATCCAGCCGAAAAAGCTAAAATTTTAGCGGGTAAGTTTGATGCAGCTACAGAGCAATTACATAATGGTGAACACTCACAATATGGTAGCTTTGATGGCAATATTAAAATTGATACTCATCAATTAACTTTACCACAAGTGGAATTCCGTCCTGAATTTAACAGCACAGAAAGTTTAGACGATGGAGCGATTGATCTCTCTGCTATTGCGGAATTATTAGATATGCCAAATTTATTTATTGACAGCAGTGTGCAGTTAGAGAAAGAAGGCTTAGTGTTAGAACCTTTAGATAATGGAAATGATAACTCAAGCTCAGACTCAGATACTGATTCAGATGAGGGCTCAGACACTGATTCAAGTGAGGACTCAGATTCGGCTACAGAGGAAGAAACAAAGCCACCTCGTACTGATCGAAATATTGATTATTTAAACCCAGATGAATATTTTGAAAATGGCTATTTCCTTAATGAGTTACTAAAAGAGCTTAATGAGCCAGAACTTATTGATAGTAATTATTTTAACCGAGCAAAAAATCTGATACGCCTTGATAAAAGGGATGAGGAAATTTATATAAAGAATAATTATACAGGAGAAAGAACGCCTTTATCTAATAGACTTAAAGAATTGTTCCAGCAGAAAAAAGCAAAACATGATGCTGAACGTAAACAATCACTAGAAAAATCACAGGTGATTAAAGAAAAACAACAAGCAAAACGTGTTGAACAAGATAAGCAAGAGGAAATACGCCAACAGCAAGATAAAGTCGCGAAACAAGCTGAAATTGCTAAAGAAGTAAAACAAGCAGAAGAGATTCGCGCAAAAGAAAAAGTACTGGCTGAAGAAATTAAAGTCAAAGAAGAAAAACGCAAAGAAGAAGTACGCGTAGCAGAAGAAAAACAAAAAGCCGAAAAACAGAAAAAAGCAGAAGAAAAAGCTGCACATGAAAAACGTGAAGTAGAAGCGAAACAAGCTTTTGAGCAAAATGCGCAATATGAAGCCGATGCCGCGAAAAATGCTTCATTAAAAGTGATTGATGATAACCGTCCAAAAGTGGAAACTGATCCACTGTATCGGACCAAATTAAAATACATCAACCAAGATGAATACGCAGGCGCAAATTATTTCTTCAACAAACTTGGCTTAGATACGCAAGGTACACAAAAAGTCAATGTGTTAGGTGACAACTATTTTGATCACCAATTGATCACGCGTGCGATTGAGAAAAAAGCGGATAATCGCCTTAATCAAAAATACAACCTGACAGATGTGGAGTTAGTGAAAAAACTCATGGAAAACTCTACAGAGCAGGCGAAAGCCTTAGATCTCAAATTAGGTGCGGGATTAACTAAAGAGCAACAATCTAAACTGACTGAAGACATTGTGTGGTATGTGAAAACTAATGTGAACGGTAAAGACGTGTTTGTACCACAAGTGTATTTCGCTCCAGAAACTATTGCTGAAACCAAAAAACTACAAGGTTTAGGTACTGGTGTCATTAGCGCAGGCGAAGTCAATATTAAAGCAGAAAATGTCACGAATACGGGCACTATTGCTGGTGATAAAGTGAAGATTGAAGCGAGCAATAAAATCCAAAATAAAGGTAGTATTTTAAGTACAGAAGAAACTCGCTTAGTCGGTCGTAAAGGGATTGAGAATCTGTCACGTAGTTTTGCAAACGATGAACTGGGTGTCACTGCACAACGTTCAGAAATCAAGACAGAAGGTCATCTCCATTTAGAAACGGATAAAGACGCGAGCGTTGATGTACAAGCTTCGGATATTAAAGCAAAATCTGGCTTTGTGAAAACTGGTGATGTTAATCTTAAAGATACCTACAATACTAAACATTCTTATGAGGAGACAATCCAACATGCTGGGCTCCATACTATGACTCTTGAATCAGGTGGCATGTCTGTACCGACTGTCGCTTTAGCTTCACCAGAAAGTCATTCAAAACAGGAAAGTCAAGCAACTTCTGTTGGGTCAAAGGTTGATATCGGGCAATTACACTTAGCCGTTGAAAATGATGTAAATCAAGTAGGCAGTGAGCTTAAATCTAATCGTATCAGTGGTATTGTCAAAGGCAACTATAACACCGAAGCTGGTAAAAATGTGAAGCATGTCAAACGTGAAGACTATACTTCAGGTCTCTATGGTTCGGCACATGCAAGTGGTGGTGGCACCTCTGTTCGTTATGATTATAACAGTAAAGAGGGCGGCAAAGCGGCTACTAATGTACCAACTTCTCAAACAGGCGCAGGGGTTGAATTAGGTGTTTCGCTCACGCATGAGAAAGAATCCGCGACATTATTGACGCACACTAACAGTGAATTACAAGTCGAGAGCGGTAAATTACATGTATTAGGGCATGCAGATATTGGTGGTGTTGACATTAACACTAAGATTCCTGAAAAAGCGCAAGATAAAGCTGCGCCACAAGATACTGCGGCGTCAAATAATGACAAAGCAGCTCCATCAAACACAGCAGAAGCTAACAAGCCTAGCTCAAATGAGGGGCCAATTTTCAGAACATTATCAGAGGAAGAAATTGCTGAATTAATGTCAGAAAAATCAAAAGACTATTTTGAACAGCAAGCGAAAACAGCACCTGAGCAAGGTTTTGAATTATCTGCTAAAGAAATTAAATCGACCAAACAAAAAGACGAATATACTTTAGAGTCTACAAAAACGACATTTAAAATTGGCGCAGAGGCTGAAGCACATTCAGCAGTGGCAGATCTTGTTAGCCATATAGTGAAAGAATATCGTGATGCACAAAATGGTATTAAACAAGATGGTACGGCTGCACTTCAATATGCAAGTGATGCGTTGAATATTGTCACGGGTGATTTGGCGGGAACCTCAGCGAAAGTGGCAGTTGAACGAAACCATGAAACCAAAAATGCAAAAGAAACAGGTGATATTGTCACCAAGATTGGTGGTAATGTGACGCTTTCTGCACATAGTGGTAACGTTGAACTGAGAAATGTACAAAGTGATAAAAATACTAACTTAACCTTAAAAGCCAAAGAAGATATTAATATTCTTGCAGGTGAGAAAACTCGTCAAAGTAATGAAACTGTCTCAAGACAAAAAGTGGCAACTGGCGTGAATGCAGGCTGTAGTATGATGAGTGGTGCATGTACTGCGGGTACAAGTTCTTCAATTGAGGGTAATGAAAGTTATACCTCAGAAAACAGTCTGACACATAATAATAGCTTGCTACAAGGTCAAAATATTAAGCTTGAAGCGGGGCGAGATCTTAATTTAGAAAGCTCCAACATTGAAGCAAATAATGTTGATCTAAATATAGAAGGCACAACAAATATTATCTCTAAACAAGATACCTTGCAAAAATCAACCCATGGCTTTGATTATAATTTATCTGCTGGGGTAGCACTTTCTAGTGCCACTATTGCAACACCAACAGGGAATATTGGCGCAGGTTACACCAATGAAACGGAGACGAAGAGAACGGTTAACCAACAAGCAGGCATTAAAGCGAATAAGCTGACAGGTAAAACTCAGAACTTAAATCTTGAAGCTGGTTATATTGCAAACAATGATAAGAGCGGAAACTTTAAAGTTCAAGGTAATGTAACAACGAAAGAACTGCATGATCATCATGATAAAGATGGTGGATCATTTGGTATGTCTGTTGGTATTAGTGAGCGTGGTACAACGGCATTTAACGTACGTGGTGGACGCGCAGATCAGAAACATTATAATGCGACACAGAAATCAACACTTTCTGGTGTGGATACCTCTAAAGCACAAGTATCAGGTTCAGTGAACACTAACTTAGCAAATGCGAAAGAGGTGACTCGTGATGATACTTATGCCAGCACACAATTTGCTTTTGAAGTAGGTGATCTCGCAGAGCTTGGACAAAGAGCGAAGAATAAGATCAAATCATCATCTTTAACAGGCGTACCAGATTTATCAACAGCAAATACGCGTGTAAGAAATGATGTTGATGCACCACAAACCAGAGCTCGCTCAGTAGAAACGGATGTTGATGTAAGCACACCAAAATCTCGTCTATTGGATAACACATCTGATTCAGTCACAGTGAAAAACCCAATCTATGAAAGTGCTGATTCACTTTCTAGCACACCACGTAGAAATAGCACAGACAATGACGCTGTTTCAGTGAAAAATCCAATTTATGAAAGTATTGAAAGTGTAGGGGCTACACCTCGAGCAAGAAATACTGATTCTACTGAGATGGTCGATAACCCACTTTATAGTGGTACTTTGACACCTCGTGCTAAAGCAACGACTGAGGTTGAAAACGCAACAGCGAAAGCGCATGTTTATGAAGAGATT
This sequence comes from Pasteurella canis, assembly GCF_020810675.1. Lineage (GTDB taxonomy): Bacteria > Pseudomonadota > Gammaproteobacteria > Enterobacterales > Pasteurellaceae > Pasteurella > Pasteurella canis. Next base: position 119,140 of record NZ_CP085871.1, read on the forward strand.
CCATTAACGGCGAATGATACGCCTCGTAATAAACTGAATAATGATACTCATGAATATGCTGAGGTGGGTAAAGGTCCTTATAGTACTTTAGGAGATATCAATTCAGATAGAGTACGTAATAAAGTAGCTAATACTGACGATCCTACCTATGCTAAAGTGGGTCCTGAAGGTACGTATAGTAAATTAGGTGATAGCAGTTCAGATATTACTCGTAACAAGTCGCTTGCTAATGACGCTCATGAATATGCTGAAGTGGGTAAAGGCCCTTATAGTACTTTAGGGGATATCAATTCAGATAGAGCACGTAATAAAGTGGTTAATACTGACGATCCTACCTATGCTAAAGTGGGTCCTGAAGGTACATATAGTAAATTAGGTGATGAAAATGCAAGTGGCAGTCGTGTTAAACCAAACAACACGACAGAAGGCACTTACAGCACAGTTGGTGATGGACATTCAGATATTGCTCGTCGTTCAACAAATGCGCCTGAATATGCTGAAGTTCAACCAAGAACAAGACGTAGTGCAACTGATAAATTGCCAGAAATTCCAACAGCTAAATCACGTGTTACGACAGATGCTGAGGGTGTGTATTCAGAAATTAATACTGCAGGTACAAGAAGACAAGCAACTGATCCATTGCCAGAACTTCCTCAATTTGCGCAACCTAAAGCAAAAACGGATTCTGACTCCGTTGAACATATTTACGAAGATATTAGCAATTTAACCAATAAAGCAACTCGCCCATTACCGACCTTACCTAATGCTAAAGTGAGAACAGACAGTGAGGCGGAATATACCACTATTACTACAGTACCAAAAACACGTAGTGCAAAAGATGCGTTGCCAGATGTTCCAACTGGAAAAGCAAAAGTAGAGGTAGACAATGATGGTATTTATTCACAAATTTCTGATGTTGCTACAGCTCAACCAAGAATCAAATCAACAAAAGTTGAATCTGATTATGAAACAATTCCAGTTTCAGATAGTGATAGTGTCGCACCAAAAGTGGTACAACCAAGTTCAAAACGCGCTCTTACTGAAGAAGTAACATCAGTAGATACTAAAGTGCGGTCAGTTTCAGAAGAGATTTCAGATTCAGTTGTGAATAAAACTAAATCTACAACAGAAGAAATCTATTCAACACTGGATAAGAGTGTGGAAGGTCGTGCAAGAGCAAATGCGAAAGCAGATGAAACACCGCCTCTATTACCAAAACGCCTTGAGAATTTAACTGCAGAAGTTGAAACTCAAACATCAGTCAATACAGCGGGTAAAGTAACGGGTCCAGAAGCACAAGTATCAGAACAAGGCAAATTGAGAAGTCGTGTTACTGATGGCGATTATGCAACGGTAGAGGATGTTATACCGACACCAAGATCGAAAACAGATCGCCCATTACCACAAACACCAGAAGCTCAAACACAATTGAGAAATCGTGTGAAAGTTGAGGGTGACTATGCAGAAGTGGTTGATACTGTGTCGACACTAAGATCGAAAGCAGATCGTGAATTACCTAAATTACCGAATGAAGCAGTCGCAAAATCTCGTTTATCATCAGTAGAAGGGGATTATGCAGAAATTGGTAATGTAGCAAATACACCTCGCTCACAACAGCCTAAAGCGTCTGTAGAACCTCAATCTCTGTTAGCTGAAGCGAATACGAATAACAACAGTAATCGTGCGAAGAAAGTTGACATCAAAGATAACTCTACAGAATCGCCAGCAGCTGCTGCAAAAGCAGAAAAATCTTGGTTCAGTAAAGTAAAAAATTTCTTCTCGGGTAGCTCAAGTAAAGAACAGGCGAAAGCAAAAGCATCTAAAGCCGCTAAAGTAGCAGAACAAGATGCGCAGGTGGCAGCAAAACCACGCTATGATGATTTAGACGATAATATTAATCTGAAAAATCTGTTAGCGTTAGAAGATCAACGCAATGGTAACTTTGAAAATAATGTGTTGAAAAATGCGAAATTCTTAGATGAAGCAAGAGAGGCGGCGAAGAAAACGATCCCAGAAGCAACAATCAAGCAGATGGGTAACTCGCCAGAATTTGATGAAATCTTAACAGATGGTGCCCGTAAGGTAGAAAAACGTATCAATGATGCAGTGACCTTTAAACCATCAGTGGAAGAGTTCGCAGAAATTCAAGGCTTAGTGAAGAAACTGCCAAAAGGTGAAGTGATAGAGGATGTGAATATTAAAACACAAAGTATCACAGAAGCCTTAGCAGAGACCTCAAAAACGATTCAACGCAATCCGAAACTGAAAGAGGAAGTACAAGGAGCGATTGAAGAATTCTTGAAGAGCAGTCAAGGTAAAGACTTAACAGTAGAGATGATTGAGAAACTGAATCATGGATTACGTCCAGATGAAGGTAGCGATCGTCAATTGTATAAGAAAGAGACCTTAACGAAAGAAAATGCGGTGTTCTCTAGCCCAGAAGCGTCAAAAATCCAGTTAAGTGAGACAGTTGATTTTATTAATCAAGCGAAACGTCAAGGTGTAGAGCCGAGTGTAGTAGCAGGTTTAGTGTATCAACGCTTAATCGCATACCATCCATTTGCAGAAGGTAATGGTCGTATGGCGCGTGTGATTGTGAATAAATTGTTGTTAGATGGCGGTTATCCACCATTTACGAAGTTTAATTCTGACTTTGAAACACAAATTATTCCACAAACCTTGAAGTCAGCGAAATCAGCGACCAGTGCGGAAGTGGTGAAAGAGTTCTTAACAGAGTTAAGTAAGAAACCATTACCAGAGGCTTCTGGACATGCACAAAGCAAGGCACAACGCGATTTACCAGATGTACCTGAGCTACAGCAAGGAAGAAAAGTTGTTGTTGGTGAAGGGGATTATGCGGAGATTACAGAAACGGGACAAGTTGTTTCGCCACAAGTCAATGTAAAAGGGCGTACAGCTAATGAGGAATCAGTGGTTGGGTCTGCTAAAGTGAAAACGGATGAAGATCTGTATGCGACTATTGATAAGAGTCCAGAAGCGCGTGCAAGAGCGAAAGCTAGAGGTGATGAAGCAGAAGCTAAAAATCCAAAAGTGGTTGTTTCTGAAGCAGAAGAAGAGTTTGCACCATTGTTACCAATTCGTCCTGAATTGAAGGATGCAGCGGGTGGAAACAAAAAAGCCAAAGTGAAGTCGGAAGATAATGCAGGTGAGAAAACTGAAAAAGCCTCTGTCTTCCAACGTGTAAAACAATTCTTCACAGGAAGTGATTCATCTCAAGCAAAAGCATCTAAAGGGGCTAAAGCAACAGAACAAGATGCGCAGGTGGCAGCAAAACCACGCTATGATGATTTAGACGATAATATTAATCTGAAAAATCTGTTAGCGTTAGAAGATCAACGCAATGGCAACTTTGAAAATAATGTGTTGAAAAATGCGAAATTCTTAGATGAAGCAAGAGAGGCGGCGAAGAAAACGATCCCAGAAGCAACAATTAAGCAAATGGGTAACTCACCAGAATTTGATGAAATCTTAACAGATGGTGCCCGTAAGGTAGAAAAACGTATCAATGATGCAGTGACCTTTAAACCATCAGTGGAAGAGTTCGCAGAAATTCAAGGCTTAGTGAAGAAACTGCCAAAAGGTGAAGTGATAGAGGATGTGAATATTAAAACACAAAGTATCACAGAAGCCTTAGCAGAGACCTCAAAAACGATTCAACGCAATCCGAAACTGAAAGAGGAAGTACAAGGAGCGATTGAAGAATTCTTGAAGAGCAGTCAAGGTAAAGACTTAACAGTAGAGATGATTGAGAAACTGAATCATGGATTACGTCCAGATGAAGGTAGCGATCGTCAATTGTATAAGAAAGAGACCTTAACGAAAGAAAATGCGGTGTTCTCTAGCCCAGAAGCGTCAAAAATCCAGTTAAGTGAGACAGTTGATTTTATTAATCAAGCGAAACGTCAAGGTGTAGAGCCGAGTGTAGTAGCAGGTTTAGTGTATCAACGCTTAATCGCATACCATCCATTTGCAGAAGGTAATGGTCGTATGGCGCGTGTGATTGTGAATAAATTGTTGTTAGATGGCGGTTATCCACCATTTACGAAGTTTAATTCTGACTTTGAAACACAAATTATTCCACAAACCTTGAAGTCAGCGAAATCAGCGACCAGTGCGGAAGTGGTGAAAGAGTTCTTAACAGAGTTAAGTAAGAAACCATTACCAGAGGCTTCTGGACATGCACAAAGCAAGGCACAACGCGATTTACCAGATGTACCTGAGCTACAGCAAGGAAGAAAAGTTGTTGTTGGTGAAGGGGATTATGCGGAGATTACAGAAACGGGACAAGTTGTTTCGCCACAAGTCAATGTAAAAGGGCGTACAGCTAATGAGGAATCAGTGGTTGGGTCTGCTAAAGTGAAAACGGATGAAGATCTGTATGCGACTATTGATAAGAGTCCAGAAGCGCGTGCAAGAGCGAAAGCAAGAAGTGACGAGGCTGCAGCGAAAAATGTCATTGTGAAAAAAGCGGTAGAGGATTCTGATATTGCGCCAGCATTACCACCGCGCCCGAGTGAGTTTAGTTCAACAGTTGAAAGTACTGCTGTATCTAAAGCGCCAGCGAAGGAAAAACCACCTGTTGCACCAAAACCAAAAGTGAAAGTCATTGTTGAAAATGATGCTGATGGTGTGGCAAAAACACGTGTCGTGGTTCAACCAGAAGTTGCTGATGGTCCGCAGTTAAAATCTCGTCAAGTTACGAATAGTGATTATGCTGAAATTGTAGATGGTGTACCACAACTACAACCGAGAGCAAAAGCACGTCAAACTGCTGAGAGTGATTATGAAGATATTGATACTTTCGTTAACACTCAATCGACTGCGAAAACACGTACTACAGAAGAGGCTGCTGTACCAAATAAACTAAAAGTTGATGATGGTTTGTATGCAACTGTAGATAAGAGTCCAGAAGCTTTAGCCAAAGCAAAAGCAAGAGGTGATGAGGCAGCAGCTGCACAAGCGGCGACAAGAAAAGTACAAGTAGAAGATGAACTACCTCCAGCATTACCAAAACGTTCTTCTGATTTAACAGAGGATGATCATGCAAGTACACAAGGTACAGCTGAGCGTCAATTCAGAAGTTTACCAGTAGAAGTAGAGGCAGCCGATGCAGTGAGTACATCTCAAGCGCCAGCTAAAGCAAAACCTGTCAGTGAGCGTATTCAACAAAAAGAGTTAGTTGAGCAATCACGTGGTGTATTAAAACAAGTTCAAGACCAATTCCAACCATTAAAAGTGAAGCACAAAATTGATGCTGTTCGCTCTTCAGTAGAAGAATATGGTGGTGAGGTAACTTTTAAGTATGCCCAATCTAAAGGTGAAGTCTATAAAGAAATTGTGAAGCACTTGGAAACACAACATGGTGTGTGTGAATCTACTTGTGCGCATTGGATCGCGAAGAAAGTTGATCCTCAAGATGATAATTTCTGGACAAGCTTATATGAAGGCGGTCAAAAAGGACACTTGAAGAAAGAGGCTATTGATTCTATTAAGAAATTACAAACAGAATTTATTAATAGCGGTAGTGCAACGCAACAATTTAAATTGACGGATAGCTGGTTACAAGAACAAGGCGTTGTACCAAAAGAGAAAAAATTTGGTAACTTAAGTCGTCGTGATGAAGTTGCGGGTACAGTGTCTAAAACAGATGTCTCTGCCTTATCAAAAGCAATTTTAGATACAGGTAATGAAACGTCGGCTGTGAAGAAAATTTCGATTAATCTTGAGGGAGGATCTCATACTGTTTCGGCCGCAATTCAAGGACAAAAAGTAGTGTTCTTTGATCCAAACTTTGGTGAAATGACTTTCCCTACTCATCAAAAATTTGATAAGTGGTTAAAAGAAGCATTCTGGGATAAGAGTGGTTATGCAGGTAAGAACGAAGGAAAACGTTTCTTCAATGTCGTTAACTATGAATTACCAGCAAAAGCCTCAGACAGTAATGTTGGCAAAGTTAAAGCAACAACTGAAGCAAATGATGTGAATTTCAAAGCAAGAACATCTTCAAATTCTGAAGCAAGTTCAACTGAAAGTGCAATTCAAATCAGAAAAGATGCAGTAAGTGGTGAAAGCTATGTAACGAAAGATAATGTAGTGACAGCGATAACGAATACTCAGTATATTCCAAAACCAGTTTCTGATGTTGATGCTCAATTTGAGAAAGTTAGACAAAAAGCAAAATCTGCGGACAGTGCAAAAGAAGCTGAGAGAAAATTAGCTCTTATTGCAAAAGAAGCGAAAAACCTTCCAAAAGAGCATTTATTAAAAGCAACAGATGAGCTTGTCAATGGCATGAGTACGGAAGATAGACGTGCTTTAAGACAACAAGAGCATAAAGCAGGAGCAGTATTGCCGACTAACAATGTAATAAAAGGTTTCGAGGGAAAAAACGTCAAGAATATGGGCAAAATTCTTAAAAATGTCCAATTTGACGAAGGCTATGTAGAAACAAGAAAACAAATCAATGAGAAGATTGTTGAAAAATTAGATTCAAACAAAGAATTCCATGATTTGATGAAAGGGAAACTTTCTGGTAACGAAGAAGGTATTCGTAAATTGTTTGATATAGTTGAAACTGCGAAACGTGAGTCTCTTAAAGAGGTAACAGGTATTGAGGGGACAAAAGCGAAATTAGAATTAAATACTAAAAATGGTCCACTCTCTATGGGGCAGGGGTATTATGCTAATGATGAAGTACATATGAACTCGACACCGATTGCAAGTTTCTTAAGAAGTAAGAAACGCAATAACCAAGAGATTCTTGATACTATTCTTCATGAGTTAACGCATCATGATCAAGCGCAGATCACTAAAAATAAATATGATGCAAATCTTCCTGACAACTTGAAAAAAGATGCTAATTTACTGGCTCTCAATGAAAACTATTATATTGATGCGGATGTATCGAATTTCGGGGCTTATAAGCAACAGCCATTGGAAAGAGAAGCATTCAGCTCGGGTCATAGTTTGAGTAAAGAGCTAGGTAAGTTGGTAGAGAGAGGCTATCAAGGTAAAGTTCAAGAAATTGAAACTATTGAGCATCTACCGAATAAACTGAATAATCTTGAGTCACCAAGAGAAGCGCAGGCAAGCTTAGGGGACAATGCATTGATCTACGGATTGCAACAAGGGCGAAAAGAATTAATTGCGAAAGCCAATGCTGCAGATGCTGAAGGTAAAAATGCGATTTTAGCTGACAGCTATATTGGTAAATTAAACTTAGGTTTTGAATTTGCACAATTAAGCTCATTTGCAAAACAAGTTAAATCAGGCAATGTGACTGAACAAGACATTCAAGAAATTGCTTCATTTAATGAGCCAACAGCAAAACTTGCACGTAGAGATGATTCAAAAAATCGTATTAATGATGCCAATATTGAAGATAATCAACGTATTATTCGCGAACTCATTAAAAATGAGAACGCAGTAGATGCCTTGAAGCGAATTGCGACGCTGACTGATCAAGAGCAGAGTATGTATGATGCTTTGAGAAAGAATGATAAGTTCGATATGGAAGAGCTTCAAGAGTCTTCAAATTATACGACAGCAGAAAATAGTGCTATTCGTGAATATAAGAACACACAAAATGCGTTAAATGATGCAAGAATGGATTTCTTTGCTGAGAAAACCAAATTTATTGCTAAAGAAACGCTAGAACGTGGTGGTCAGCTTTACTTCGCTTTAGATGGTCTTGCAACAGATACAATGACTTTTAGAGCAAATACGAAAATTGATTTGAATCGTTTAAAAGAAGTATTTGATCCGAATAATCCGCATTATGACTCTGTGACTTCAAGAGAGTTAAGATATTTGTATGAAAATTACAAAGATCACCCTAACTTGAAATTTACTATTAAAGATCATGTTATTGAGAATCCATTCAAAACATTAGAGATTCCAACAACAGAAAATACAGTATCTTCAAGTGAGCAAAATACGGTCTATAAAAAACAATTATTGCCTAGTTTATTTAAACGTAAAGTAAAATCAGATGGACCGAAAATTGAACACTTAGGAGGTAGCACAGAAAAAGATGCGTTTTATTTCCCATTAGATAAGATCGTGACAAAAGATCGTGGTATTTCGAAGGATATGAAAGTAAATATGGAAAATATTAAGAAAGCGTTCAATCCAAGAGATAAACACTACGATAGCGTAGAAGCGAGAAATCTAAGAGCATTGTATGAACAGGATCCTACTATGTCTTCTACTCGATTTGTGATTGGTAACCAAGTGATTGAAAATCCATTCAAATCGCCTGAGTTACAGGACTATATCAAGAAGCATCATGTTAGTTCTCCTGTTGCAGTGAAAACAGCTAAACCTTTACCGGCATTACCAAAAACGGAAAGTAAAGAACAAACTGTTCAGAAAGTACAGCAAACAGTGCCTAAAAAACCTGTGCAGCCGCCGAAACCAAAAGCGGAAAAAGTGGTTGATCCAAATGCGATTTATGCACAAGTAAATAAAAATAGGAAAACAGCTGAAGTAGAGGGTTTTTATCCTGAATCACAACTAAGAACGCGCAGTGATAAAATTGTCGAGCAAGTGAGTCATGTTCCAACAACTGAACCAACTTATGCTGACTTACAATTTTCTCATAAAACAAACCGTGTTCAGTCACAAAGTGAGAATGAAGTGATTTATGATAAAGTTGCTGCACCTGTAAAAGGGACATCACCAAAAACAACAGCAAAACCTCAAAAGCCTCAAAAACCATTGAGCAAGGGGATTATTCCTGAATCACAACTCAAAACGAGAAGTGATAAAATTGCTGAGCAAGTGAGTCGTGTACCAACGACAGAACCTACTTATGCAGAATTGCAATTTGTGAATAAGCCAGCGGCTAAACATGAGACTCCAAAAGACGTTGTCTATGAGGAGGTGGCGACTAAAGGAAAAAGTAAAAATGCTAAACCTTTAACTAAGCCACAAAAACCTAAGCAGCAATTGAACAAAGGAATTATTCCTGAATCACAGCTAAGAACTAGAAGTGATAAAATGGCTGAGCAGGTGAGTCATGTCCCAACAACTGAACCTGTGTATGCAGATATACAATTTCCTGCTTCAAGTAAAACTCAACGAGCAGTCGTTTCTCCGCAAGAAACTATTTACGAGGAAGTTGGAAAAAGAGCACAGGAAGAACCTATTTATCAGAACGTAATTAGACAAGGAGTAAATAATAAATAGTCTATTTTTCAAAAAATAAGTAACACATATTAAAGGGGCTCATTATGAGCCCCTATTTTATTGGTGAATATTAAGTTGATTTATTTTATAAAAACTGAGGATGATAAGTATCACACAAAACGGCGAAGCAATTTGTATAACTTACACCGTATTTTTCTATGAAGTAGTTGGATACTATAAATACGTAAAAGAATCATAGTGGGTATTTATTTATAATAAAATCCCTGTATTTGTGATGTGGAAAATACAGGGATTAATGAAATGATTAAATTGTCGAGTAACAGGTTAGTAACTATTCATCCATATAACCTAAGCTGCGTAACGCGCGTTCATCATCGGCCCAGCCTGACTTGACTTTCACCCAAAGTTCTAAATGTACTTTGTTATCAAATAGGCGTTCCATATCTGCACGAGCTTCTATTCCAATCTGTTTTATTTTTTGTCCTTTATTACCAATCACCATTTTTTTTTGCCCATCACGTTCAACCAAAATCAATCCATTGATTTCATAGGTTCCACGTTCATTGAGTTTGAATTGCTCAATTTCTACAGTGACAGAATAGGGTAGTTCATCTCCAGTAAAACGCATGAGTTTTTCTCGAATAATCTCAGATGCCATAAAGCGTTGTGAACGATCTGTCACATACTCCTCTGGAAAATGATGCTCACCCTCACGTAATGAATTGCGGACGATTTTTTCAAGCTCATCGACATTTTTACCCTTTTCAGCAGAAATAGGCACTACATGTGCAAAATCGAATTTCGCAGTAAGATCTGTGATAAAAGGCAACATATCTTCTTTATTTTTAATATTATCAATTTTGTTAATAGCTAATACCACAGGTGTTTTGGTTGCACGGAGCTTATTTAGTACCATCTCATCATCTTCAGTCCAATGAGTGCCATCGACAACAAAGATAATTAAATCCACATCACCAATAGCGCTGCTCGCTGCACGATTCATCAATCGATTAATTGCACGCTTTTCTTCAATATGTAAACCAGGCGTATCTACATAAATAGCTTGATAGGCTCCTTCAGTATGGATGCCAACGATACGATGACGTGTAGTTTGAGCTTTACGTGATGTAATCGAAATTTTTTGCCCTAAGATTTTATTAAGTAAAGTAGATTTACCAACATTAGGTCGCCCAACAATTGCGATAAAGCCACAATATGTTTGTTGATTATCGATTGAAATTGTTTCTGTCATTTGTTTTCCAGTTCTTGTAAGAGGTTTTCTGCTGCCGCTTGTTCTGCTTTACGGCGGCTGGAGCCGACACCAATGAAAGTACGGTCAATATTTTGAATAGTACATTCAACAGTAAATGTTTGGCAATGTGCTTCGCCTTTTATATCAATTACATTATAAGTTGGTAGTGGTAAATGTTTCCCTTGCAAATACTCTTGTAAACGTGTTTTCGGATCTTTTTGATTATCGCCTGGTTTAATTTGATTTAACAGTTCTTTGTACCAATTTTGGACTATTTCACTTGTGATTTCGAGACTACTATCTAATGATATCGCACCAATAATAGCCTCAACACAGTCTGCTAAGATGGATTCGCGACGAAATCCGCCACTTTTCAATTCACCAGGTCCTAATGCCATATAATCACCGAGCTCAAATTGGCGTGCTAAACTTGCAAGTGTCGGTTCACGTACTAGGGTTGCACGCATACGGCTTAATTCACCTTCATTACATTTAGGGAATTGGTGATATAAAGCTTCTGCAATGATAAAATTTAAAATAGCATCGCCCAAAAACTCTAGACGTTCATTATGTTTAACTGCAGCACTGCGATGGGTTAATGCCTGTTTTAACCAAGTAATTTGATTAAATTGATAACCAATTTTTTTTTGTAAACGTTCTAAATTTTGATTCATTCTTTATTACTTAATTTCTGTGAATAAGCGTTCAAATCGAATACCTGTTGGCCACTCATCTTGTTTTTTATCTAAGCTTAACCAAATATAACTTGCTTTACCAACAATGTTTTTTTCTGGTACGAATCCCCAAAAACGACTATCTTCACTGTTATTACGATTATCGCCCATCACAAAATATTCCCCTTCAGGTACAACCCATTCAGTGATACCATTTTCTTTTGAGCGATAGGCTTTGTAGCGGAATCCTTCATTTGCAATTTCTTCGGGGTTTGGGTACCAGTGAATTTGATGTACGACATCTCCTGTTTCTGTTGTTTCTAATGGACTTGGACCATATAAATATTCACCTTTATGATTACGTCCGATAATGAAATTAAATTCAGGGTTTTCAATAGGTTGGCTATAAGTAAATGTTCTAGTAATACAATCAAATGTACATTCTTTTCCATCTTTAGCATAAGTGAGTGCTAATTGACGAGTGTATTCATTATATTGAACTTTATCACCAGGTGTACCAATTATTCGTTTAATATAATCTATGTTAGGTTGGAGTGGTGCTTTAAATACAATAATATCACCTCGTTCAGGTTTACCTGTTTCGATCAATGTATGCTGAAACACAGGATCTTTAATGCCATAGGCATATTTTTTGACCACTAAAAAGTCACCAATACGCAAAGTTGGTTCCATCGATGAAGAGGGAATTTGGAATGGTTCAAATAAAAATGAACGTAAAATTAATACAAAAGCAAGCACAGGAAAGAGCGAAGAAATAAATTCAGATCCTTCTGAAATAGGCTCGATTTTTGCTTTTTCTTCTTCGGTTAATGCTTGTCCTGAACGTTGTTCAGCACGTGCAATTTGTCTCGCTCGTTTGGGTAATACTGTAAAGCGGTGGTAACACCATAAAATCCCAGAGATGAGAGTGAAAATAATCAGTAAAATAGAAAATGTATTTGGTAATGTAAAGTAATCTAATACTTTCCAGAGACCAAATCCAACAGCCAATAAAATGATGAGAAATAAGTTAGACATAATAGTTCCTTATTTATCTTTTCCAACATGTAAAATAGCTAAAAATGCTTCTTGAGGTACTTCAACATTACCTAACGATTTCATTCTCTTTTTACCTTCTTTCTGTTTTTGTAACAGTTTTTTCTTACGACTGACATCACCACCGTAACATTTTGCTAATACGTTCTTACGTAATTGTTTTACTGTTGAACGAGCAATAATGTGGTTACCAATTGCAGCTTGAATCGCAATATCAAATTGTTGGCGAGGGATTAACTCACGCATTTTTTCTACTAATTCACGACCGCGATATTGTGCATTGTCTTTATGTACGATAAGAGCAAGTGCGTCAACACGCTCACCATTAATCATAATATCGACACGTACCATATCAGCCGCTTGGAATCGTTTAAAACCATAATCTAATGAAGCGTAACCACGAGAAGTAGATTTTAAACGGTCAAAGAAATCAAGGACGACTTCTCCCATTGGAATTTCATATGTCAACGCAACTTGGTTGCCGTGGTAAACCATATTGGTTTGTACGCCACGTTTTTCGACACATAATGTAATCACATTACCCAAGTAATTTTGTGGTAATAACATATTACATTCTGCGATCGGCTCACGAATTTCTGCAATATTGTTTAATGGCGGTAGTTTAGATGGACTATCCACATATAATACTTCACCACTTGTTAGCTCCACTTCATATACAACAGTTGGGGCTGTTGTAATTAAGTCTAAATCATATTCGCGTTCTAAACGCTCTTGGATGATTTCCATATGTAATAAACCTAGGAAACCACAACGGAAGCCAAAACCAAGTGCGGTTGAGTTTTCTGGCTCGTAGAATAGAGAGGCATCATTTAAACTTAGTTTGCCTAATGCATCACGAAAAGCCTCGTAATCATCAGAGCTAATTGGGAATAAACCTGCGTAAACTTGTGGCTTGACTTTTTTAAAGCCTGGCAAGACGGATGTAGCAGGATTATTGTGTAAAGTTAAAGTATCGCCTACAGGCGCGCCTAAAATATCTTTAATTGCACAAACTACCCAGCCTACTTCACCACAGTTTAAAACGGTTGTGTCTACTTGTTTTGGTGTGAAGATACCGAGGCGATCGACATTGTAAGATTGCCCAGTTGACATGACTTTAATTTTATCACCCTTACGTAAGGTACCATTTTTTATACGTACTAAAGAAACTACACCTAAATAGTTATCAAACCAAGAGTCAATAATTAATGCTTGTAAGGGGGCAGTTGAATCTCCTTCTGGTGCGGGAATTTTATGAACGATTTCTTCTAAGACATTTTCAATGCCCAGTCCTGTTTTTGCAGAACAACGTACCGCTTCCATCGCGTCAATACCAACAATATCCTCAATTTCTTCTGCAACACGTTCAGGATCTGCTGCAGGTAAATCAATTTTATTTAAAATTGGTACAACCTCTAAGTTCATTTCTATTGCAGTGTAACAGTTAGCAAGTGTTTGAGCTTCTACACCTTGTCCAGCATCTACAACCAGTAGCGCACCTTCACAAGCAGCTAGTGAACGAGAAACTTCATAAGAAAAGTCAACATGTCCAGGTGTATCAATAAAGTTTAGCTGGTATGTTTCACCATCTTTTGCTTTGTAGTTCAAGGTTACACTTTGTGCTTTGATCGTAATACCTCGCTCACGCTCTAGATCCATTGAGTCTAGAACTTGGGCTTCCATCTCGCGATCAGATAACCCTCCACAAGTTTGGATTAAGCGATCAGATAATGTTGATTTGCCATGGTCAATGTGTGCAATAATTGAAAAGTTACGTATATTTTTCATATTTGAATCAATTTTATTCATTAAAAATTCGATAAAGTTAAACTGGTGAATTTTACCCGAATATTCAGTGGTGCGCTAGCAATAGCTGAAAAGGGGTTTGAAATAGAGGTATTGATGTATTATTTATCATAAGAAAATGCCCCATCTAGTTTGGGGCATTTTTATAGAGAAAGGGGAAAATTATAAGCTTTCAGTGAAAGTGCGTGTAATTACATCACGTTGTTGTTCTGGTGTTAATGAGTTGAAACGTACAGCATAACCTGAAACACGGATTGTTAATTGTGGATATTTTTCAGGGTTGTTTACTGCATCTTCTAATGTTTCACGACGTAATACGTTTACGTTTAAGTGTTGACCACCTTCTACTTTTACAGTCGGTGCAACATCAACTGGTAACTCGCGATATTCAATTTGACCTAATTCACTTACAGCAACGATTTGATCTTCAGCGAATTCACCTTTAGCACATAAACAACGTGCTTCACCTTTTTCGCTATCTAATAACCAAAATGAATTTAATAGATTGTCATTAGCAGCTTGAGTAATTTGAATACCTTTAATCATTGTATGCCTCCTAAAATTGGCGATTTGTTAATCAGTTTTAATTGGTCAGAATTTTATCAAAATTTTTGATGATTTCAAATTGTTTTGACGTGGAACAAGGTATTTTTATTGAGTAATTTTTAAATTTTGATATAAATCAAAATTAAGTTTAAGTTTATGATTTTTAAAAACTTTAATTTAACAAAAAGCAAACAAATATTTAACAATGATAATGCTCTAACTGTCAATTTTGCTTGAAGTTATTTATAATCAGCAAAGTATTGAGAGGAGAGAAAAATGAAAACCTGGAAAGATGTAATCGGTATAGAAAAAGAGCAACCTTATTTTAAGCAAATTCTTGCACTTGTTCATCAAGCCAGAACATCTGGGCGGGTCATTTATCCTCCACCACAAGAAGTGTTTAGCGCATTTCAATTAACGGAGTTTGAACAAGTTAAAGTCGTTATTTTAGGACAAGATCCTTACCACGGTCCAAACCAAGCACATGGCTTAGCTTTTTCTGTCAAGCCAGGAATTGCCCCTCCACCTTCCTTAGTTAATATGTATAAAGAGCTATCACAGGACATCGCAAGTTTTAAAATTCCGAATCATGGTTATTTAATTCCTTGGGCGGAACAGGGGGTATTGATGTTGAATACAGTGTTGACTGTTGAGCAGGGAAAAGCTCACTCACATGCTAATTTTGGCTGGGAAACTTTTACTGATCGTGTCATTGCCATATTGAATGAGCAACGTGAACATTTAGTTTTTCTACTTTGGGGGAGCCATGCACAGCGAAAAGGGCAGTTTATTGATCGTCAGAAACACTGTGTATTAACAGCACCACATCCTTCTCCGTTGTCTGCTCATCGTGGTTTTTTGGGCTGTAAACATTTTTCTAAAGCAAATCAGTATCTTATACAAAAAGGGCTGACGCCAATTCAATGGCAATTAGATTCAATTTAAGATAGGAAATACAGGTATGTTAGCTATTATTTCGCCAGCAAAAACATTAGATTTTGAAAGTGTGGTACCAGAATTTAATTTTTCTCAACCGCAGTTAACTGATTATAGTGAACAATTAATTGAAGTTTGCCGCCAACTTTCACCAGATCAAATTGCCTCGTTAATGTCTATTAGCGATAAACTAGCAGGATTGAATTTTGCACGTTTTGCAGAATGGCAAAGGGAACATCATACGCAAAATGCACGAGCAGCAATTTACGCGTTTAAAGGGGATGTGTACACAGGATTAGACGTGGAAAGCTTATCCCATCAAGATGTAGAATTCGCACAACAACATTTACGTATGTTATCGGGATTATATGGTTTGTTAAAACCATTAGATTTAATGCAACCTTATCGTTTAGAAATGGGGACCAAATTAGCTAATAAAAAAGGTAAAGATCTCTATGCTTTTTGGGATGAGATTATCACAACCACATTGCAACAAGCTCTTGATGAACAAGGGGATAATATTCTGATTAATTTGGCTTCTGATGAATATTATAAGTCAGTAAAAGAAAAAGCGTTAAAAGCAACAGTAATTAAACCAGTGTTTTTGGATAATAAAAATGGTAAATACAAAGTCATCAGTTTTTATGCAAAGAAAGCGAGAGGGCTTATGTGTCGTTATATTATTCAGAACCGTTTAACAGAAATTGAGCAACTGAAAGAGTTTGATTTAGGTGGCTATTGGTTTGATGCAGCAAGTTCGAGTGAAACTGAGTTAGTATTTAAACGTGATTTGGTGGAATAATATGCAAAAAGTTTTCTTTATTTTAACCGCACTTTTAGCGATTTTACTAAGTGGTTGCACTTTATCTTCACAGCTTTCTGTACCACAACAAATTACACATAATAAGCATACTTATGAATTAGTTGCACAACAAGATTTGGGACCAATGGCACGTTTCTTTTATTTAGAAAAAGGAGAAAGTTTATCTCATTGGAAAAGTGCGGTGGAATTATTATTAGATCGTAACCAAGCAAAAACAACTTTGGATGAGCGTATTGCTTTGCGTGAGCGTGTTTATCGAAATACTGGTGTAAAAAACTTTAAATTGCAAGCCCAAGATGACAGTTTATATGCTTTCGTGATTTATGAACCAACAGTGAAAAATAATGATTGGCAAGTTGATGTGGCTAAAGGGAAAACGGTACAAGGTTGTGGATTTGTACAATATCAGTATTCATTGAAAATACCAAGAACGAAAAAAATCCGTAATATGAGTAATAAAAAAGTTGTACGTTATTTGAAAAAATATGTAGTAGAAAAAGAAATGAAGCATGTTAAAAATCGTGATTGGCAATGGACTTGTGAATAAATGGAAGAGAAAATCTATTCTTCACAAGTAAAAAAAGCAGCTAATTGTGCTGTTTATACTGCATTAATGCTGATTGTTGTAAAAGGTTTTGCTTGGTGGGAAACGGGTTCCGTTAGTATGCTAGCTTCAGTTGTGGATTCGACTTTAGATCTTGCTGCTTCTTTTTTAAATATGGTGATTTTACGTTTTGCTTTGATGCCAGCGGATGAAAATCATTCTTTCGGTCATGGTAAAGCAGAATCGCTTGCATCTTTGATTCAAAGTGCATTTATCTCTGGGTCTGCTGTTTTTCTATTATTGCAAGGGATTCATCGTTTTAATGAACCACAGCCTTTAACGAATACGAATTTAGGGATTGGTGTTATTTGCTTTTCTATTGTTATCACTTCTGCATTAGTTTATTACCAAAGTCGAATTGTAAAAAAAACAGGAAGTCCAGCCATTAAAGCTGATCGTTTGCATTATCAAACTGACTTATTTATGAATGTCGCAATTTTGCTTTCATTAATTTTAACTGTATTTGATTTTTTGCTTGCAGATGCGATTGGCGCAATTTTAATTGCAATCTATATTTTAGTTAGTGCACTTAAAATGTTATTTGATGCGGTGCAATTATTATTAGATCGTGCTTTACCTGAAAATGAGATCCAACAAATTGAACAAATTATCTTATGGGATAAGCGTATTTTAGGTTTCCATGATTTACGTACTCGTCAATCTGGTGCAGTACGTTTTATTCAATTTGATTTGGAGTTAGATGATCATCTCTCTTTTTTAGAGGCCCATGATATTACTGAACAGCTTGAGCAGCGCTTGCGAGAAACATTTTCGTTAGTGGATATTGTGATTCATCATGAGCCAACAAGTGTAGTTCAGGCTGAAAAATTAGAAAATGCGAAGCTAGATCAAATGTAATAGTTTTTTTGATAAATTTTGCTAGAGCAGTTGCAGTGAATAGTGTAATCTTAGCGGCGATTTGTGAATTCATTTTTAGTTTAAAAGGTTTAGATTATGATAAAGAAAATAGCAGTATTAACCAGTGGCGGTGATGCGCCAGGTATGAATGCCGCCATTCGAGGAGTTGTACGATCTGCACTTGCGGCAGGTTTAGAGGTATATGGCATCTATGAGGGTTATTACGGTTTATATCACAATAAAATCAAACAAATGACCCGTTATAGTGTGTCTGATATCATTAACCGAGGGGGGACATTTTTAGGCTCAGCACGTTTTCCCGAATTTAAAAATCCAGA
Source organism: Pasteurella canis (assembly GCF_020810675.1). Lineage (GTDB taxonomy): Bacteria > Pseudomonadota > Gammaproteobacteria > Enterobacterales > Pasteurellaceae > Pasteurella > Pasteurella canis. The sequence continues at coordinate 137,204 of NZ_CP085871.1, forward strand.
AGTACGTGCAAAATGTGCAGAAATTTTACGTTCACACGGTATTGACGCTTTAGTTGTGATTGGCGGTGATGGTTCTTACATGGGAGCAAAATTATTAACCGAAGAACATGGTTTCCCATGTGTGGGTATTCCAGGTACTATTGATAATGATGTAGCAGGCACTGACTATACTATCGGTTATCAAACTGCCCTTGAAACAGCAGTAGAAGCTATTGACCGTTTACGTGATACATCAAGTTCACATCAACGAATTTCTATTGTTGAAATTATGGGACGTCACTGTAGTGATTTAGCGATTTCAGCAGGTATTGCAGGGGGATGTGAATATATCGTCGCTTCTGAAGTTGCTTTCAATCGTGAAGAACTTATTCAGCAAATTGAACGCAGTATCATTAAAGGCAAACGCCATGCGATTATCGCAATTACAGAATTAATTTGTGATGTAAATGAGCTTGCTCGTGAAATTGAACAACGGGTAAAACACGAAACTCGAGCAACTATTTTAGGACATATCCAACGTGGCGGTACGCCTTGTGCTTTCGACCGTATTTTAGGTTCTCGTATGGGAGTTTATGCAGTTGATTTGTTAATGCAGGGAAAAGGAGGCTACTGCGTAGGTATCCAAAATGAGCAATTGGTTCACCATGATATTATTGATGCCATTAATAATATGCGCCGTGAGTTTAAAGCAGATTGGCTAGCGCTTTCTAAACGTCTAGATTAATTAGGCTTTTTCTTAAAAAACGGTGGAAACTTTCCACCGTTTTTTATTTCTATTTTATTTTTATTTCTTTTTTAATAAACACAGTACTTCATAATGATGGGAATGTGGAAACATATCAAAGAGTTGAATCTTTTCGAGTTGATAGTGGGTTAAATCTCCTAAATCCTTCCCCATAGTTTCTGCATTACAACTTGAATATAAAATAAAATGAGGCGCTAATTGATTAAGAAATTGAGCTAGTTTGTTACCAATACCACGTCGAGGTGGATTAACAATCACTAAATCTGGTGTTTGATACTGTTCTAGAGCAAATTTTGTTGCATCTAGGGGTTGAAAGCGTACATGCTCTAAACCTAATTGACGAGCAGAGAGCATTGCAGCCTTAATCGCTGAGGGGGAAATTTCAATCCCGATTAATTCAATTTTTTTAGTTGGATTAGCTTGTTTTAATGCTTTTGCACAATGTAAGCCAAAACCACCTACACCACAAAAAAGATCCCAAAGCTTTTCAATCGGTAGGTTTTTTATCCAATTTTGTGCTGTTGCATATAAACCTGAGGCAACAGAGGGGTTAGTTTGAAAAAAACCTTGTGGACGGATGAAAAGGGGGATTAGATTAAAAGACTCCTCCAATGTTTGTTGTTCAGTAAGAAAAATTTCTTTCTCACCTTCTAAAATAGCGGCATGCTGTGGCTGAATATTTAGGCTGACTACTTTTAGTTGTGGTAATTTTTTTAACAAACCTGCAAATTCACGTTGAATTAACGCTAGTTTTGTTTCTGAACGTAATACGAAGCGTAGCATTAAACCACCATCAAGCTGACTTTCCGTAAGTAAAATATACTTAAGTTCACCTTTTTGTTTTGTAATGTTGTAGGGCACTAAGCCTGCACGAGCAATGAAGTCTTTTAAAATGTGAAAAATAGCAACGAAGTGTGTTGGGTAAAGTGGACAATCTGTTAGATCCACATTGTTTTGAGGGAGGCTCAGAATTGGGCGTTCGACTGTACCACTCACTGCCATTTTAGCCTTATTACGAAACGTACTTAAAGGCGATTGATAAGGAGCAATCCATGTTGTTTGTGAGCAATCTAAATGAGTTAATTGTTGTTTTAAATGCTGTGTCTTACGTTCAAGCTGGGCAGAATAAGGGAGTTCTAGCCATTGGCACGAACGGCAATGATTTTGTTCATAATGTTGGCAAGGGAGTGTTAATGACATATTAATTTACATATTTTGCTTTATAGTTAAGCCAATCTTGTTGAATCGCTGTCAGTTTCTTACGATTTTCTAGCCAACGGGTATTCTGTTCTAAATCTAACCAGCTAAATGATTTACGTTTAAATAACTGTTGTAAACGAGTCTGGCGTAATAAAAAATGTGATTGATTTTCTGTTAATTTTAAATGATCTAATACTTGGATCACGCCATCGCGTTCATTACAAAGTAAGAGTAAATCACAACCAGCATTGAGTGACTGTTCACAGCGTGCGACAAAATCCCCCATAAATCCTGCCCCCTTCATCCCTAAATCATCAGAGAAAATAGTGCCTTGAAAGCCCAGTTGTTTGCGTAATATTTGTTTTAGCCAATAATGTGAACCGCTAGCAGGTTGGCTATCGCATTGGCTATAAATGACATGGGCTGGCATAACGGCACTTAGCAAGTTTTGTTCGATAAGTCGTTGAAATGGCATGATATCTTGTGCAAAAATCTCTGGTTTTGAGCGTTTATCGTATGGGGTTTCCAAGTGAGAGTCCGCGATGACATGCCCATGTCCAGGAAAGTGTTTACCTGTCGTTGCCATGCCAACTTGTTGCATACCTTGAATAAAGGCTTTAGCCATATCACTAGTAATTTGAGGGTGAGTATGGAAACTACGATCACCAATTGCTTTACATTGGTGTCCTAAATCAAGTACAGGAGCAAAACTTAAATCAATATCTAGTGCAGTAATTTCTGCTGCCATTTGCCAGCCAGCTTGTTGTGCCATTTCTAGCTGTTGCAATGGTTCTTCAATCAATTGAGTAAAAGCTTGCATCGCAGGTAATTGGGTAAAACCGTCTCGGAAGCGTTGTACTCGCCCCCCTTCTTGATCAACTGTAATTAACAGATCTTTTTTAACCCGTTGACGGACTGATTTTACTAAAGCTTGGATTTGTTCACGATCATGAAAATTTCGTGTAAACAAAATTAAACCCGCAACAAGCGGGTGGCTTAATAATTCAACTTCTTCTTGTAGGAGTTCATGACCTTGTAGATCTATCAGTAGTGTTGACATATCGCCTCTTTTTTATTGCTCACTGATATACAAACGGTAATTTACGCTTTGTTCTGTCGGTTTTATTAATGGTATATCCTGTTTTTCATAACCAAGTAAGGATAAAAAGGACGATATTGCAAACTGTTGTTGTGTTACCCCATTTTTATCATACCAAAATAAGTGGTAAGCCAAATTCAATGGCTGTTCAGTTTTGTTTTTGACCCATGCAGAATCAGGCGTAATTTTTGCTTCAATAACAGAAGCAACACCAGCCTCTATGTTCAAAATAGGCTGTGTTGTTCTTAATAAGTTAGCGGATTTGTTTGAGCCACAACCAATCAATAGTAAACTCGTCAATAGAAGTGCGGTCAGTTTTTTCATTATTTTGTTAACATTTTTCCTAATGGCTCACCACCGACAAGGTGCATATGTAAATGGAATACTTCTTGCCCACCATGTTTATTACAGTTTACGATTAAACGATAACCTTCTTCCGCAATACCTTCTTGTTTAGCCAGCTTCGCTGCAACAGTAAATAGGCGCCCCAAACTTATTTCATCTTGCTCAGTTACATCATTTACAGTAGGGATTAGTTTATTAGGGATAATCAAAATATGAGTGTTCGCTTGTGGTGAAATATCACGGAATGCAGTTACTAACTCATCTTGATAAACGATATTGGCAGGAATTTCTTTACGAATAATTTTACTAAAAATAGTTTCTTCGGTCATGTTGAGCATCCTTTTCAATTGAATTTAAAACAGTGCTTTTTTAACAGAAAAAGGCAAAAATAGCAATTTTTTACTGTAAGTTGAGTAACTGATAAAGTTGATTAAAAGTTGAGTTAAATATGATTAAAAATTGATTGTTAAATTTTTGTTTTTTATATTTTAATTAAATGTTAAGTTATTGAAATGTAATATAAATTAATAATAATTTGATCTAGCATAAGGAAATCTTGTTTTGAGTGTTTTTTAAACTGTAAAATGCTTTTATTTTGGTGTAAAACTCCCTATAATTAACAAATCTTATAAAAAATAAAATTTTTTTAAATTATTCGAGCTTTCATATTTTGAAACCGACAGCTATCAAATGCTATTCATGTCTAGGGAGATTACGGATGAAAACTGAAGATTCAACGTCAACCTGCATTGTGTCACCAGTGAAGATGGCACAGATTGGCGAGGATGTCGGTGTTTATAAAGCAACTAAAAAACAACTCTACTCATTCTTTTCTGCGATTCCAGCAGGTGCTTTTATTGCAATTGCTTTCGTTTTTTATGCAACAACTCAAACAGGTAATGGTGATGCACCTTGGGGATTAACCAAGCTGGTTGGAGGTATTGTTTTCTCGCTTGGTGTTATTATGGTCGTTGTTTGTGGTTCTGAGTTATTTACTTCTTCTACGATGACTGCGGTTGCGCGTGTGAGTGGCCGAATCTCAACTTTTCAAATGTTACGTAATTGGGCTGTTGTCTATTTTGGAAATTTTGTCGGTGCAATTTTTATCGTGTTATTAACATGGTTTGCTGGTCAAATTATGGCAGCTCATGGACAATGGGGATTAACTATTTTAAAGACTGCACAACATAAAATTCATCATACTTGGGTAGAGGCATTTGCATTAGGTATTTTCTGTAACATCATGGTATGTATTGCGGTATGGATGACTTACGCAGGGCGGACACTTTTGGACAAAGCGCTTATAATGATTTTGCCAATTTCTATGTTTGTTGCGTCTGGTTTTGAGCATAGTGTAGCAAATATGTTTATGATTCCAATGGGAATGATGGTGGCTAATTTTGCTTCTGCTGAATTTTGGCAAGCTATTGCTATGAATCCAGCAGAATTTGCTGATTTAGATATATATCATTTTGTTGTAAAAAATTTAGTTCCTGTGACCTTGGGGAACATCGTGGGTGGTGCTGGCTGTGTTGCTTTAGCACAGTGGTACATTAATCGTCCACATTAGTTGGTTTTAGGTTGCAAAGTGCGGTCGTTTTATCGCTGTTTTGATCGACTTTGTGTGAGTATCACAAGATTTTTTATTCTAAATTAATAGAAGGTAATTCAATATGAGTCAATTAACTGAAGCTCAACAAAAAGCTTGGGAAGGCTTTACTGGTGGTGACTGGCAAACTGAAGTTAACGTACGTGATTTCATCCAGAAAAACTATACGCCTTATGAAGGTGATGAATCATTCCTTGCTGATGTAACTGAAGCGACAAGTACGCTTTGGGCAGATGTCATGGAAAAAATCAAAGTGGAAAATAAAACCCACGAACCTTATGATATTGACACAGATACCCCGTCAACGATTACATCTCATGCGCCAGGTTATATCAACAAAGATTTAGAAAAAATCGTTGGTTTACAGACTGACGCACCTTTGAAGCGTGCGATCATGCCATTTGGTGGCATCAATATGGTGAAAGGTTCATGTAAAGTCTATCGTCGTGAGCTAAAACCTGAAATTGAACAAATCTTCACAGAATACCGTAAAACACATAACCAAGGTGTATTCGATGTTTACACACCAGATATCTTGCGTTGCCGTAAATCAGGCGTAATTACGGGTCTTCCAGACGCTTATGGACGTGGTCGTATCATTGGTGACTACCGTCGTATGGCTCTTTATGGTGCAGACTTTTTAATGAAAGATAAATTTAAACAATTTACTTCATTACAAGACAAATTAGAGCGTGGCGAAGATATCCAAGCAACGATTCAATTACGTGAAGAAATTGCAGAGCAACATCGTGCTTTGGGCAAAATGAAAGAAATGGCAGCGTCTTATGGTTATGACATTTCTGGTCCAGCAACTAATGCACAAGAAGCAGTTCAATGGACTTATTTTGCATACCTTGCAGCGGTTAAATCACAAAATGGTGCTGCAATGTCATTTGGTCGTGTTTCTACATTCTTAGATATCTATATTGAGCGTGATTTAAAAGCAGGTAAAATTACAGAACAAGAAGCACAAGAATTAATTGACCATTTAGTCATGAAATTACGTATGGTACGTTTCTTACGTACGCCAGAATACGATCAATTATTCTCAGGCGACCCAATGTGGGCAACTGAAACGTTAGCTGGTATGGGCTTAGATGGTCGTACATTAGTCACTAAAAACAGCTTCCGTATCTTACATACCCTTTACACAATGGGTCCTTCTCCAGAGCCAAACTTAACAATTCTTTGGTCTGAAAAATTACCAGAAGGTTTCAAACGCTACGCTGCTAAAGTGTCTATCGATACTTCATCTGTTCAGTATGAAAACGATGACCTAATGCGCCCTGATTTCCAAAATGATGACTACGCGATTGCATGCTGCGTATCACCAATGATCGTTGGTAAAATGATGCAATTCTTTGGTGCACGCGCAAACTTAGCGAAAACTTTACTATATGCAATCAATGGTGGTGTGGATGAGAAATCTGGCGACCAAGTTGGACCGAAGACTGAACCAATTACAAGCGAATACTTAGATTATGAAGATGTCATGACTCGCTTAGACAGCTTTATGGATTGGTTAGCAAAACAATATGTGACAGCATTGAATATCATTCACTTTATGCACGATAAATATGCATATGAAGCCGCATTAATGGCACTTCACGATCGTGATGTATTCCGTACAATGGCGTGTGGTATCGCAGGTCTTTCTGTAGCAGCGGACTCATTATCTGCAATTAAATATGCGAAAGTGAAACCAGTGCGTGGTGATATTGAAATCAAAAACAAAGCAGGTGAAGTGGTTGGCGTTGCGAAAAATGTGGCAATCGACTTTGAAATTGAAGGTGAATATCCACAATTCGGTAACAACGATAACCGTGTAGACGAAATCGCATGTGACTTAGTTGAACGCTTTATGAAGAAAATCCAAAAATTGGGTACATATCGTAACGCTGTTCCAACTCAATCTGTTCTTACTATCACTTCTAACGTGGTATACGGTAAGAAAACAGGTAACACTCCAGATGGTCGTCGTTCTGGTGCACCATTCGGACCTGGTGCGAACCCAATGCATGGTCGTGACCAAAAAGGTGCAGTAGCTTCATTAACTTCTGTTGCCAAATTACCATTTGCATACGCGAAAGATGGTATTTCATACACCTTCTCAATCGTACCAAATGCATTAGGTAAAGATTATGAAGCACAAAAACGTAACCTTGCGGGTTTAATGGATGGTTATTTCCACCACGAAGCAACTATTGAAGGCGGTCAACACTTAAACGTAAACGTAATGAACCGTGAAATGTTGTTAGATGCAATGGAAAATCCAGAAAAATATCCACAATTAACTATTCGTGTTTCTGGTTATGCTGTACGTTTCAACTCTTTAACAAAAGAGCAGCAACAAGATGTTATTACACGTACATTCACTCAAGCAATGTAAGTAATATATTTAATCTTTATTAGCCTCTGTATTTTATACAGAGGCTTTTTTTATGTTTTGAACTCTGACCACTACTCTTCTTGTCTGTTCATACCAGTACTGGTCTGTCTAGGTATCTTTCCCTTGTGATTTTATGATTGCTTCGATTTTTTTGCATTAAATTAACTTTGAAGGGATCAATTGTGAAAATAAATAAACTTTTCTGTGCACTATTGTGTTCACTTAGTACTGCTAGTTTGGCACAAGATATTGTAGTATTTGGTGATAGTTTGAGTGACATGGGGCAAACAAATTGGAATAAAAAAGCCTCTTATTTGAATGCAGATGGAAAATATCACTTTCTCTATAATGAATATCTTGCACAAGCATTAGGTGGAAAATTAACGTCTTCTACTCAAGGTGGAACAAGCTATGCCTACAGTGGGGGAGTCATTGTAGGGACAAATAATGAAAGAACGAATCAACAGCCTAATTTAGCATTACAAAATCAAGTTAATACTTATTTAAACACGCCTGTTAAAAAAGAGGCATTACATATTTTATGGGCGGGGGGAAATGATTTAGCGACTGTATTGGCCAATGCTGTGACCAAAACAACGCCTGAAGAAAAGCAGGCTTATGTATTAGGTAGTATTAACCAAATGGCACAGACTATGGCACAACAATGGGGTGCATTACAGCAAGCAGGTGTCACTCAAATTATTGCACCAACGATTCCAAATGTGACTTACACACCAGAGTTTTTTGATAAATTAGGGGAAGCGGCAGGAGCACAGATTCAGTCTAAATCATTAAATTTAATCAAAAAAACTGATTTTGTAGCCAATTTTAAAGGTGCTGTAGAACAGATGTTAAGTCGGGCTACTCTGAATACACAAGAGTTTGAATTACATAGAATAAAAACATTGGAGAAAGCAGCAGAAGATTTTTACAATAGCCGAGCATGGTATACAAAGTTAGCACTTTCAGCAGCAGGCTATAATGCAAAAAGCATTGCAGAAACTTTAATCAAAGAATACAAAGAAATCGTTCAGCAAGCCGCACAAGCTACCGCTTTATTGAATGCGAGTATTACATCTGCATTAAATCAAGTAGGGGGTAATATTGTACGTATTGATACCGATGGTTTATTAAAAGATATGATTGCACGTCCAGCAGAATATGGATTAAATAATACAACGACCGTTGTTTGTAAAGACAGTACTGCCGATCCAAATAAAGCAGCTTGTCGCCCAACTGATCAAACTTTAGCAAGCCAACGTTTATTTGCAGATAGTTTCCACCCAGGTCCCACAGCACATAAAGCCATGTCTGACTATATTCTTAATGTGTTACAAACACCAAAAGATATGGGAATTTTAACTCAGGTTGTACAGCAACAAACTGAGCTTGCATTGGATTTTATTCGTCTAGAAAGTAATCGAAATCGTTTAATGCGTCAAACTGAGCAAACCGTTGATACATTAGTTGCTTATCAAAAACAAAATCAAGGACATAGTTTACATATTGGTGCGAAAGTACAGTTTAATCCTCAATGGCAATTAGCAGTTGTAGCGAGTCAGCAAAAACAAGATCTACAAAATGGTTTAGTTCATGTAGACACAAAAAATCGCATATTAAGTACCGCACTTCGTTATGATGCTGATAATTGGTGGTTAGGTAGTGCAATCCAAGTCAATAATACAAAGTTAGCCACGGACAGAGCTGCTTATATTGGTCACTCTACTCATTATCAATCAGGTGAAACCGAAGCTGAAAGTTTAAGTATGGGATTATTTGCAGGTTATGAGTGGAAAGTGGAGAATGTTGGGGTTGCATTTATTGCTGATATCTATAAAACGAAAACTGACCTTGCAGCATTTAGTGAGCGTAATCAGGGAATTACACAAATGCAATTTGAATCTCGTAGCGAAAAGAGTTTACGTAGTGGTGTTGGAATTGATTTACGCTATCATGCTACTACTTGGCAGCCTTATGTGACGACGCGTTGGGTGAAAGAATGGGATAATGATCAGCCTATAGTTAAAGCTAGTTTAAATGGTAGTACTTTTGCCACAAAATTAGCACAACAAGATAAAGCATGGCTAAATATAATGGCGGGGTTCCAATTTAAGCCTATAAATAGTGGCTTGTATGCTAACCTTGGTTTTAGCCGTGATTTAGGGCGAAAAGATAACCTCTCAAAAACAACATTTCAGGCGGGTATTGGTCTAGAATTCTAACAAAAAGTGGTTGTCCTTTTTGTTTGTTTTGATTATTTACTCGGTGTTTATTCTATTAAACACCGAGTTTTTTAGTTTTATGTAAAATAATATAGTCGAATAATTCACAACAATCTGCTCAAATTTCGATTATAATAATCAAAATTTTTTGAAGGATTTATTATGTCTACTGTGGGAAGAATTCATTCATTCGAATCTTGTGGTACGGTTGATGGGCCAGGGATTCGTTTTATTTTATTTTTGCAGGGTTGTTTGATGCGCTGTAAGTATTGTCACAACCGAGATACGTGGGATTTACATGGAGGTAAGGAAATTACTGTAGATGAGCTTATGCGAGAAGTCGTGACATATCGTCATTTTATGAAGGCTTCTGGTGGTGGGGTGACGGCTTCTGGTGGTGAAGCTATATTGCAGGCAGAATTTGTTCGTGATTGGTTTCGAGCTTGTAAAGAAGCTGGAATTCATACTTGCTTAGATACGAATGGTTTTGTGCGCCATTATGATCATATTATTGATGAGTTAATGGATGTCACGGATTTAGTTCTGCTTGATTTAAAACAGCTCAATGATAAAGTTCATCAAAATTTGATTGGAGTGCCTAATAAACGTACTTTGGAGTTTGCCCAATACTTAGCAAAGCGCAATCAAGCGGTTTGGATTCGCTATGTTGTTGTGCCTGGCTATACCGACGCAGATGATGATATTCATTTATTAGGTAATTTCATTAAAGATATGAAGAATATTGAGAAAGTAGAGTTACTCCCATATCACCGCTTAGGTGCTCACAAGTGGGAGGCATTAGGTGAAAAATATGAGCTAGAGGATGTTTCACCACCAACAAAAGAATCTTTGGAACATATCAAAACTATCCTTGAAGGATATGGACATATTGTGAAGTATTAAAAATTACATCATGTAGAAGTTAGGCTAATAAATTAATTGTTAGCCTTTTTATATTCTAAAAAGTAAATTAATATGCTATTTATTTTTTTAAGTATTAAGTGAAAACATATCAAAATATTATCAATAATTCTTAGCACCCATAGATCACTATTTTACCTCTCAATATTGGTTTTGTGCTTATCGGCTTTTTGCTGCTCTCTACGTTTTTGGAAAAACGCACTAAGTTTTTGGCTGCATTCTTTTTGCAATACACCACTAGTAATTTCGACGCAGTGATTCATTTTATAATCATCAAAGAAATGGAAACGTGAACCTACTGCGCCAGTTTTATAATCAGAGGCACCAAAAACTAGCCGCTTGATACGACTATGTAAGATCGCTCCAGCACACATCGTACAAGGCTCTAGTGTGACGTAAAGTGTTGTATTAAGTAAACGATAGTTTTGTAACTTTTGCCCAGCTTGGCGCAGTGCAACGATTTCTGCATGAGCGGTTGGGTCAGAATTGATGATAGATAAATTCCAGCCTTCTCCAATAATATTCCCCTCATCATCAACTAATACAGCTCCGACTGGGATTTCACCTAAGGCTTCGGCTTTGTCGGCTAATGTGAGAGCATATTTCATCCATTTTTCGTCTAAAACTGACCGCACTTTTTCCTCTCGTATTGATTAAACGGAGAATGGGTATTTAATTGGAGCATGACATTGATAACCAATAACCTTAAAATCATCTATCGTGACCCAGGTTTCTAAGTCTTCTAATGTTTTGATATCTGGATTAATCTCTAGTTTGGGTAGCGGTAATGGCTCTCGTTTTAATTGTACATTTTTCATCAGATCAAGTTGATCTTCATAAATGTGCGCATTAATAATTTTATGGTAGGCTTGACCTGCTTTTTTCCCTGTAATTTGTGCCATAAGTGCTAAGAATGTGAATACTTGAATTTGGTTGAAGTTTAAACCAAGTGGAACATCACAAGAACGTTGATAACTAGTGAGATAGAGATTATCACCTAAAAGTGAAAACGTATGAGTATGCATACAAGGGCGCAAGCAACCAAGATCAAATTCACCTGGGTTAAAAAAGGTTATAATTTCACCGCGATCGTCAATTCCTTTACTCAGATTGTTTACAATTTTACGTAATTGGTCAACAGTTTCACCATTTGGTTTCCGCCAAGCACGACCTTGTACACCATAAACGCGTCCCATATCATCAATACCTTTACGATGTGGGTTTTTTAACCAATCAGCATTTTCATTAGCATTAGCATCCCATGTTTTTGTACCAAGTTTGCGAAAATCTGCCGCATTATCATATCCTCTGATATAACCGAGTAATTCTGCAATTGCTGCTTTCCAATAGCTTTTTCGCGTTGTAATTAGTGGAAACTGATTATTAGCGACATCATAAGTGAGAGCTGCATCAATCACAGTGAGGCAACGTTTACCTGTACGCGCATTCTCAATCCAAACACCTTCATCAACGATACGCTGACAGAGTTCTAAATAGTGTTTCATGACGTTTCTCCTTTTTTGGCAGCACTTTTATAAGCAACCATAACGATGATGGCACCAATGATGATCATTGGCATAGAAAGAATTTGTCCCATTGAAATTTGTTGACCAAAATATAATCCAAGTTGTGCGTCAGGTTCACGGAAAAATTCAACAATAAAGCGGAATAGCCCATAGAAAAATAAGAATAAACCAGCAACTGAACCTATTGGGCGTGGTTTTTGTATAAACCAATTTAAAATAAAGAATAAAACTAAACCTTCTAAAACGGCTTCATATAATTGTGAAGGGTGACGTGGGAGATAACCTCCTGATGGGAAGAGTACTGCCCATGAAACGTCTGTAACCCGTCCCCACAGTTCATCATTAATAAAGTTACCAATTCTCCCCATTCCTAAGCCGAAGGGAATTAATGGCGCGACGAAGTCAGCTGTCTGCCAAAAACCACGTTTTTGTATTTTTGCTGTGATAAGCATTGATAAAATGACACCAAGTAATCCGCCATGGAATGACATACCACCTTCCCAGACTCGGAATAAATAGGCAGGATCTTGAAGAAAATAATCGAATTGATAGAAGAATACATAACCTATTCTTCCACCTAAAAATACGCCCATGAAACCATTGAACAATAAGCTATCAACTTGTTCTGTTGTCCAATCACTATTAGCTTGATTTGCCCTACGTACAGCAAGCCAGCGTGCAAAAATAAAACCAATAAGATACATTAAACCATACCAACGTAAACCAATTGGACCAAGTTCAAATATCACGGGGTCAAACTGTGGGAATGAAAAATAATTTGATTGCATAAAGTGCCTTATTTAAAAATCATATTTATTGCAAGGATAAGTAGCATGATTGCAAATGCTTTTTTTAGTATTGGGACAGGTAAAATAGAGGTTAAGGTTGCCCCAATTTTTGATGTAAAAATAGAAGTAAGAGTTATGCCTAATAGGGCGGGTAAATACACATATCCTACAAAATAATCAGGTAAACCTTCTGCTCCCCAACCAGCAATAATAAAACTCAACATGCCTGCTAGTGCTAATAGACTGCCACATACTGCCGAAGAGCCAATTGCTTTTTTCATATCAATACCTCTTGAATTTAAGAATGGCACAATAAATCCGCCGCCACCAATACCAGCTGCACTTGATGCCATACCAATGAAGATACCAGCAATAATAGTTGATGTTTTTGTTAATACTTTAGTGACAGGTTTTGGTTTAACAGAGAGAAACATTTTGATAGACAAGTAAACAACTAAACAAGCAAAGAGCTTAGATGAAATATCTTTTGGCAAATAACTGATAAAAAAACCAGAGATAAAGGTTGTTACCATAATGATAGGTGCAAGAATTTTAACAACATCCCATACAACATTACCTAATTTATGATGTCTTTGTGCGGAGGAAAAGCTGGTAATAATAATAGTTGCAAAAGAAGTACCTAGAGCACAAGCCATCAACATAGACTCTGGCACACCAATGTATTTAGGCATTAAATAAACTAAGACAGGGACAATAATTAAACCGCCGCCAATACCAAATAAACCAGCTAAAAAGCCAGCGAATGCCCCAACTGCGAGGCATATAATAAAAAAGGTGATCATAATCAACCCCTATGTTTGTAATGTTGTCGTTTGGAATTTTTTATTGATGAGGATTTTTTAGTTGGATGAATTCGCTTTGTACTAATATCGTTATCTTTATTAATAAAAATATCTTTCGTATTATCGAATAATACTGTTGCAAACTCTTTCATTGCCTTGCGATAAACGTCTTTTTTAAATGAAACAACTTGACGAACAGGATACCAAAAGCTTACCCAACGCCATCCATCAAATTCAGGAGATTTGCTGGATTGCATATCAATATTCTTTTCATCAGAGACGAGTTGTAACAGAAACCAGCGTTGTTTCTGCCCAATACACATTGGTATACTATCATGGCGTAGCAAGCGTTTAGGTAATTTATAGCGTAGCCAATGTTTTGATACATATAAGATTTTTACATCTTTGGGTGATAGACCAACTTCCTCAAATAATTCTCGATACATAGCCTGTTCGGCGCTTTCATTATCATTAATACCGCCTTGAGGAAATTGCCAAGAATTTTGTCCATACCTTTTTGCCCAGAGTACCTGACCTTTGTTATTACAGATAACGATACCCACATTTGGACGGTAGCCATCGAAATCGATCACTAGCGTTTCACCTTAAAAATTTTTATTAAGCTTTTCTAAAATAATTTATCGATTGTTTCATATAATTATTATTTTCTCAACTAGTAATCTAAGTAAAACGAAGGCTTTATTTTAATTTTGTGAACTATGCCAATTCTCTTCACAAGCATATGCCGTGGACTATTTGTGGATAATTCTGTTTACAACTTTTATATAACCACAGAATAGAAAAAAAGTTTTCAGAAAAAAGATGATATATATCTGATAGTTATGTTGTTTTTGATTATGATATTTTACTTTTTAATCATACTACTACTTGACATAGTGATTACACATTTTTTAACGATTAAGTTGAGCTTAAAAAATGTATATTCTTAAGTAAAAAAGCGTGATTATTTTTCTATTTTTTTAGAGAGTAAGTTATTCACTGTTTCTGTGGATAAAATTGTGGCTGGATCCGTGAATTCAGTTTAATAACTCAAATTGATTAAGTTATATTGAACTGTACATTTTGATATTCTATTAAAAATCAAATAGATATGCTTTATTTCCTTTGTGCTCAAAATAGTATTATTCGCATGTGTTATTTTGTTTGTTTTTCGAACATTCATTTATCATTGCTCGATAGTATTGCCAATCGAAATATTGTCCTGGGTCGATTTTTCTACCTGGCGAGACATCTGAATGTCCTACAATACGATCTAGCGTAATTAATGGGTAAGTGTGCATTATTTCTTGCGTAAGACTAACGAGAGCATTGTATTGTTGCAAAGTAAAAGGTTGCAGATTACTCCCTTCAAGCTCGATACCAATTGAAAAATCATTGCATTTCTCTCTACCTTGAAATTCAGAAAGCCCTGCATGCCAAGCTCGATTGTGGAATGCGACATACTGTGTAATTCTCCCTTGACGATCTATCAAACAATGAGCAGATACGCGCATTTCATGAATTTCTGCAAAATAAGGGTGCTGGCTAGGATCAAGCCTACCAAGGAAAAAATCGTCAATATACGTCCCACCGAATTGTTCTGGGGGGAGACTAATATAATGAATAATTAACAGTGAAATATCTTGTGGATCAGGGCGCTGATCAAAGTGTGGCGAGTGAACTTTTCTTGCGTCATTTATCCACCCTTGTTGTATGCAGCTTGGGAATTTTTTTGTCATAAAATACTCATTTTGCGATCAAGATCGAGAAAAAATACGGTTAATTTTGTTTATTTTTTCTTTTGTGAAAGACTTCATTAGCTAAATTCGTTCTTAGTCCGTTTAGCAACCTATCTATTTTTAGGGCTGTCATCGCAGCCCACTTTTTACAAAAGGTGTTTATGATGAAACGATATTTCTCTCTTCCTATTCAAAAGGGATTTACTTTAATTGAGTTAATGATTGTTGTTGCTATTGTAGCTATTTTAGCGACTGTCGCCATTCCTTCTTATCAAAATTATACTAAAAAAGCTGCTATAGCTGAATTATTACAGGCGGCAGCACCTTATCGTGCTGAAGTTGAGCTATGTATTTATAATACTAATAATATAGCTTCTTGTAATGCTGGAAGTCATGGTATTACAGCAGAAATTAACGTGGGTAAAAAATATTTAAAATCATTAAGTGTAAAATCTGGCGAGATTGCAGTGATTGGTCAAAATAGTTTGGCAGGTATTACTTATAAATTAATACCTTCAGGTAGTGCTGCTCAGGGGATAACTTGGCGGTCGGATTGTGGTGAACATGTTGCCTTGTTTCCAGCAGGGCTTTGCTCATAATGCAAATAAATATGTCTTCCTCATTGCGTATAGTAACGATAAATGGAGAGTCGATTGAAATTCCTCAACATTTATGGCAAAGAAATCAGCAACAGCAAAATATATTACTGCGCTATTTTGCCTTACCGTTACAAGAAGATGAAAAAACACTTTGGCTGGGGCTCGATTCACTGACGAATTTATCTGCTTGTGAAACTTTTGCTTTTTTATCTAATAAAGTGGTAGAACCAATTTTATTAACAACCCAAGAGTTAAAAAATGCATTACAACAACTATTACCGACAGACTTACATATAGAGGAAGCTCCACAGATTTGTTATCCCACCACACAGCAAATAGAGATGGATACCACATTAGATGAGCCAATCATTCATTTACTCAATCAGATTTTTGAGCGAGCATTACAGCAAAAAGCGTCAGATATTCATTTTGAACCACAAGCACATTTATTACAGCTACGTTTTCGTATAGATGGAGTATTGCAGTTACAATCTCCTTTAGCGCTATCGTTGGCAAGTAGATTGATTACTCGTTTAAAATTACTGGCTAAATTAGATATCAGTGAGACTCGCCTGCCTCAAGATGGGCGCTTTCAATTTAAGACGGCATTTTCGGACATTCTTGATTTCCGTCTTTCGACATTGGCAACGCATTGGGGAGAAAAAGTTGTATTGCGCTTACAATATAATAAGCCAGTGACTCTTACTTTTTCTGCTTTAGGCATGAGTCAGCTTCAACAACAATCTTTTCAAAAAGCGTTAAAACAGCCACAAGGATTGATTCTAGTTACTGGGCCAACAGGAAGTGGTAAAAGCATATCGCTTTACACTGCTCTAACTTGGTTAAATAGCACAGAAAAACACATTTTAAGTGCAGAGGACCCAATTGAAGTTGAGCTAGAAGGAATCATTCAAACTCAAATTAATCCTCAAATAGGACTTGATTTTAGTCGCTTATTACGTGCTTTTTTACGCCAAGATCCTGATATTATAATGTTAGGTGAAATTCGTGATGAAGACACTGCGGCGATAGCATTACGAGCCGCTCAAACAGGCCATTTAGTCCTTTCTACATTACATACCAATGATGCTCAGTCAGCTCTTTCTCGGTTACAACAACTTGGTATTCAGCAACATGAAATTGATCATTCTTTATTGCTTGTTATTGCACAACGATTAGTACGTAAATGTTGTGTGAAATGTATTAGAAAGACGCAGAATGATTGTGGTTGTTATCAAGGTTATGCTGGGCGGATTGGTGTATATCAATTTCTACAAAAAGATCAGTCAGGACAGTTTGTATTGGATTTTAATAGCTTAAAAGAAAGCGCTATAGAAAAAGTTCGCTTGGGTATTACTGATGAAAAAGAAGTTCAACGTGTTTTGGGAGATTGAATGAGTAAGTTGAAACTATTTCGTTGGCGTGGTGTTAATCGGTTACAGCAAACACAGAAAGGAATGATTATTGCTCAAACGGAGAAATTGGCTAAGCAGCGATTGATATCTCGTGGCTTTAAGCAACTTAGATTACAACAAGATTGGCAATTTTCAACTAAACCGAAGAGTAGTGAAATATGTGATTTCTGGGCACAGCTTGCTTTTCTTCTTCAATCGACAATACCATTAAAAGCAAGTTTACAGATAGTGCAACAAAATTGTACTAATATCCAATTAACTCAATGGTTAATGAGTTTATTGACAAGTTTGGATAATGGCTATTCATTTTCAGTTGCGTTACAGTCTGTAGAACAGTATGTAACAGCGCAAGAACAACAATTGATTTATATTGCTGAAATGACAGGAAAATTACCACAGATATGTCAACAAATTGCGGAACAACGTAAGCAAGTGTTGAGTTTACAGTATCGAATACAAAAAATTTTATTTTATCCCATCATTGTCTTGGGTATTTCTTTGATTTTAACAGCATTATTATTGTTATTTATTGTGCCACAGTTCGCTGAGCTTTATGAAAATCAACCCTTACCCGTTTTCACCTCTCTATTACTATATTTATCAGCTGGCTTGCAAATGTATTTTTTCCAAATAATACTGATATTGAGTTTATTTATCCTATTGATTCGTTCACAATTAAAGCATTCTCTCTGGCTGAATCGACAAAAAATAAAATTAATTCGATTAATCCCATATTTAAGTCGGCTCGTTCAGCTTAATCGATTAGTTTATTTTTGCCGTAATTTACATCTTATGTTGTCATCTGGTCTTCCTTTAACTCAAGCACTAAATTGCTTTGTGCCACAGCAGAAGAGTTGGCAGCCAAAGTTAACATTACAATATGATTTAGTGTTAGTAAGTGAAGTTAAGTCAATTTTGAAACAAATTTCATCTGGAAGTACTTTTTCTGAATCGGTTAGTTTTAATGTATTCCCTGATTCAGCACAGCAGATGTTACAAATTGGCGAGAAAAGTGGGAAATTTATTGATATTTTGCAGTATCTTGCTGATAACTACCAACTTAAATTAGAACATCAAATAGATTTACTGGCTCAGACGCTAGAACCTTTACTGATGTTAATCATTGGTGGGTTAATCGGGTTGATTATGCTTGGTATGTATTTACCCATCTTTAATATGGGAGCAGTTATTCAATGAGTTTGTTGGTTTTTATTTTGATGGGGAGTGTAGTCGGATTGGTTGTTCATTATTATGTATCACGCTTTATATATTGGGTTAGTCAAGACGTGTATCAAGCATATCGTGCGATGTTTGAACCCAAGATGCCAGAAATTATGCAACAGTCAGCTGCGCCATCTGTAATAAAGTGCGGTCATTTTTCTGTTTTTTTTATCTGTTTTTCTGTTTTATTTATTACTTGTTATTATGTCTTTGATACGCCATATAAAGCATTGTTTCTTGCCTTTTATATGAGTTTATTAATTTGTATTTCATTAATAGATTGGTATTACCAACTTATTTCATTACCATCATGTCAGATATTGTTTGTTTTGGGTATTGGAGCTGCTTGGACGAATATAAGTCCTATTACACTTGAGCAAAGTCTACAAAGTGCATTCATTGGTTTTGTCGTATTTTATGTGATTTATCTATTAGCGAGATGGATTTATAGAAAGGAAGCCTTAGGAAGAGGGGATTATTGGTTAATGTTAGGGCTGAGTACCGTATTAGATTGGTCTCAATTGCCTTTGTTTGTTTTGATGGCTTGTTGTTTTGCTATAGGATATGTATTTTGGGCGAAACTTTATCAACAAGTATATTACCAGCTTCCCTTTGCGCCTTTTCTTTGTATAGCAAATATCTTCATAATATTGCTTAATTGGTAAAGCGAAAGTATGATCAGTTTGTTTTAATCAGACGAAGGTAAATAGATGACTTATATTGTTGGCCTCACTGGTGGAATTGGAAGTGGTAAAACTACCGTTGCGAATTTATTCCTTGAACTAGGTGTGCCTGTTATTGATGCAGATAATGTAGCAAGACAAGTGGTAAAAAAAGGGACACTATTATTAGCACAGATTGTGGCACATTTTGGTGAACAAATTTTACTTGATAATGGTGAGTTAGATCGTGCGAAATTGCGAGAGCTTATTTTCCAGCAACCAGAAGAAAAAATATGGTTAAATAACTTATTGCATCCTCCTATCAGGGAAGAAATGTTGAGGCAGCTTCATGCACAAACTTATCCTTATGTGCTTTGGGTTGTACCTTTATTAATCGAAAATCATTTGACGAGACTATGTCAACGTGTGTTAGTTATTGATGTCAAACTCGAAACTCAATTACAACGAGCTACTCAACGTGATGGCAACCAGATTGAACTGATTCAACAAATTATTAATGCACAAGTCGATCGTTCAACTCGTCTAAGTTTTGCTGATGATGTGATTAATAATGATGGGGACTTGTCGCAAACATTCGTCACGCTAAAGCAAAAAGTGTTAGAATTACACCACCAATATTTAGAGTTAGCTAACGCGGAAAGAAAATAAAAGCAGTGAGAAAACCATGTCAGAAATTTTTAGTGTGCCCTGTCCCATTTGTCAAAAAGCAGTGGAGTGGTCAGAAAAAAGTCTATATCGCCCTTTTTGTAGTAAACGTTGCCAATTGATTGATTTAGGTGAATGGGCAGCAGAAGAAAAGGCGATCCCTTGTGAGACAGCAGATTTTGCGATGAGTGAAGAACATGAAGATTGGGGAGTTCATTAATGCAAGTTCAGCATCAACAAACTAATAATGAAGGTGAGTTTTTCTTCTTAGATGATATGGGTAATAAAGTTGCGCAACTTACTTATTTTTTTGTAGATGAGAAAACCATCAACGCAAATCATACTTATGTTTCACCAATATTACGTGGGCAAGGTATCGCCGAACAGTTATACCAAGCACTTGTTAATTTTGTTCATCAAAATAAGCTCCATCTTATACCAACATGTAGCTATATAGTAAAGAAATGGCAACGTGATAATCGGTAATTCTTTTTAAGGCAGTTATTAAACTGCCTTTCGATATTCTTAATAAAGCATAAGATTCTTGTTTTTTATATTCTATCTGCTAAAATTCAGCTCACTTTTTTTGAAAAAATCAACAAAAGTAAGTTCGGATGAAGGTAGCTGGAGAGTAGGGAATTGACCCTACGCCGACGAGGTAAAATCTTTCAGGCGCTGATAATAAGCAGGGACTGTTACTGGACGAACCCTTGGAGAGAGCCGTTAAATTACAAACATAAAACGGCCGCCGAAGGCGCAAAAAGAGCGGTGAGCTTTTCCGTTTTTTCAAACGCTCAGGCAAAAGGACAGGGGCAACAAGACTATTCGGTTTGATGTTTTACACACACTTTTTGTGTGTCATTCTATTTTAACTCTTCCGCAAAATGCTTTTGCCTCCTTGTAATTGGTTATTTTTTACGAGGAACATTTCAATGACATTAGAATCAATTTTATCATCTATCAACAGCTTTGTTTGGGGACCGCCTTTATTGATTTTACTTTCAGGCACAGGGCTGTATTTAACTTTTCGTTTAGGTTTTATCCAATTTATTCATTTGCCACGAGCATTATCTTATTTATTCAAAACAGAAAAAGGTATGGGTAAAAAAGGTGACGTGTCTTCTTTTGCTGCACTATGTACTGCATTAGCCGCAACGATTGGTACTGGGAATATTGTTGGTGTGGCGACTGCTGTTCAAGCAGGTGGACCTGGCGCGGTATTTTGGATGTGGCTAGTGGCATTACTAGGTATGGCAACAAAGTATGCTGAGTGTTTACTTGCAGTAAAATACCGAGTACGTGATAAGCAAGGTTTTATGGCTGGTGGACCGATGTATTATATTGAACGTGGCTTGGGAATTAAATGGCTGGCAAAATTGTTTGCACTTTTTGGTATTTTAGTGGCCTTCTTTGGGATAGGAACCTTTCCACAAGTCAATGCAATTACACATGCAATGCAAGATACATTCAGTGTACCTATTCCATTGACAGCGTCGATTATTACTGCACTTGTTGCATTAATTATTCTCGGTGGAGTGAGACGTATTGCTGTTGTCTCTTCATATATTGTTCCTTTTATGGCAGTGCTTTATGTAGCTACATCTTTGATTATTTTATTAATTAATTGGCAATTAGTGCCACAAGCGATAGGATTAATCATTTACAGTGCCTTTGAACCCAGTGCAGCATTAGGCGGTGCTTTAGGTTTTACCGTGATGAAAGCGATTCAGTCAGGTGTCGCACGCGGAATTTTTTCTAATGAATCAGGTTTGGGAAGTGCACCAATTGCCGCGGCGGCGGCACAAACTAAAGAACCGGTACGTCAAGGTTTGATTTCGATGACAGGGACTTTTTTGGATACCATTATCGTGTGCTCAATGACTGGAATCGTACTAGTGATTACAGGAGCATGGCAATCAGCGGATATAGCGGGAGCAGCGTTAACAAACCATGCATTTACTGAAGGTTTGAACTCTAATCTAGGCGGGACTGTCGTAACTGTTGGCTTATTGTTTTTTGCCTTCACTACGATTTTAGGTTGGTGTTACTATGGTGAACGTTGTTTTGTTTATCTCGTTGGTATTCGTGGTATTAAGTTCTATCGTTTTATGTTTATTGTATTAGTCGGTTGTGGTGCTTTTATTCATCTCGATTTAATTTGGATTCTGGCAGATATTGTGAATGGATTAATGGCATTTCCAAATTTAATTGCGTTAATTGGGCTACGTCATGTTATTGTCGATGAAACAAGAGATTATTTTGAGCGCTTAAAAATGAATAAAGCAGATGAAAATGTAGTGAGTTAATTTTTTAATTGTTTGAAATTTAAACGAAAATATAGAGGGGTACCAATATGATATCCCCCCAATCATAGCAACTTTCAGTTAATAATCTAGTATTAAATGATAATTTTTCTATCTAGATCATACTTTTTAACTTTTCCAGAAAAATTCAATAAAAAGACTTGAAAACTGATGATAAGGGGACTATGTTGTAACTAAGGATTATTAATCACAAGGGACAGAAAGTCCCCTTTTCAACAGAGAGGTAAATGCTATGACTCTAAATATCACAAGCAAACAAATGGAAATCACCCCTGCAATCCGTGCTCATGTCGAAGATAGACTCGCTAAATTAGGAAAATGGCAAACTCAATTAATTAATCCCCATTTTATTTTAAATAAAATCCCCAAAGGCTTCTCGGTTGAGGCATCCATTGGTACGCCATTAGGTGACTTGTTTGCAAAAGCAGAGTCAGATGATATGTATAAAGCTGTCAATGAAGTTGAAGAAAAGTTAGAGCGTCAATTAAATAAATTACAACATAAAGGTGAAGCTCGCCGTGCTGATGAACGTTTAAAAGACTCTTTTTAAACCAAATTGAAATATGAAACTGCATCGAAAGATGCAGTTTTTTTATGTCTATTTTTCTTTTTTAGCCTCTCGGGTGATAGCGTTGATGTAAATGTTTTAAACGTTCTTTAGCAACATGCGTATAAATTTGAGTCGTAGAGAGATCGCTATGTCCTAGTAGCATTTGTACTACACGCAAGTCTGCACCATGATTGACTAAATGAGTAGCAAATGCATGACGAAGTACATGAGGCGATAAGCTATCCAGATCAATCTCTGCAAGTAATGCATAATGTTTAATCCGATGCCAAAATGTTTGACGAGTCATTTGTACTGCTCTTTTGCTTGGAAAAATGACATCTGAGCTTTGTCCATTTAGTAAAAAGGGACGACCATAAAGCATAAATTGTTTGATCCAATAAGTTGCCTCTTCTCCGATAGGTACGATACGTTCTTTATTTCCCTTACCAATAACACGCACGATACCTTGATTAATATCGATATTCTCGATAGTGAGTGAAACTAACTCTGTCACACGTAATCCTGTTGCATATAATAATTCCATCATTGCTTTGTCGCGTAACTCTAATGGAATTTCTACATCAGGCGAATTTAATAGATTAGTGACTTGTTGTTCAGTTAAATACTTAGGTAAGCGAGTCGGCAATTTTGGTGAGCTTAAGACTGAACTTGGGTCGTCGATACGATATTTTTCTCTGTACAAATATTGAAATAATTTACGCATTGCGCTTAATAGACGAGCTGTACTAGTGGCTTTGTAACCTTGTGTTAAACGCTCGCCTAAAAAGGTTTGCAAATCTATTGCATCTAAATTTAATAGCGTTAAGTGATGTTTCTCTAACCATTGCGATAACGCAGTCAGGTCTAAGCGATAAGATTGTACTGTATTTTCAGATAAGTTTTTTTCTATCCACACTTCATTCAGAAAAAGTTCAATTAACGCACTATCTTTCATTATTAGCACCTTTTAAGTAGAAATGCATCAACTTTACGTGGAATGGCAAATAAAGCAAGAGCAGCAAAGCCCATCATAACTAGAAAAGATGTGGCTGGAGAAATCGGGTATAACAAACCTGACAGAGCTGTAAGAAGTGCGACAGCACCACAACCTGAGATACCATTGTATAAGCCTTGCAGCTTAGCAATGTGTGAAATAGGTTGTGTAGTGAAATAACGAATGATGGCATAGTGACTGACAGCATAAGTGAGACTATGTAAAGTTTGAGTGAGTGCTAATGACGTTATTTCTTCAGCAACACTGAGTGCACCCCAACGTATGACTGTGGCAATAGCTGATAAATAAAATAATGAGCTAACTTTCCACGTGCGGAAGAGTTTTGTTGAGAAAAAGAATAGTAGCATTTCTGCGATCACACTCAATCCCCATAATAAGCTTGTTGTTTGTACAGAAATACCCAAACTCGTCCAATATAAGACGCTATAAGCATAGTAGGCAGCGTGTGATCCTTGAATTAATGAGATTGCAATGAGTAAACGTAGCGTCGTTCTATTTTGTAGTAAGTATTTAAAACTAACTTGATTTTCTACTGCACTTTGTTGATCTTCAGGCATAGGTGTTGGTGTTGTCATCTGCATTGTCGCATAAGCAATTAGTAGTGCGGTTAAAATCCACACAATACTGCTTTCTCCTAATATGCCAATAATATAACCAAATATCACAACACCAACGACAAAAGCAAGAGAGCCTATTAGTCGAGCTTTGCCATAGTCTAAGTGGATTTGTTGTTGCCACACACTAGCAAGCGTATCATTGAGTGGCATCCCCGCCGCGTTGAACATAGAAAATAATGCAATTGCAATAAATAATAGCCAAAAACTTTCTGCAATAAAGCTCATTATGAATACAATGACGCAACTTACCCAAGCTAGATAGCGTAGAGCGTGAATAAGTTGAGACGCTTTTTTGACAACGCTTGAGAAAAAAATTCCACCAATAAAACGGAAAACATAAGAACTGGCGATAACTAAACCGATCAATTCTTCTCCATAGGATTGGGACTTTAACCAAACAGGAAAGAAAGGTACAAACACACCATAAGCACAAAAATAACCGAAAAAGCTTAAAGCAAGCCAGTGAAATGCTGAAATTTTCATTAAAACAATTTTTCCATTTGTTGAGAGCGTTCAACACAAGCCTGCATAGCTTGCTGAACAGTTTGTTGTAAATTTTGTTGATTGAATATAGCTAGTGCCGCAGCAGTTGTACCTCCTTTAGAAGTGACATTTTCACGCAAGGTTGAAATGGCAAGTTCTGGGTTTTCTACGACCATTTTTGCCGCACCTAATGCAGATTGTTGGACGAGTAAACGTGCTGTGGTTTCATCTAAATTCATTGATACTAGGGCTTTTTGCATTGCCTCCATAAATAAGAAAAAATAGGCAGGGCTACTTCCTGAACCTGCTGTAACGGTATGCATGTCCTCTTCGTGTTCTACCCAACATGTTTTACCTACAGCGGCTAATAAATCTTGTGCGAAATGCTTTAATTCGGTAGGTAAGTTAGCAGGTGCAAATAGACCAGACATACCTGCTGAGACGAGTGCTGGTGTATTAGGCATTACTCGAATAATGTGCTCAGCAGAAGGTAAAAGCTGGCTTAATCTTGTTTGTGAGATACCTGCTGCAATTGATATCACTAATTTATCAGTAAAATCAACTGAACTGAAACTATGGCAAACTTCTGCAAGTACTTGAGGTTTCACAGCAAGGAATATCACCTCTGATTTTTTAACTGCACGTTGATTACTGATATCGTTGCTTTCAACTACTTGAATACCTTTTTGTGCAAATCGATTTAATTTATCAATATTTGGATCGCAGACTGTAATGTTTGTTGCAGGATAGCCTTGTTTGAGTAAGCCAAAAATTATAGCTTGTGCCATATTTCCGCCGCCAATAAAGCAAATAGATTTAGTTTGCATATTTTGTCTCGAACTACGTTACAATATAAAAAATTTGGTCGAGAATACGACCTACAAATTGTCTATTCTACCTGAAAAAAATAAGGAACAAACTATGTTTTGGTTTAAAAACGCCATGATTTATCGTTTAACTAAAGAGTTGGACTGGTCAGTAGAGCTACTACAAACACAATTACAGTCATGTGAATATCATCCTTGTCAGCAATCTGATATGAGTAAATTTGGTTGGACAAACCCATTGCGAGATAGTGAACTATTGTATTTTTCAGTTGGAAAACAAATATTGTTAGTGGCTCACAAAGAAGAAAAAATATTACCTGCTCAGGTAGTCAATGCTGAACTGGAACAACGCATAACTCAATTAGAACAGAAAGAAAATCGCAAATTAAAGAAAGTGGAAAAACAAACTCTGAAAGATGATGTTATTGCTGGATTATTGCCACGTGCATTTAGTAAAAATCAACATACGGCCTTATGGATCGATACAGAAAATCATTTGATTTATATCGATGCAGCATCAAGTAAACGAGCAGAAGACGCATTGGCACTTTTACGTAAATCACTCGGTTCTTTGCCAGTGATACCTTTAACTTTTGCAAATGAACCGAGTTTAGTTATGACGGATTGGATCCGTAACGATAACACGCCACAATGGTTAATCGCTTTAGAAGAAGCAGAGTTAATGGGGAGTAGTGATACAGGAATTATTCGTTGTAAACAACAAAATTTAGATTCAGAAGAAATCCAATCACTCTTAACTGCAGGTAAAGTAGTGACTAAATTATCACTCTCTTGGGAGGAGAATATTAGTTTTGTGTTAAATGAAGATTGTTCTTTAAAGCGTTTAAAATTTGCTGATCAGGTTCGTGAGAAAAATGATGATATTTTAAAAGAAGATTATACACAACGTTTTGATGCTGATTTTGTTTTGATGACAGCTGTATTAAGTAAATTGATCGCAAATTTACTTGATGATTTTGGTGGTGAAAAAGAGCGGTTATAAAGTTAATTTTTTACAAAGAAAGAAAAAGCCTGTGATGCCACAGGCTTTTTCTATATAAGGATTGTTGATTATTTTTTATAAATATAGCTACCATCAGCTTGACGAATAAATCTTGCACCATTTTCTAAGCGAAGTTCAGCAACACGTCCTTGACTATTTACTGATACTTGTACTTTATCTCCTGCTTTAAAGCTACTTAGGGCATTACCTGCACCAGTAGCTTTAGTCATTGCATTAACATCAGCAATATTTAAATTATGGTTACGAAAGACTTGCATTAGACTTACTCCTTGTGGAATAGTAAGCGTCTTACCTTTACTCACTTTAACTGGTTCAGCATCAACAACTGGTGCCATTTTCTTTTCAGTTTTTATTTTTTCAAGTGGTTTTGTTTTTTCTACAGGCTTAGTTTGCTCCACAACTTTTGCCTTTTCTAGAGTTTTTGCTTTTTCAATAATCTGTGTTTTTTCAACAACTTTTACTGGCTCAGCTGGCTGTTTTACAGGTTGTGGTTTTTCTGCAGCAATTTGCTCAGTTTTAGGTTGAGCCATGTCTGTTGGCGGCAAAGTCGTAGGAGGTACTACTATCCCTGAGTCTGATGACGTTGATACTGTTTCTGATACGCTATCATTTTTAATGCGCTCAACTGCCATTGTTGTTGGCTCGTTTGGATGTTGTGGTTTGTTTAAATCATCCAAAATAGAGCTTTCAAGTGCTTGTTGTTTGTCTAGGGGTTGGAATTGAATCGGTACAGAATTTGTATTTTGTTGCTCAAATGATTGCACTGTTTCTGAGCTTGGTTTTAAAGCAAAGAAAATAATCAGTAATAAGATTAATACGAGCAATGTGACGAATAAACGGCGATGTTGCTGTGGTAATACTTGTAACATTGGCCAAGTTTCTGGGTTTTTCCAATTTATTTTTGTTGCGGTAGAGGAAGAAATAGGTGTCACATCAAGGGACTCATGCGACACATCTGCTGTTTTCTCTAGGTTATCGTCGCTTATTTCGCTTGTAACTGACTCACTGAATGTTGGTTCTTTACGAGTATTCAATTGAGATTCTAATTGCTCTTTTTTAGCAAATAACCCTTTCGCTTTGTCAAAAATGGAAGGTTCTGGTTTAATCACTTTTTTAGGTGTAATTGGCTCAACTTGGTTAAACTCTAAATCCAACTCATTTTGTGTTGGACTATGCTCAACCTCTGGCTTTTGTTTTTCTGAATCCACGATAGTACCTCAATTCTAAATAGCTTAACTTATATACACTTTCAAGTGCGGTCAAAATTTGGCTTATTCTAAAGGATATTTACTGATTTTCCTATGCTGTATAAAGGGTTTTATTTGGTTCTTTCGCAATTTCACGAGCTAGTTTCGGTACCAAATAACCTGAAGTGATGCTTTGTAATTCTTTGTAAATTTTTACTGCTTGTTTATCGTCAAGATAAAAATGTCTTGCCCCTTCGACTTTATCTAACAAATGTAAATAATAAGGCAAAATATTGGCAGTAAATAATTTATCTCCTAATTGCTTTAAAATATGTGCATTGTCGTTGATACCTTTAAGTAATACAGCTTGATTTAATAAGACAACACCAACTTTTTTCAGTTTATCCATCGCCTGTATTAACTGTTGATCGATTTCATTAGGATGATTGATATGTGTCACCATAACGCTTTGTAAACGACTAGTTGCTAATATTGTACAGAGTTCATCTGTCACGCGTTGTGGAATCACAACAGGTAGGCGAGTATGGATACGTAAGCGTTGTAAGTGCGGTATGTTTTCCAAATTTTTGATTAGCCAAACTAATTCATGATCCTTTGCCATTAAAGGATCGCCACCAGAAAAAATGACTTCTTCAATTTCTGGGTGTGCAGAAATATAATCTAAGGCTTTTTGCCAATTTGTTTTGTTGCCTTTGTTATCCGCGTAAGGGAAATGACGACGGAAACAATATCGACAATTTACAGCACAACCACCTTTGACCATCAATAGCAAACGGTTGTGATATTTATGCAAAACGCTAGGAACAACAGCGTTTTGTTCTTCAAGGGGATCTGGTGTAAAGCCTTCCGCTTGTAGAAACTCATCATTGGCAGTCATGACTTGTAAGAAAAGAGGATCTTGAGGATTGCCGCGTTCCATCTTAGCGACAAAGGGTAATGGCACTCGCATGGGGAATAAGCGACGTGCTTCAATATCTTTTTCAAAAGCAGTAATGGGTAAATTAAGTACTTTTAATAAAATTTTTGGATCAGAAATAGCATTTGCGAGATGATCTGTCCAACTTTGTTCTTCTCTAATTACTATATTTTGAGTTAAAATGTGCACTTTTAAAAACAATCTCTTTATAACTTGAGGATAATATGGCTACATATACTACCAGTGATTTCAAACCAGGTCTAAAATTTATGCAAGACGGCGAGCCTTGTGTTATCGTTGAAAATGAATTTGTTAAACCTGGAAAAGGTCAAGCATTTACACGTACACGTATCCGTAAATTAATTTCTGGCAAAGTATTGGATGTGAACTTCAAATCGGGTACTTCGGTTGAAGCTGCCGATGTAATGGATTTAAACTTAACTTATTCATACAAAGATGATGCGTTCTGGTATTTTATGCATCCTGAAACATTTGAGCAATATTCAGCAGATGCAAAAGCAGTAGGCGATGCAGAAAAATGGTTATTAGACCAAGCAGATTGTATCGTTACATTATGGAATGGTTCCCCAATTTCCATTACACCTCCAAACTTTGTTGAGTTAGAAATCGTAGATACTGATCCTGGTTTAAAAGGTGATACTGCGGGTACAGGTGGTAAGCCTGCGACATTAAGCACCGGTGCTGTTGTTAAAGTGCCTTTATTCGTTCAGATTGGTGAAGTTATCAAGGTCGATACTCGCTCTGGTGAATATGTTTCACGCGTGAAATAAGTCCTTTTTTAGTTTTATAATAAGGGTGAGCAAACATGCTTGCCTTTATTTTTGTGCGTCCAAATTAGAATGAGTTTCTCTTTATTTGGCGACAATCCAGCCTAGTAAATTCAACTTGATCTCTTTACAATACAGACTGTTTTTTTAATTTTCTTTTGAGGTTTAGCTTTGACCGATTTACTCTCAGAAACGTTTACACTTGAGCCGCAAGATAACATACGTTTGCAAGCTTTATGTGGTCCATATGAAGGTAATTTACAACTGATTGAAAAATCATTGAATTTAACAATTTTGCGTCGTAATTTTACTTTTACTATTCGATCTAATGAAGATAATAGTAAGTCTCATCATACCAACTTACTAAAAAGTGCGGCAAAATTAATCCAAGTTTTATATTTGGAAACATCACCTGTGCGCGGGCAAGTGAAAGCGTTGGATTTAGAAGATGTCCATATTGCGATTCAAGAAAGTCGTATTTTAGTCCAAGAACATGAGGAAATACGTGAAGAAAGTAAGGTATATGCTTCTTCAATTAAAACGAAGCGTGGTTTGATTAAACCGCGTGGTCCAAATCAAGTTCAATATTTACATAATATTTTTCGTCATGATATTAGTTTTGGTATTGGACCAGCAGGAACAGGGAAAACTTTTTTAGCTGTAGCTGCCGCAGTTGAAGCTTTAGAAAAACAAGAAGTTCGCCGTATTTTGCTGACTCGTCCTGCAGTTGAAGCGGGTGAAAAATTAGGTTTCTTACCTGGCGATTTGGGTCAAAAAATTGAACCTTATTTACGACCACTTTATGATGCGCTTTTTGAGATGCTAGGCTTTGAACGTGTACAAAAGTTGATGGAGCGTAATGTGATTGAAATTGCGCCTTTAGCTTATATGCGAGGTCGTACATTAAACGATAGTTTTATTATTCTTGATGAGAGTCAAAATACGACTGTTGAGCAAATGAAAATGTTCTTAACACGTATTGGTTTTAATTCAAAGGCTGTTATTACGGGTGATATTACTCAAATCGACTTGCCACGTAGTCAAAAATCTGGCTTACGCCATGCTATTGAAGTACTAGAAAATGTACCTGAGCTGAGTTTTAACTATTTTGAAAGTAAAGATATCGTCCGCCACCCCGTCGTCGCAAAAGTCGTACAAGCTTATGATGCGTGGGAGGCACAAGATGAAATTCGTCGTACTGTCATGGCAGAACAACGTCGCCAAGAACGTACAAAGAAAGAGCAATTAGCCAATTCCCTGAGTGAGAATGAATAAATGAAGCAAGTGATCATTGATTTACAAATTGCCACTGAGAATACAGAAAACTTACCCACTGAAGTACAAATTCAAGCTTGGGCAACTCAAGCGATAAAACCTAAATTATCTAGTGTGGAAATGACTGTACGTATTGTAGATGAAGCAGAAAGTCATGAGCTGAATTTGACTTATCGAGGTAAAGATAAGCCTACAAATGTACTTTCTTTCCCTTTCGAATGTCCAGATGAGGTGGAACTCAACTTGTTAGGTGATTTAGTCATTTGTCGTCAAGTGGTGGAGAAAGAAGCGAGAGAACAAGATAAATCCTTGATGGCACATTGGGCACATATGATCGTGCATGGTAGCTTACATTTACTTGGTTATGATCATATTGAAGAGGAAGAGGCTGAGGAAATGGAACGTCTAGAAACTGAAATTATGTACGCGCTTGGATTTGATGATCCTTACTTAAGTGAAAAAGCGTAAAATTTTGTAAAAATAGACCGCACTTTTAAACTATGCTACGAAATTGTAGCCTAAGTTCATCTAAACTTAATTTAAATCCTTTATGATAAGTAGGAATAAAGAATGTTTAAAAAATTATTGATAGCCTTATCAATGTTAAGTCTAATGGCATGTGTGACTTATTATCCTTATCCACAATATGAGCCT
Source organism: Pasteurella canis (assembly GCF_020810675.1). GTDB lineage: Bacteria > Pseudomonadota > Gammaproteobacteria > Enterobacterales > Pasteurellaceae > Pasteurella > Pasteurella canis. The sequence goes on from NZ_CP085871.1 coordinate 168,834, forward strand.
AAGTTTGATCCGTCTTTTGATCAGCATAAATACCCTAGAAAACCAAAATCAAAAGAGCCATCACAATATAAAATTTCGACTGAGCAAATGTATCAATTTATTTTGGCTGAGAATAATATGTATAGTTGTTTAGAGTCACAATTAGGGAAACAACAGGAACAGCGTTTAAAAGCATTAGAAAAACAGGTATTAAAAGAGCTAAGTTATGAACAACTTGTGAAAGTAATTGGAAAAGAAAAAGCAAAAACAATTTATGATGATCCACAATCTTTTCATTATTTTCAATTTAAGTATCAACAATTAAAACATGATATATCTAATATTCGCGAGCGTGATTGTCGACTTTTAACAGAACGCTATCAATATTTATGGGGACGAGCTAAAAAAACAACAGAATTAGAGGAGTCTCGTGATACCTCTATTCAAGAACAGAAAAAATCTATTGAACGCCGTATTCAAGAACAACAAGAATCTCTAGAACGTCGAATTCGTGAGCAACAAGAGGAGATGGAACGACGTATGAAATCGCCATTTTAATGGAATACATCAAGTATGACTAGACGAGTGATTGTCTGGCAAGGTGCTGAAAGCGTATTTAGAGAGCAATGTTTATGTCAGATTGAATACTTGATGCAACAAAGTGCAGTATGGATTGGAGACCCTTTACCGCACTTTGTTTCTATTCCTCACTGTTCTTTTTCGACTGCAAAAAATTTGCTTGGACGTGAGTTTTCATTAATTATTTATAATGGGTGGCAAGGAATAAATTTAGAGGCATTAGCGATAGTAAGTGGGACTTTAAAGCAACAAGGTCTCTTGTTAATCCTACTTCCTCATTGGAAAAATTTAGCTAATCAACCCGATCAAGATAGTTTACGCTGGAGTGGTCAGAATACTCCGATAGCAACGCCAAATTTTATTCAATTTTTTCAACAAAAGATGCTTGAATATGGTTTTCCAATTTATTGTAATCAAGCGATCCCTGATTTTGTATTCGACTCTATTCAAGTGTCTCAGTCTGAAAAGTCATATCATCTCAACCATCATGAACCTACTGTTGAGCAACAACAGGTTTTATCTCAACTGGCCCAAGAAAATAAAGCCCTTTTTATTGTGACGGCAAAACGTGGACGAGGTAAATCTGCTTTAGCTGGGTTGTGGGCAAAGTATTTAGTTCAACAAAATCAGCCTATCATTTTAACTGCGCCAAATAAAAGTGCGGTCAAAGTGTTACAAGAATTTGCTCAAGTTGATATTCCATTTATAGCGCCAGATCAACTTTATATAGAAATACAGCATAATCCACAGAAGTTTGAGCAGCATTGGCTATTAATTGATGAAGCCGCTATGATTCCTTTGGCTTTACTGCGTGCTATTACTGCAAGCTTTAAACAGGTGTTATGCACGACAACTATTCAAAGCTATGAAGGTACAGGACGAGGGTTTTTGCTTAAATTCGTAGCGAAGCTTGAGCGCCCTTTTATACATATTCAATTACATACCCCATTACGTTGGCAGAAAGAAGATAAATTAGAAGGTTTTATTGATGAGTTATTGTTATTACAAGCAGAAGAGCAACTATTACAAATTCAAACACGAGTAATTAATCCATTAACTTACTGCCGTTATACTCAGCATCAACTCATTGCACAGAAAAAAATAACATCTTTTTATGCCCTACTAACTCTATCACATTATCGTACTTCACCTATTGACCTACGCCGTTTATTTGATGCACCAAAACAGCAATTTTATTTAGCAGAAAGTGCGAATCAACTTATCGGTGCAATTTGGTTAATCGAGGAGGGGGGAATAATGGATCATGAGTTGATTTGGGCGATTGAGCACGGTATTCGTCGACCAAAAGGTAATTTAGTCGCACAAGCACTTTGCTTTCAAGCACATTTACCTGATGCGTGCCGCTTGAAATCTGCACGTATCTCGCGTATCGCTGTCCTAGCTCAGTATCAGCAACAAGGGGTTGGGAAAAAACTTATTGATAGATTAGTGCAAGACTGCCAAGTAGATTTTCTTTCAGTGAGTTTTGGTTACACTCAAGAATTAGCGAGATTTTGGCAAAAGTGCGGTTTCTTTTTAGTGAGTTTAGGCGAAAACAAAGAAGCAAGTAGTGGTTGTTATTCAGTGATTGCTGTTAAACCATTAACAATAGAAGGCGAGCAGCTCTGCCAACAGGCTAGAACACAATTCGAGCGTAATTTAGCGTTTTCTTTTCATCCTTTACGAAATGAGTTCTCATTATCTGAACAAGATTGGCGATTATTGCCACAGGATATCAGCATTTTGCATAAATTTGCCTACTATCATGGGACATTACCTGCCTCTTTAGCCTCAATTCGCCGTTTGATGACGATGTTTAGAGAGCAAGATTGTCCATTGTTAACTGCTTATTGTAAGCACTCTAATATGTCGAATTTAACACTCAGTAAAAAAGATTGGTTAAAAAGTTGTCGATTGGAGGTCAAGAAAATGTTGCAAAAATATACAGCGGTTTTATGATATAGTGAGCTCACTAAAACAGGGGGGATATGCATAATGGGTGAGAAAACGAAGCAAAAAAGTTTATTGCGCAGAGCTTGGGAAGAATATAATAAATTTTGTAAAGATATTGGCGTAGAACGTGGGGGTGGCAGAGGTTGCTGTTGTGTGCCTGTCGTTAAATTTGATGAGAATTGGACCCCTGAAGAAAAGGCGGAGCAAGAAGCGAAAAAGAAAACATTTTAAATAGAAAAAGCCAAGTTTAACTTGGCTTTTTTACTGGGTTTTTATACAGATATTTATTGGAAAAAAGTCTAAACTACGCTACACTATTTGCTATCTTTTCATTTTATTTTATCTAACAATATATTTGTAGTTATGACAACCTCCTATTTTGATTTATCCATTCCCACTGAAGCAAATGACCATAAAATTGTAGGCAATGTATTAGCAGGCGCTGATGCATTAGTTATCAGTGAAATCGCTAGTCAGTATCATGGATTAACTGTTGTTGTGACCGCTGATACACGAAGTGCGGTACGTTTAGAGAAAGTTTTATCACAATTTAGCCAACAAACAGTCACATTTTTTCCTGATTGGGAAACGTTACCCTATGATGCTTTTTCACCTCATCAAGAGATCATTTCTTCACGTCTAAGTGCATTGTTTAATTTACAACATCACCAACAAGGCATATTGATTTTACCTATTAGCACGTTAATGCAGCGTTTATGCCCGCCTGAATTTTTACAGCATAATGTTTTTTTGATTAAAAAAGGTGAACATCGAAAAATTGAGAAAATGCGCTTACAACTGGAAAGTGCGGGCTATCGTGCAGTAGAGCAAGTCTTAGAACATGGGGAGTATGCAGTACGGGGCGCACTGTTAGACTTATTTCCTATGGGCAGTATGCAGCCGTATCGTTTAGATTTTTTTGATGATGAAATTGACTCAATTCGAACATTTGATGTAGACACACAACGTACATTAGCTGAAATTCACTCTATTAATTTATTACCTGCACATGAATTTCCTACTGATAATAAAGGGATTGAGTTTTTCCGAGCGAAATTTCGCGAAACCTTTGCAGAAATTCGCCGCGACCCAGAACATATTTATCAACAAGTGAGTAAGGGTACTTTAATTTCAGGGATTGAGTATTGGCAACCACTTTTTTTTGACCAAATGGCAAGTTTGTTTGATTATTTACCGAAGGAAAGCCTATGGCTGGATTTAGGGGATATTCAAACACAAGGTGAACGTTTTTATCAAGATGCACAACAACGCTATGAAAGCCGCAAAGTCGATCCGATGCGACCATTACTATCGCCCGAGCGCTTATGGCAGCGTATTGATGAGATTAATCATCAACTAAAACACTATCCGAGAATTAGCCTAAAAAATGAAAAAGTACGTAATTCAATACGTCAAAAAAATTTACCCTTGCAAGCATTACCTGAGCTGACGATTCAATCACAGCAAAAAGAGCCACTGAAATTATTACGTCAATTTACTGAGCAGTTTGCTGGTAATATTGTTTTTTCAGTAGAAACAGAAGGGCGGCGAGAAACCTTATTAGACTTGCTGTCACCGCTGAAAATCAAACCACAAAAAGTAGTAGCCCTTTCACAAGTGGCACAGCCAAGTAGCTTATTAATTAGTGCGTTAGAGCAAGGATTTATCATTACACAAGATTCACCATTGGCTATTATTACTGAAACAGAGTTATTAGGTGAGAGAGTACAACAGCGTAGTCGAGATAAGCGGAAATCTGTTAATCCAGATACATTAATCCGTAATCTCGCGGAACTGAAAATTGGGCAACCAGTCGTACATTTAGAACATGGTGTAGGGCGTTATGCAGGTCTAGTCACGCTTGAAAATGCTGGGATTACAGCAGAGTATTTATTACTCAATTATGCGAATGAGTCTAAACTTTATGTCCCAGTATCATCCTTACATTTAATTAGTCGTTATGTCGGTGGTTCAGATGAAAGTGCGCCATTGCATAAGCTTGGGAGTGATGCATGGGTTAAAGCACGTCATAAAGCAGCAGAAAAAATTCGTGATGTAGCAGCCGAATTATTAGATATGTATGCACAACGTGAAGCACAAAAAGGCTTCGAGTTTAAATATGATCGTGAAGAATTCCAGCAGTTTGCGGCAACGTTCCCTTTTGAGGAAACTGTTGATCAAGAAATGGCAATTAATGCAGTAATTGCTGATATGTGTCAACCAAAAGCAATGGATCGTCTTGTATGTGGTGATGTGGGTTTTGGTAAAACAGAAGTTGCAATGCGTGCAGCATTTTTAGCTGTTATGAATCATAAGCAAGTGGCAGTCCTAGTGCCAACGACGTTACTTGCCCAGCAGCATTACGAAAACTTTAAAGATCGTTTTGCGAATTTACCTGTGAATGTAGAGGTCCTTTCTCGCTTTAAAACAGCGAAAGAACAAAAGCAGATAGTACAGAATTTATCAGAAGGAAAAATCGATATCCTAATTGGTACACATAAATTAATTCAATCAGATGTACAGTTTAGTGATTTAGGTTTATTGATTATTGATGAAGAACATCGTTTTGGTGTACGCCAAAAAGAACGCATTAAGCAATTGCGAGCAAATATTGATATTCTTACTTTAACAGCTACGCCAATCCCACGTACCTTAAATATGGCAATGCACGGTATTCGTGATTTGTCGATTATTTCAACCCCGCCAGCACGCCGTTTGACGATAAAAACGTTTGTTAAGCAAACAGATGATAGCATTATTAGAGAAGCCATTCTGCGTGAAATTTTACGTGGTGGACAGGTCTATTATTTACATAATGATGTCGCAAGTATTGAAAATTGTGCTGAAAAACTTACCGCACTTGTACCCGAAGCTCGAATTACAATTGGTCATGGGCAGATGCGGGAACGTGAATTAGAACGTGTTATGTCGGATTTTTATCATCAGCGTTTTAATGTCCTTGTTTGTTCAACGATTATTGAAACAGGCATTGATGTTCCTACGGCAAATACTATTATTATTGAGCGAGCGGATAATTTTGGTTTAGCACAATTACATCAATTACGTGGTCGAGTGGGCCGTTCTCATCATCAGGCATATGCTTATTTATTAACGCCTTCACCAAAGGCTATGACAAAAGATGCACAAAAACGCCTTGAAGCACTGGAAAGTTTAGATAATTTAGGTGCGGGTTTTATTCTTGCTACACACGATCTAGAAATTCGTGGTGCTGGTGAATTGTTAGGTTCAGAACAAAGTGGGCAAATTGAATCTATTGGTTTTTCACTTTATATGGATTTATTGGAAAGTGCTGTTAACGCCCTGAAAGCAGGTCGAGAGCCTTCGTTAGATGAATTAACACAACAACAAGTAGAAATTGATTTACGCCTACCTGCTTTATTACCAGAGGAGTATTTAGGTGATGTCAATATGCGTTTATCCTTCTATAAACGTATCGCAGGTGCTGAACATAAAAATGCATTAGATGAGTTAAAAGTCGAACTTGTTGATCGTTTCGGCACACTACCCGAGGCTGCTCGTCATTTATTTCAGATCGCTGAATTGCGTCAATTAGCGAAACAGATTCAAATACAGAAAATTGATGCGAATGCACAAGGTGGCTTTATCGAGTTTTTAGCCACAGCTGAATTAGAGCCAATGAAATTCCTACAACTTATTCAATCAGAACCGACAGTTTATCGTTTTGATGGTCCAACGAAGTTTAGATTTAACAAAACATTTAATAGTTATAAAGAGCGGTTAGATTTTGTAGAAAATTTATTGAAAGAGATTTTAAGTTAATACTAACTCATTAAAACAAAGGGGATTAAGTTGATTAGGTGTAAAAGAAAGGCGATTGTTAGAATCGCCTTTTGGTTGCTAGTGCTATACCTCTTTTTATTTTTTCTTAGCATATTTGAGCGAGTCGATAGCTACGGCAAGAATGATAATGCTACCTTTGATGATATACTGCCAATATGGGTTAACACCGATATAAGTTAAGCCATAGTTGATGACGGTGAAGATAATTACCCCAGTTACGACCCCAATGACGGTACCTACACCACCAGCAAATGACACACCACCCACTACACAGGCTGCAATTGCATCTAACTCATACATAAAACCTAAGTTGTTTGTGGCGGAACCAATACGACCTGCTTCTAACATTCCACCAAAGCCATAGAACATTCCTGCGATCATGTAGATGACAACTAAGTTACGGGCTACGTTAACACCAGATACTCGAGCTGCTTCAGGGTTGCCTCCGATAGCAAAGATATTTTTACCAAAACGTGTCTTATTCCAAAGAACCCACACTAAGAACGTAGCAATAGCGGCATAAATAGTGATGTAAGACAACTTAAAGGTACCAAACTTAAAGAACCCTTGAGCAAAGGCAGAGAATGTTTCATTGAAACCAGCGATAGGTGAACCGCCCACTGCATCATAGTAAAGTGAGTTAATTCCATACACGATGATCATTGTCCCCATAGTCGCAATAAATGGCGTAACATTTAAGTAAGCGATGACTAAACCATTTACTAGACCAATAATGGCACCGATTGCACATACAGTTAAGATAACAACAGGAATAGGTAGCTCAGGGAGGTCAGGAAAAACTCGGTTAAAGTTATCCATTGCTTGTAACAAGGTAGCAGAGATTACGGCAGCTAAACCAACTTGGCGACCTGCAGATAAGTCAGTTCCCTGTGTTACTAATAAACCAGCCACCCCAAGAGCAATGATTAAACGTACAGAGGATTGAGTGAGAATATTACTAAAGTTTCTTAAGTTTAAGAACGTTGGATCTTGAATAATAATGACCCCTAAGAGAATCAACAATACAAAGTAAATTGCATTTTGTTTAAAGAAATCAAGGGATTTGTTTTGTTTTAACGCAGCCATAATTTATTTCCTTAATTCTGTGCTTTATAAATATTTTGCAGCGAGTTGTAAAATTTCTTCTTGTGACGTTTCTGCGGTATTCACGATACCAGCTACTTTACCGTTGCTCATCACTAGAATTCGATCTGTTACCCCTAGTAGCTCTGGCATTTCAGAAGAAATCATAATGATACCTTTATCTTTTTTCGCCAACTCCATGATAAGTTGATAAATTTCATATTTTGCACCAATATCAATACCACGAGTAGGTTCATCAAGCATTAAAATCTCAGGTTGAGTCAATAGCCAACGACCAATAATTACTTTTTGTTGGTTACCACCAGATAAAGAACCAATATTTGTTTTATGTGAAGGGGTTTTTACATTCATCGAGTCAATCACCCATTGTGTATCGCTTTTCATTTTAGCGTTACTGAGCAAACCGAATTTACTAATGTATGATTTCATATTAGAAATCAAAGAATTAAACTCGATGTTAAGATTGGCATAAATCCCCGTAGAGCGGCGCTCTTCTGTCACTAAGGCAAAACCATTATTAATAGCTTCAAACGCATTATGGTTTTTGACTTCTTTGTCGTGTAGTTTAATAGTGCCTGATTTGCGTTCACGTACACCGAAAATTGTTTCGACAATATCAGTACGTTTAGCACCAACAAGCCCTGCGATACCTAATACTTCTCCTTTACGTAGTTCAAAACTCACATCTTGAATAGAAGGTTGATTTAGCGCAGTTAGATTTTCTACAGTTAGGATAGTTTCTTTTGGCTCGTTCGTCTTTGGTGGGAAACGTTGGGTTAATTCACGCCCAACCATCATTGAAACGATTTGATCCATCGTAGTATTTTTTACTTCAACGGTATTGATCCATTTACCATCACGTAAAATTGTAATTTCATCACAAATTTTGAAAATCTCATCCATTTTGTGTGAAATATAAATGATGCCACAGCCACGCTCTTTGAGTTTGGCAATGATTTTAAAGAGATGCTCGACTTCTTTTTCAGAAAGAGAAGAGGTCGGTTCATCCATAATCACGATTTTCGCATCATAAGAAAATGCCTTAGCGATTTCGATCATTTGCATTTGTGATACAGAAAGTTTTGCTACTTTCTCTTTTGGATCGATATCAATATCTAATTCTTCAAAAATAGCTTTTGTATCACGGTACATTTTTCCGTGATCGACGAAACCTGCTTTTAATGGGTAGCGACCAAGCCAAAGATTATCCATAACGGTAGTCTGTTTCACCAAATTAAGTTCTTGGTGTACCATTGAGATCCCATTTTCTAAAGCTTCTTTGGAGGTTTTAAAATTAACAGGCTTATCTAAAAAAAGGATGTCACCTTCGTCTTTGCTGTAAATTCCGAATAAACATTTGAGTAATGTAGATTTGCCTGCGCCATTTTCTCCCATTAATGCATGTACGGAATGAGAGCGAACGGTTAGATTAGCATTATCTAGTGCTTTAACACCAGGAAAGGATTTACAGACATTAGTCATTGTGAGCAGTATTTCACTGTCTTGATTTGGAATTTGAGTGGTCATATCCAACCTCACATAAAAAAAGAGGGGAGGGTTTAGCTCCCCTGAGAGTTACAACTTATAGTTATAGATTATTATTTTAAGAAATCGCTTAAATTATCAGCGTCAACACCAACGTAAGGAATACGTACAACACGCTCTTTTAATTGCCATTTTGTTCCTTCAGTAGCAGGTTTACCTTTAGCAAGATTATTTGTTAATTGAACAACTGCTTTACCTTGGTTAACACCATCGTTTAATACAGTTCCCGCGATTTCACCTTTTTTGATTAACTGTAATACTTCAGGTAATGCATCAACACCGAAGATTGGTAGTTTTTTACCATGTGCTTTTGTTGCTTCTAAGGCACCCATTGCCATACCATCATTATTAGCAATGATAACTTCAATTTGAGCAGCTTTTGAACTTGATAACCAAGCATCCATTTTATCTTTTGCTAAAGCTGCATCCCACATCCCTGTATCGATAAATAATTGCTCAGTTTGAATTCCTTTACTGTTTAATTCTTCGATCACAAATTTAGTACGCGCTTCCGCATCTGGGTGACCTGGTTCACCTTTGAGTAAGACATATTGAATTTTACCATCTTTGTTTAAATCATAAGCTGGGTTTGCTTTCCAATGTTTTGCAATCAATGAACCCTGAATTAAGCCAGACTCTTTCGGATCAGTTCCTACATAATAAGCGTGTTCATAACTACCGATCGCTTTTGCACCAGGGTCTTTATTAAAGAATACAACAGGAATGTCATCTGGTTTCGCTTTACCGATAATTGTCGGCGCTGCAGCTGGGTCTACTAAGTTGATTGCTAATGCTTTGACACCTTTGGAAATTAAACCGTCAACTTGGTCATTTTGTACCGCTTGTGCGTTTTGCGAGTCATTCATTAATAATTCAATATCTTTAAACTGTTCAGCTTCTTTATTGATTTCTTTACGCATTAGTGACATGAAGTTATCGTCATATTTGTAAATGGTTACACCAATGCGATCTGCTGCTTGTGCTGATGAGGCAACAACACCTAGACCTACTGCTAAAGCTACTGCGCTTAATACGGTTTTTTTCATAATAACTCTCCTATTTAGAACGAATGGATTTTGTTATCTTTCTGCTTTTAACCCACTTTGCCTAGATAACTGGTGGGCATAATACTGGAAAATGTTATGAAAGACTGTGATCTTACTCACAATTGTGAAAACGATTACAAATGACACGTAAAAATGTTAGATTGATCACATTTTTTGCCTATTTTTTCTTCCTAAAAAACAAAAAGTGCGATGGAATTTAATAAGATTTCACCGCACTTTTTATATGGTTTAATAAAAATGTTTACGTTTTTATTTTTCACTATCTGTAAAGATGTCTAAGTCTTTTGTTCCGTAGAAAATCGTTTAACAAGTGTTGGATTAAATTGAATATGTGTTGGTGTTTTTACCTCTTGATCAACTAAACTGAGTGCTAATTTAGCTGCGTAAGTTGCCATTAAATCAATAGGATAGCGAATAGTCGTTAGTTTTGGGATAAGGTAGCGGGCGATAGGCATATCATCAAAACCAATAATAGAGCATTGCTTTGGTACATTAATGTTGTTTTCACTTAATACTGAAATTGCACCAGCCGCCATGGAATCATTGTAAGCAACAACAGCAGTGAGATCGGAATTATAGCTCAAGAGATTTATCATTGCTTCTTCTCCGCCTTCAAAGTCAGGTGAGCTATGTGTAATGGCATGTTCAATTACGGGAATATGGTAGTGTTCTAAGGCTTTGAGGTATCCTCGTTTTCTTTCTATTTCGTCAGTAATGTAGTGATTTGAACCAATGTAGCCAATTTTACGGTGCCCTAACCCAATTAATGTTTCTGTAGCAACGAAGGTGCCTTTTTCATTATCTAAACTCACACAACGATGTTCATAGCCTTGTACAATTCGATTTATAATTACCATGCCAGGCACTTTTGCTAAATATTGGCTGAGAGTATCATCACTGAGAGCTTTAGAGTGGACAACTAAGCAGCTGCAACGTTTACGTAACAATGTATCAATCGCTTCTTTTTCTTTCTCTGCGTTGTGGTAGCCAATACCAATTAAAATTGTCTTTTTATATTCTTCAGCAACTTTATCAACTGCTTTAACTAGGATAGCAAAGAAGGAATCTGTAACATCAGTAACAACGACACCAATAGTATCGGTATTTTTCATTGCAAGGGCTTGTGCATTTGCATTTGGTTGATAACCTAATTTTTCTACAGCTTCTTGCACGGCTAAACGTGCTTTGGCACTGGCAGATGCGTGGTTGTTTAGTACTCGAGATACTGTGGCGACAGATACACCAGCATACTGTGCAACATCATGAATAGTAACCATAATTAATATGACCTTTCCTTTGAGAACTACTTACTCTCATCATATAGAATTTTTGTTATTTTTGAAAACGCTTACCCTTAAATTTGACAGTTAAGTCACAAAAATAATAGCCTATAAGCCAAGATTTATTCATTTTGTGATCTAGTTAACAGTTTATTTTTGGTAATTTGTTATCTTATGTGAATATAAAAATGTAACCGTTTTCAATCTTCGGGGGTATGTAAAAGATGAGTCATCAACTATTTGAACCAACTGAACACCCACATCGACGTTATAATCCATTAACTGACCAATGGGTGCTTGTATCACCACACCGTGCTAAACGTCCGTGGCAGGGACAGCAAGAGAAAGTGGCTGAGGATGAAAAGCCAGCTCATGATCCAAGTTGTTATTTATGTCCAAGTAATAAACGGATTACAGGTGAACAAAACCCGAATTATCAGAAGCCTTTCGTGTTCAAAAATGACTTTTCTGCATTATTAGAAGATACACCTAATCCAGAAAAAACGACAGATCCTTTATTTCAAATTTCAAAAGCACAAGGCGAAAGCCGTGTTATTTGCTTTTCCCCAGATCATAGCAAAACCTTACCATTATTAACAGTCTCAGAAATTGCAGATGTTGTTCAAGTTTGGCAAGAACAGCTAGCCGAATTAGGTAAAAAATATCAATGGGTGCAGATTTTTGAAAATAAAGGTGCAGCCATGGGATGTTCTAATCCACATCCGCACGGTCAAATTTGGGCAAATAGCTTTCTACCGAATGAAGTTGCTCGTGAAGATCAAACGCAACGTGCATATTTTGAAAAACATGGCTCTGTCATGTTAGTTGATTATGCTCAGCGTGAGTTAGCGTTGAAAGAGCGTATTGTCGTTGAAACTGCACATTGGTTAGCTGTAGTGCCTTATTGGGCAGTATGGCCATTTGAGACTTTGTTGTTGCCCAAATTACAAGTAAAACGTCTAACTGAATTAAATGAAGCGCAATCACAAGATTTAGCTTTAGCGCTGAAAAAATTAACGACAAAATACGATAATCTGTTTGAAACCTCCTTCCCTTATTCAATGGGATTCCATGCAGCCCCATTTAATGGACAAAATAATGATCACTGGCAAGTGCATGCTCATTTTTATCCGCCGTTATTACGTTCTGCAACTGTGCGTAAATTTATGGTGGGTTATGAAATGTTAGGGGAGTCACAGCGAGATTTGACTGCAGAACAAGCGGCTGAGAGATTGCGTACCCTAAGCGAAGTACATTATAAGCAGAAATAACAACATTTAGTTGGCTAGGGTTGAATCCCTTTAGAATAGAATTAACATTTTGTAAAAGCGCAATGAAAAAGGAATATGAAATGACTCCACAACAATTAGCTAAAACGCTATTCCAACAAAAATTTAATACTGAACCAACATTAAATGTTTATGCGCCAGGACGAGTAAATATTATTGGAGAGCATACAGATTATAATGATGGTTTTGTCATGCCTTGTGCGATTAATTATGGAACCGCTATTAGTGGACAAGCGCGTGAAGACAGTCTTTTTAGGGTATTTGCAGCTGATCTCGAAGAATGGGATGAATTTGATTTAGCTAAACCAATTGAACCTGAGTTAGGTAAAAAATGGACAGGTTATGTACGTGGTGTAGTGAAATTTATTCAACAACGCTATCCAGACTTTAAATGCGGTGCGAATTTGGTTATTTCAGGTAATGTGCCGTTGTCTGCTGGATTGAGTTCATCTGCTTCATTAGAAGTTGCAGTTGGTAAGTTCTGTCAGCAGTTGGCAAATTTAGCATTGACTAATACAGAAATTGCATTAATTGGGCAGCAAGCTGAAAATCAATTTGTTGGTTGTCAATGTGGCAATATGGATCAGTTGATATCAGCCTTAGGTCAAAAAGATCATTTATTGATGATTGATTGTCGTAGTTTAGACACAACACCAACGCCTATCCCTGAAAATGTAGCAGTCATGATTGTCAATTCTCATGTTAAGCATGATTTAGTTGCAGGTGAATACAATACACGTCGTCAACAATGTGAGGCGGCTGCACAGTTTTTTGGCGTAAAAGCATTACGGGATGTTTCTATTGAGCAATTTAAACAAAAAGAAGCAGAGCTGACAGCATTCGATCCTGAGGTTGCTAAACGAGCTCGTCATGTCGTAACAGAAAACCAACGTGTGTTAGATGCTGTAAAGGCATTACAAAGTGGTAACCTCGCATTATTAGGTGAATTAATGAGGCAGTCTCATGACTCTATGCGTGATGATTTTGAGATCACTGTGCCACAAATTGATTATTTAGTTGAGCTTGCACAAGTTGCGATTGGTAAAACTGGTGGTGCTCGTATGACGGGTGGTGGTTTTGGTGGTTGTATTGTGGCAGTGGCACCAATTGAAAAAGTAGAAGCAGTACGCAAAATTATTGCCGATAATTATGAAAAGCAAACAGGGTTAAAAGAAGACTTTTATGTCTGTACAGCATCGCAAGGAGTCAGTGTATGCTGATTCAAACTGCACAAGGAAATGCGCCAGATGGCTTACCGTTTCAGGTTTTTACGTTGACAAATAGTCATGGTATGTCCATTCAAATGATGGATTGGGGCGCGACATGGATGTCTTGCAAAGTGCCTGTAAAAAATCAATTACGTGAGGTTCTGTTAGGGTGTCGGCTAGAAGATTATCTTATACAACAAGCCTATTTAGGTGCGATAGTTGGGCGTTATGCAAATCGTATTGCTTATGGGCAATTTAAGCTAAATGGTAAATCTTTTCAACTGAACTTAAATCAAGAGCCCCACCAATTACATGGTGGCTTAAAGGGCTTTGATAGACAGCGCTGGCAACTAGTGAAGAGCGGTCAGAATTTTGTCAGTTTTATGTTACATTCTGCTGACGGTGATCAAGGGTTTCCTGGTAATCTGGATGCTATTGTGACTTACACATTAGCCGAAAATAATAGTGTTGAAATTGAATTTGAAGCTAAAGCAGATCAAGATACACCGTTAAATTTAACCAATCATGCTTACTTTAATTTAAATGATGCGGATTATGGGAGTGATATCCGTCATCATCATTTGCAGTTAAATGCAGAATACTATTTGCCAGTAGATTCATCGGGGATTCCCAATGCCTCTTTAAAGCCTGTTCAACAAACAAGCTTTGATTTTCGGCAAACCAAACAGATAGTACAAGATTTTTTGCAAGATGAGCAGATGTTAGTAAAAGGCTATGATCATGCTTTTTTATTAGGTGAACAAAAAGAGGAAATGAGTGCAATTCTTACTGCACAAAATGGGTCGCTGAGTTTGCGAGTATCCACTTCACAGCCAGCACTACAAGTGTATACAGGAAATTTCCTCGCAGGTACTCCAAATCGTTTTGCTGGCGTTTATGCAGACTATGCAGGCATAGCACTAGAAACACAAGCATTGCCAGATACACCTAACCATCCAGAATGGTGGGCATTAGGTGGCATCACCCAAGCAAACAAAAACTATCACCACTGGACTAAATTTCAGTTTCTATAAAATTATAATAATCAATGCGAATTGTTTTGCCCCACTGTCTAGGGGCTTTTTTTTTGCTATTATGAGGGAAATATGTTAATTTTCAGCCGTCAATGTTGACGGTAGCTTACTCAAATTTTTATGATGAACGAAGACCAATCGAATACTAATCAAATTGAACATTCACAAAAGAAAAGTTTTTTTCAGTCTCTATTTGGACGTTTTTTTCAAGGGGAGCTAAAGAATCGAGAAGAGCTTGTTGAAGTAATTCGTGATTCTGAACAAAATGATCTGATCGATCAAGATACACGAGAGATGATTGAAGGTGTGATGGAAATTGCGGAGTTACGAGTCCGTGATATCATGATTCCTCGTTCACAAATTGTTTTTATTCAAACTGATCAAAATCTCGATTCTTGTCTTGACACTATTATTGAGTCAGCCCATTCACGTTTTCCTGTGATTGCTGATGAACGTGATAATATCGCGGGCATTTTACATGCTAAAGATTTACTGAAGTTTTTACGTTCTAATGCAGAAGAGTTTCATTTACTCCCGTTGTTACGTCCAGCAGTGATAGTGCCTGAAAGTAAAAGAGTCGATCGTATGTTGAAAGATTTTCGTTCTGAACGTTTTCATATGGCAATTGTTGTCGATGAGTTTGGTGCAGTATCTGGTTTAGTGACTATCGAAGATATTCTTGAACAAATTGTTGGTGATATTGAAGATGAATTTGATGAGGAAGAAGTGGTCAATGTCCGCCAGCTTTCTCGTCATACTTATGCTGTACGAGCGTTAACGGATATTGAAGATTTTAACCAACAATTTAATACCCATTTTGCTGATGAGGAAGTGGATACTATTGGTGGGCTTGTCATGCAAGCTTTTGGTTATTTACCAAAGCGAGGTGAGGATATTACCCTTGAAGGCATTAATTTTAAGGTGACCTCAGCAGATAGTCGTCGGTTAATTCAGCTACGTGTTACCTTGACAGATGAACAAATAGCTGAAATTACAAACGCTGATGAAGTGAAAGAAGATTAACTTATTAATACTATTAACAATTAGCACGAGTTTTTACTCGTGTTAATTATTTGGAATAAAATGAAAAAATCTATTTTTGTTTATTTAGTTGCAATCATTTTTGGCGCAGTAGGTGTGTTAGCCTTTTCTCCTTTTGATTATTGGGGATTGGCTTATGTGTCTTTATTGGGGTTGCTTTTTGTTGTTAAAACTAGTGATAAACGAACCGCACTTTGGGGTGCCTTTTTATGGGGCTTGGCTTTCTTTACTTTTGGGGTAAATTGGTTACATGTAAGTATACATTATTTTGGCGGTACGCCCTTAATTGCTAGTTATTTGCTTGTTGTTGTATTGTCAGGTTATCTTGCGCTTTACCCCGTTCTTTTTGCATATTTAGTGCAACGTTTTCAAGTAAAGAGTGTCGCGATTTATCCTGTGATTTGGACCTTTACCGAATTTCTAAGAGGATGGATCTTGACGGGTTTTCCATGGCTACAATTTGGTTATAGCCAGATTGATAGTCCATTTGCACATCTAGCCCCTTTATTTGGTGTCACAGGTGTAACTTTCTTTGTTATGTGGGTGAGTGCAATTCTCTTTAACATAGGGAATGCGTTATTTAGTCAGCCAAGAAAATTAAATGTGGCTGTAATTAATCTTCTTTTGCTGAGCATAGTGGGCTATTTAAGCGCTTATACTTCACAAATCAGTTATGTCAAAAAAGTAGAGAAGAATGGACTTAAAATTACTTTAGTACAAGGAAATATTGAACAAAATTTGAAATGGGAGCCTGAGTATCTTTATAAAACATTAGATATTTATCAAAAATTAATTGCACAGCACTTAGGTAAAACTGATGTCATTATTTTACCTGAGTCCGCATTACCTGTATTAGAAAATCACATGCAGCCTTTTTTTACAGGATTACAGGAACTAGCTTATCAAAGTAATACAGAAGTGATTGTTGGAACGGTATATCAAGATGAAAAACAAGATAAATTATTTAATTCTATCGTGACATTAGGTAATCGAATTCAACCATATTCAATCGAGACAGAAAATCGCTACAATAAACATCATCTTGTTCCTTTTGGCGAGTATGTACCATTAGAAATAGTATTACGTCCACTTGGTAATGTATTTAATTTACCAATGTCAGCTTTTCAAAGCGGAGATGAGATTCAAGCTCCTTTATTTGTCAAAAACCGCCATTTAACCACAGCAATTTGCTATGAGATTATTCTTGGTGAGCAATTACGCAAGAATATGAAAAAAGAAACCGATTTTATTTTAACTGTTTCAAATGATGCATGGTTTGGCGACTCTATCGGTCCTTGGCAGCATTTACAAATGGCGAGAATGCGAGCGTTAGAATTTGGTAAGCCAGTTATCCGAGCTACCAATACTGGAATTAGTGTTTTTATAGATGAACTGGGAAAAATCGTTGCCCAAGCCCCACAATTTGTAGAAACGACTTTAACTTATCATGTGAGTGCAACAGAAGGCAGAACCCCTTACGCTGTTTTAGGTAATACACCGATTTATTTTTTATCTCTATTACTTGTGTTTATGAGAATATTTCATTCTTGGATTCGTCGTCGTATTCAAATGACGCTGTCCTAAAATAGCAAAGAGAAAATAAAACGGTGATTATATTTAAGCGAAATTAATGTTTATTTGTAATAAAAAAGCACTGAATTATTCAGTGCTTTTTTAGTCAGTATAGTTTAACGACTACGGAAAATGATACGACCTTTGTTTAAATCATAAGGGGTCATTTCAATAGTGACTTTATCACCAGTCAAAATACGAATGTAATTTTTACGCATTTTGCCTGATATATGAGCAGTCACAACATGACCATTTTCTAATTCAACACGAAACATCGTGTTTGGCAAGGTTTCTAAAATTGTCCCTTGCATTTCAATGCAATCTTCTTTTGCCATTGGTTCCTCTGGATAACTATAAATTTTGACCGCACTTCGCTTTAGCGGATTTTATTAAAAAATACTTGCGGATTATACAGTTTTTACGTGGTTCAGCAAAGTTTTTATTACTGTTGTGTTCAGGAACGAGGTAAGATAAGTGAGTGCTTAGTCTTTTTTCTATATGTGTAATATCTTAGGACAATAACAACATGATGAAAAAAATTCTTATTACAGGTGGAGCAGGATTTATAGGCTCAGCTGTAATCCGATATATTCTTGAAAAGACCTCAGACGTCGTGATTAATGTCGACAAATTAACTTATGCAAGTAATGCTGATGCTTTGCAAAGCGTGAACAAAAATCCACGTTATTATTTTGAACAAGTAGATATTACCGATACATCAAATATTAAACGCGTTTTTGAGAAACATCAGCCAGATATAGTGATGCATTTAGCCGCAGAAAGCCATGTTGATCGCTCAATTTTAGGGGCGGCAGAATTTATTCAGACCAATATTGTTGGTACGTATGTATTATTAGAGGCTGCACGTCAATATTGGTTAACATTACCAGAAGAGAAAAAATTAACGTTTCGTTTCCACCATGTTTCAACTGACGAGGTTTTTGGCGATTTAGATTATACTGCATCGGCAGTTACTGAGCTTGCCGCATATCGTCCTAGTAGCCCTTACTCAGCCTCAAAGGCATCCAGTGATCACCTCGTTCGTGCCTGGCAACGTACATATGGCTTGCCTACATTAGTGACAACAAGCTCAAACAATTATGGGCCTTATCAATATCCAGAAAAATTAATTCCATTCATGATTCAGCAAGCATTGCAAGCCAAACCGTTGACACTTTATGGTGATGGAAAACAGAAACGAGATTGGCTATTTGTTGAGGATCATGCAAAAGCGCTCTATCTAGTATTAACAAAGGGGAAAGTAGGACAAACTTATAATATTGCATCACAAGATGAAATCAGTAATCTTTGTGTTGTTGAAGAAATATGTCGCATATTAGCTGAGTTAAAAAAAAGCGGCAAGTTATCAGCCTTTTCTGCCGTACTTGCAGGTATTGATGATTTTGAACAATTAATTACTTTTGTCACGGATCGTCCTGGACATGATATTCGTTATGCAATCAATACAAATAAGATCCAAACTGAATTGGGGTGGCAACCTGAAACGACATTTACAACGGGGCTACGTAGTACGGTTGAATGGTATGTAAACTATTTTTCACAGAAATGCTGAAGATATCTTGATAATTGGCTACTAAAGTGTGTAAAAGCTGGTATAGTGAAGCACACTTTATTTTATTATCACAATTCATGTAATAAAAGGATGTTTTATGTCAATGCAAATTAGTCTATCCACTCAAGCAGCAAATGAGGTTTGGGGAAAAAATGCACTGCTTAGCTTTAATGATGATCAAGCTATTATTCATGTTCCTCTCAATATTGACCGCACTTTAGTACAAAAAGCTGCGCGTAAATTACGCGCACAAGGTATTAAAGATGTTGAGTTAGTTGGAGAAAACTGGGATTTAGAGTCTTGCTGGGCATTTTATCAAGGTTTTTATACAGCAAAACAAGATTATGCATTGGAATTTCCTCATCTTGATGATGAGCCACAAGCCGAATTATTGGCGCGTATTGAATGCAGTGATTTCGTGCGTGAAATTATCAATTTACCAGCAGAGACGATTACTCCAATTGTACTAGCAACACAAGCAGCAGAATTTATTGAGCAACAAGCCGAAGAATATGCCGATAAAAGTGCGGTAAGTTTTACCATTCTTTCTGGAGAAGAGCTAAAAGAAAAAAACTATCAAGGAATTTGGCAAGTAGGACGAGGCTCAGCAAATCCTCCAGCGATGTTACAATTAGATTTTAATCCTACAGGTAATCCTGATGCTCCTGTTTTGGCTTGCTTAGTTGGTAAAGGGATTACATTTGATAGTGGGGGCTATAGTATTAAGCCAAGTGATGGCATGAGTACAATGCGAACAGATATGGGAGGCGCTGCACTTGTGACTGGTGCACTAGGGTTAGCTATCGCTCGTGGCTTGAAGCAACGCGTGAAACTCTATTTATGCTGTGCAGAAAATTTAGTGAGCAGTAATGCCTTTAAATTAGGGGATATTATTACTTATCGTAATGGCGTAACAGCTGAAATTTTAAATACAGATGCAGAGGGGCGTTTAGTATTGGCTGATGGTTTGATTGAGGCTGATCAACAACAGCCACAGGTGATCATTGACTGTGCGACTTTAACGGGTGCTGCTAAAATTGCGGTAGGTAATGACTATCATTCAATTTTATCTATGGATGATAAATTAGTCGCAGACTTACTTGTTTCAGCAGAAGTGGAACAAGAGCCTTTTTGGCGATTACCTTTTGCAGAATTACACCGTTCACAAATCAGTACTGCTTTTGCAGATATTGCTAATATTGGTACTGTACCTGTAGGGGCAGGCGCGAGTACAGCAACGGCATTCTTATCTTATTTTGTTAAAAATTATCAACAAAATTGGTTGCATATTGATTGCTCAGCCACTTATCGTAAGACAGCAAGTGATTTATGGGCTGTTGGCGCGACAGGACTTGGTGTGCAAACATTAGCACATTTCTTATTAAATAAAGCGAGTATGTAAGGATAAAAAAATGGCAGTAGAAAGAACTTTATCTCTTATTAAGCCTGATGCAGTACAACGTAATTTGATTGGGACAATTCTAATGCGCTTTGAACAGGCTGGTTTTCGAATTGTCGGGGCAAAAATGTTACGTTTAACACAAGAACAAGCAGAGGGCTTTTATAGTGAGCATCAAAATAAAGAATTCTTTTCAGATCTAGTTGATTATATGATGTCAGCCCCAGTAGTCGCTTTAGTGTTAGAAAAAGAAAATGCAGTTAAAGATTACCGCACTTTAATCGGGGCAACAAATCCACAACAGGCAGCTGTTGGGACGATTCGTCGAGATTTTGCCTTAAATGGTCGCCATAATTCAGTACATGGCTCTGATAGTTTAGAAAGTGCTAAAAGAGAAATTGCGTATTTTTTTGTGGAGACTGAGCTCTTTTAAGTTTAAGTTGAGCTAAGTTTAAAAAATACGACAATAAATCTTATTTACAGCCCTATTTAGTGTTACTAGTAGGGCTGTTTGACTATTTTGTTTTTCCTAAATTTCTTAATGGGTTAGTCCTCACTGCTCTGTTGCAAAAACGATAAAACGGATAATTTTGCTCTGCAATAAATACTTGCCTTTTGTATTTAAAAGCGTATGATTAGCCGTCTAGATGGAAATGCCTCTTAAAGTATTTCAAAATTAGTTAAGGAATATTCATGTCAAGTTATTTATTTACTTCTGAATCAGTATCAGAAGGACATCCAGATAAAATTGCGGATCAAATTTCTGATGCAGTACTTGATGAGATCTTAAAGCAAGATCCGAAAGCACGAGTAGCTTGTGAAACTTATGTCAAAACAGGTATGGCACTAGTTGGTGGTGAAATCACAACATCAGCTTGGGTTGATATTGAAAATCTTGCACGTCAAGTCATTTGTGATATTGGTTATACGTCTTCAGAGATGGGCTTTGATGGTCATTCATGTGCAGTGTTGAATGCGATTGGCAAACAATCTTCTGATATTAATCAAGGTGTTGACCGCGAAAATCCACTAGATCAAGGTGCTGGTGACCAAGGCATCATGTTTGGTTATGCGACAAATGAAACGGATGTATTAATGCCTGCGGCAATTACTTATGCACATCGTCTAATGGAGCGTCAAGCACAAGTACGTAAATCAGGTAAATTACCTTGGTTACGTCCAGATGCAAAAAGCCAAGTTACGTTAAAATATGAAAATAATAAAATTGTTGGTGTCGATGCAGTCGTACTTTCCACTCAGCATTGTGATAGTATTTCGCAGAAAGAACTACATGAGGCGGTGATGGAGGAAATCATCAAACCTGTGCTGCCAACGGAATGGTTATCAAAAGCTACACAATATTTTATTAATCCAACGGGACGTTTTGTTATTGGTGGACCAATGGGAGACTGTGGTTTAACAGGACGTAAGATTATTGTGGACACTTATGGTGGGGCTGCTCGTCATGGTGGTGGGGCATTCTCTGGTAAAGATCCATCTAAAGTGGATCGTTCTGCAGCTTATGCAGCTCGTTATGTGGCAAAAAATATTGTTGCAGCAGGTTTAGCAGAACGTTGTGAAATCCAACTTTCTTATGCTATCGGTGTTGCAGAGCCTACATCTATCATGGTAGAAACTTTTGGAACAGGTAAAGTGGCAAATGAATTACTTGTGAAATTAGTCCGTGAATTTTTCGATTTACGCCCATATGGTTTAATTAAAATGCTGGATTTAATTCAGCCTATTTACCGTGAAACTGCCGCTTATGGGCATTTTGGACGTGAACAATTCCCTTGGGAAAAAATTGATCGTGCTGAAGAATTACGCACCGCAGCAGGTTTAAAATAATTTTATAGTCATAACATAAAGGCGACAGAGTTCGCCTTCTTTTTTATATGCAGCAAGACACAGGATTTCGTGAGCTAAAAATGCAAGTGCAACGTAAATTAATTCATTGTTTACAACTTGCTGAAAAACATTTCAAACGTACCTTCCCTCTTCCTCTTGTGACTTATCAAGTACGTGGTTTAAAAGCAGGGGTTGCTTATCTACAGAGTAACGAAATCAGATTAAATCCTGTTTTATTATTAGAAAATCGTGAAGAGTTTATTAGCCAAGTAGTACCACACGAATTAGCCCATTTAATTGTGTATCAAGTTTTTGGACGAGTGCAACCGCACGGTAAGGAATGGCGAGAGGTCATGATGACTGTATTTAGTTTAGCACCTAAAGTCTATCATCAATTTGATATCACACGGGTGAAGGGGAAAACAATTACCTACTATTGTGCATGTCGAGAACACCAACTTACCATGCGAAGACACTATAATATACAAAACAAAAAGACTGTTTATCTGTGTAAAGATTGTAAATCTAAGTTAATGGAGAAGATTTAATCAAATGAAGTGATATAATACTTGTGAATTATTATTTCACTTAACACTAGAAAGAGGAAACTAGAATGAAAAAATCATTATTTGTATTAGCCTTTGGTGCGTTATTTACGGCAACTGCAAGCGCTAATTTTTATGTACAAGGTGATTTGGGGTATTCAAAACTTAAGTCTGAAGATGTCAGTAAAAGTAAGTTTTCTCCAAGTTTTGCGGTAGGTTATAAGTTTAATGATTTTCGTTTAGCATTAGATTATACCCATTATGGAAAAATGAGTCGCACAGATATAGAGCAAGTCACTTTACCTAGTCAAACCCCTCAGCAACCTAATGTCGTTTCAGGACCAGAGAAATACTCATTAAAAGTACAATCAATCGGCTTGTCTGCTTTATATGATTTTAATTTTCTTTCACCTTTTAAACCTTATGTTGGTGTGAGACTTTCTCAAAATCACTTTAAATCAACTTTAGATTTCTCTGCCCCAGGCTATTCAGAGTATCGTAGTACAACAGCTAATAAATTTGGCTATGGACTTTTAGCTGGTGCCCATTATCCATTAGCTAAAGCACTTTCTTTAAACGCAGGCATTGAATATAACCGTTTAGGGAATATTGATGGTGCTAAAGTTAAGCAGTATGGTGCTAAAGTCGGCTTACGTTACGACTTCTAAACAGTATTCTCTGATTATCTTTTAAAGTGCGGTCAAAAAATCAAAAATATTGACCGCACTTTGCTTTTCCTTGTAGTAATAAATTTTCTCCTAAACTCTTGAAATTCCCTTTTCTGCACTTATATCAGACTGCACTTATATATGATTCATCAGAAAAGGAAAATATTATGTCGAATAATCAAGAAACACGTGGTTTTCAATCTGAAGTTAAGCAGCTTTTGCAACTTATGATTCATTCTCTCTATTCTAATAAAGAAATTTTCTTGCGTGAGTTGATATCTAATGCTTCGGATGCTGCTGATAAATTACGTTTTAAAGCACTGTCTGCACCAGAACTTTATGAAGGAGACGGTGATTTAAAAGTACGTATCAGTTTTGATGAAAACAAAGGCACATTAACGATCAGTGATAATGGTATTGGTATGACTCGTGAGCAAGTGATTGATCACTTGGGTACCATTGCAAAATCAGGTACAAAAGAGTTTTTAAGTTCATTAGGCAGTGATCAAGCAAAAGATAGCCAATTAATTGGTCAGTTCGGCGTAGGTTTTTATTCTGCTTTTATTGTCGCAGATAAAGTAACAGTAAAAAGCCGCGCGGCAGGTGAAAGTGCAGATAAAGCTGTACTTTGGGAGTCAGCAGGAGAAGGAGAATATTCAGTAGCTGATATTGAGAAAAAAACACGTGGTACTGAAATTACTTTACATTTACGTGCTGATGAAAAAGAATTTTTAAATGAATGGCGTTTACGTGAAATCATCAGTAAATATTCTGATCATATTGGCTTACCTGTAGAAATTCTCGCGAAAGAATATGATGATGAAGGGAAAGAAACGGGCATTAAATGGGAAAAAATTAATAAAGCTCAAGCATTATGGACTCGCTCAAAAAATGAAATTTCAGAAGACGAATATAAAGAGTTTTATAAGCATGTGAGCCATGATTTTGCTGACCCTCTGTTATGGGCGCATAATAAAGTAGAGGGTAATCAAGAATATACTAGCTTACTCTATATTCCAGCTAAAGCCCCTTGGGATTTGTTTAACCGTGATCATAAACATGGGTTGAAACTTTATGTTCAGCGTGTCTTTATTATGGATGATGCTGAGCAATTTATGCCAAATTATTTACGTTTTATGCGTGGCTTAATTGATAGTAATGATTTGCCATTGAATGTATCGCGTGAAATTTTGCAAGATAATAAAGTCACGGCTGCTTTACGTAAAGCTTTGACTAAGCGTGCATTACAGATGTTAGAAAAATTAGCAAAAGATGATGTGCAGAAATATCAATCATTCTGGCAGGAATTTGGTTTGGTATTAAAAGAAGGTCCTGCAGAAGATTTTGCAAATAAAGACACTATTGCGAAGTTATTGCGTTTTGCTTCAACACAAAATGACAGTAGTGAACAAACAGTATCATTAGAAGATTATGTAGCACGCATGAAAGAAGGGCAAAAGGCTATTTACTACATTACGGCAGATACTTATGTTGCAGCTAAAAATAGCCCGCATTTAGAACTCTTTAACAAAAAAGGTATTGAAGTATTGTTACTTTCTGATCGTATTGATGAGTGGATGTTGAGTTATTTAACTGAATTTGACGGCAAACCATTACACACGATCAGCAAAGCAGATTTAGATCTTGGTGATTTAGCGGACGAAGAAAAAGAAGAGCAAAAGCAGCAAGATGAACAATTTGCTTCATTTGTTGAACGTGTGAAAAACTTGCTCGGTGAGCGTGTGAAAGAAGTGCGTTTAACACACCGTTTAACTGATACGCCAGCAGTAGTGTCAACAGGTAATGATCAAATGAGCACTCAAATGGCTAAATTATTTGCTGCTGCTGGTCAGGCGATGCCAGAGGTAAAATATACTTTTGAATTGAACCCTGAACATAGTTTAGTGCAAAAAGTGGCAGACATTGCAGATGAGCAACAATTTGCAGAGTGGGTTGAGTTATTATTAGAGCAGGCGATGTTAGCTGAGCGCGGTTCTTTAGAAAACCCTGTTGCGTTTATTAAGCGTATGAATGCATTGCTTGGAAAATTGACAAACCACTAAGCTAAAAAAGTGATACACTAAATCCTCGGTAAAAAATCGAGGATTTTTTGTTTATTAGCCCAATATAAAAGGACAAATGATGATAACCGTTTATGGTATTAAAAATTGTGATACTGTGAAAAAAGCCTTGAAATGGCTTACTGATAATAATATTTCTCACCAATTACATGATTATCGTAGAGATGGTCTAAGTCGAGATTGGTTAATCCAAGCAGAACAACAATTTGGTTGGGAGAATTTGGTCAATAAACGCAGTACAACGTGGCGCAATCTTGATGCTGACATCAAAGAAACTTTATCAAAACAGACCGCACTTGATGTGCTTTTGGCTCAGCCAACGTTGATAAAACGTCCGATTATTTTGCTGCAAAATAAAGCATTAATCGGTTTTGATGTAAAAGAGTATGAAGCTTGTTTTAAATAGGTGGCAGTGAGGGTAGCTCGTCATATTTATCCTTTGTTATATAAAAAGTGTGGTTTGAAATGAAACACAATATAATTTCTCTCGCAAGAGAATTAATTCGTCGACCTTCTATTAGTCCTAATGATCAAGGTTGTCAGCAAATTATTGCTGAACGTTTAGCAAAACTAGGATTTCAAATTGAATGGATGCCTTTTAATGACACATTGAATTTATGGGCAAAGCACGGTTCTGGATCGCCTGTGATTGCTTTTGCGGGACACACTGATGTTGTACCTATAGGGGATGAAAAACAATGGCAATATCCAGCTTTTTCAGCTCAGATTGTAGATGATATATTATACGGTCGTGGAGCTGCTGATATGAAAGGCTCTCTTGCTGCAATGGTCGTTGCAGCAGAGAAATTTATCGAAGCGAATCCAAACCATCAAGGTACGATTGCCTTATTGATTACTTCCGATGAGGAAGCTGCTGCTAAAGATGGAACTGTGCGTGTAGTGGACACTTTGATGGCTCGTAATGAGTTAATTGATTATTGTATTGTTGGTGAGCCTTCTAGTAGTCAGAAATTGGGCGATATCATTAAAAACGGTCGTCGTGGCTCAATTACCGCTAATTTGTATATTCAAGGTATTCAAGGGCATGTAGCCTATCCTCACTTAGCTAAAAATCCAGTGCATAAATCATTAGCATTTTTGACAGAATTAACTACCTATCAATGGGATCAAGGCAATACCTTTTTTCCTCCCACTTCGCTACAAATTGCCAATATTCAAGCAGGTACTGGCAGTAATAATGTCATTCCTGGTGAGCTATATGTGCAATTTAATTTACGTTATTGTACGGAAATGACGGATGAACTGATCAAGTCAAAAGTCGCTGAAATGTTGGATAAGCACCAGTTGAATTATCATATTGAATGGCATTTATCAGGTAAGCCATTTTTAACCACAACAGGTAAACTTGTGGATGCAGCAGTGGATGCAGTAAAAAAAGTGACTCAAAATACACCACAGCTAGATACTGGTGGTGGTACTTCTGATGCACGCTTTATTGCGTTAATGGGAGCAGAAGTTGTCGAATTTGGTCCATTAAATAAAAGTATTCATAAAGTGAATGAATGTGTTGATGTAAATGACTTAGTACAATGTGGTCAAATATATCAACAAATTTTACACAATATTTTGGATTGAAAATGAATATTAAATTTAGTGCTGTAGAGTTAACTGGTAAATCACGTAGTCATTTAGTGCCTCTTCCTTGCCCTATTTCTACTCAACATTTTTTACACAAGGATAGTGTTAAGGCATTTCAAGGGCTACAACAATGTGCTTTGAAGCAGGGATTTAATTTGCAACCTGCCAGTAGTTTTCGTGATTTTCAACGTCAACAATTAATTTGGAATAGTAAGTTTCGTGGGCAGCGTAAAGTGCATGATGATCATGGAAATCCATTGGATTTAAGTAGGTTATCGGATTGGCAAAAAGCACAAGCTATTTTGCGTTGGTCAGCGTTACCTGGTGCGAGTCGCCATCATTGGGGAAGCGAAGTAGATGTTTTTGATCCTAATTTATTACCTACAAATCATCAGTTGCAACTTGAACCATGGGAATATGCACAAGGTGGGTATTTTTTTGAATTGAGCGAATGGCTACAACTGAACATAGCGCAGTTTGATTTTGCTTTACCTTTCACAAATTTATTAACTGACAAACAAATCGGCCATGAGCCTTGGCATATCAGCTATTTACCTATTGCACAATACGCAATGCAACAATTTTCACCAGAATTGTTATTACAATCATGGCAAGATGAAGAGATTGCGGGAAAAGTAGCTCTTCAACAACATCTAGATGATATTTTTCAACGATTTTTGATTTAATCTTTTCCTTTTTATGAGAATAGTATGGAAAAACGCACTTCAGAACAAAACCA
Source organism: Pasteurella canis (assembly GCF_020810675.1). Lineage (GTDB taxonomy): Bacteria > Pseudomonadota > Gammaproteobacteria > Enterobacterales > Pasteurellaceae > Pasteurella > Pasteurella canis. The sequence continues at coordinate 196,759 of NZ_CP085871.1, forward strand.
TAGCCATTTTAGTAAAATTATTTCCAGTCTATTGCAGTGGGTATTAAACATTTCATTAGTGATTTTAGCGATGATTTTGGTCATTTTCCTAGCTCAAGAAACTTATAGTTTAGCTCTTGTCTTATTAATTGAAACAAATAAAGCGTCTTATTTGCTAATTGAAAAAATTGTTGTTTATTTTCTCTACTTTGAGTTTTTAGCTTTAATTGTGAAATATTTTAAGACAAATTATCATTTTCCTTTGCGTTATTTTCTATATATAGGGATAACCGCGATGGTCAGGTTAATTATTGTCGATCACTCAAGTGCTATAAATACGCTACTCTTTTCTGGCTCTATTTTACTCATGGTGCTTGCACTTTTTTTAGTCAGTTCAGAACGTTTAAGAAAAAGTTAAGGGGATATTCATAAAATGGACATTCAACAATTTACACAACAAGATATTGAAATCTTAAAAGAAGAAACTTTGTATAAAGGTTTTTTCGAGCTAAAACGAGTTCAGTTTCAACATAAATTATTTGCAGGCGGTGACAGTGGAGTTGTAACACGTGAGTTATTGGTTAAAGGTGCTGCATCTGCGGTGATTGCTTATGATCCTCAACAAGATAGTGTGATTTTAGTAGAACAAGTTCGTATAGGTGCTTATCAACCTAATTCAAGTCAATCTCCTTGGTTATTAGAACTAATAGCAGGTATGGTTGAAAAAGGGGAACAACCAGAAGAAGTTGCATTACGAGAAAGTAAAGAAGAAGCAGGAGTAGAGATCAGCAATTTACAACATTGTTTAAGTGTATGGGATAGTCCTGGTGGTGTGGTTGAGCGAATTCACTTATTTGTTGGGGAAGTAGATAGTAGCCAAGCAAGGGGAATTCATGGATTAGCAGAGGAAAACGAAGATATTCGTGTACATGTTGTCAGTCGAGAAAAAGCATATCAATGGGTTAATGAGGGTAAGATTGATAATGGCATTGCCGTATTAGGACTTCAGTGGTTACAACTCAATTATCAAAGATTACAACATCAATGGTGTAAATAAAATGTTAATTTACAAATAAAAATGTGACTTAGATTTAATTTTGAAAAAAAATTTCATAAAGAAATATGACATAGCTAACATTTTTTTATTTTGGTACGTGCAATTTACTTGATAAGTCGGTAATTTATAAAGAGTTTTATATTTTAGCAGTAGGAGTTCGCTTTGTTCAGTACTTATACATATGAGACATCGGCGGAAGTATTCAAATTTGTTCAAATTACTGACCCACATTTGTTTAAGGATGAAAAGAGTGAGTTATTAGGAGTCAATACCTTTCAAAGTTTTAATCAAGTATTAGAAGAAATCAAAGAGAGTGGTTTTCACTATGATTTTGTTCTCGCTACAGGTGATCTTGTACAAGATAGTAGTAACGAAGGTTATGTACATTTTTGCGAGCAGGTAAAAAAACTTGAAAAAACGGTATTTTGGATCCCTGGTAATCATGATTTTCAACCGAAGATGTTTGAAATACTGAATCAACATCAAGACAATTTGAATGCAAAAAAACATATTTTACTAGGGAAACATTGGCAAATTTTAATGCTGGATAGCCAAGTGTTTGGTGTACCACATGGTGAGTTAAGTCAATATCAGATTGACTGGCTATTAGCTAAGCTAAAAGATCATCCTGATCGCTATTCGTTAATTGTCTTACATCATCATATTTTACCAACAAATTCAGCTTGGCTTGATCAACATAACTTACGCAATGCTCATGATCTAGCGGATGTATTGGCTCCTTTTAGCCATGTAAAAGGTATTTTATATGGTCATATCCATCAAGAAATGGAAGGGGAATGGAAAGGGTATAAAGTCATGGCAACCCCTTCTACTTGCATTCAATTTAAACCAGATCATCATACTTTTACTTTAGATTGCGTGCAGCCTGGGTGGAGAGAAGTGGAATTACATCCTGATGGGCGAATTGAAACAAGAGTAAAGCGGATTCAGAAGGTACAATTTTTTCCGAACATGCATGAGGAAGGTTATTAAACATAAAAGAGCGGTAAATTTTTCAATTTTTTGACCGCTCTTTTATTTAATCTTATAAGCCTAATGCATATTTTAAGGCTTGTTTTTTTAAGGGCGTTACTTTGTTTGTCGTAAATAACGCGAGATTGCGGGCAATTTTAAGGGGTAAAATATCCTCTTTAAAAGCCTTATAAAAGAGATCCATACCTGATTGCATCAGCAAATTATCCCATTGGCGTTGACGTTGATAACGCATCAATACTTCATTACTTGCTAAGTCGTCTCCTTTTTGTATTGCTTGATTGAAGACCTCTAAGAGTGCTTTGACATCTTTAAAGCCTAGATTCACGCCTTGTCCTGCTAATGGGTTGATTGTATGAGCCGCATCTCCAACTAATACGATCCCTTGCTTGAAATATTCCTGTGCATGACGACGAGTTAATTCGAAGCTATTTGCACATTTTACTTTTATTTTCCCTAAGCGAGCAGGAAAGGCTTGGCTAACTTCCACTGTAAGTTTTTCTAAAGGAAGTTGTTTTAAGGCTCGAATACGTTCAGGTTTGTCGTACCATACTAAACAGGCCTGTTGACCAAGCAAGGGTAAAAAAGCTCTTGGCCCCGAAGGATAAAATTGTTGCCAAGTGATATCTTGTTGTTCTAACACTGTATCGACAATCATTAACAGACAACTTTGACGGTATTGCCAACCAGTTAAACCTATTCCAGCAATTTGACGGAGTTGTGAGTTTGCACCATCAGCCGCAACAATACAGGGTGCAGAATAAGTTTCACCATTCTCAAGTAAAATTTGCCAATATTGGTTGTACTTTGTTATTTTTTTTATTGGTGATCCGAGAGTTGTTTGTATTGTTTCGACAGATTGAATTGTCTGCCATAATCCTAATTGGATGAGATTGTTTTCGACCATAAAGCCTAATTCAGGCAGTTTTAACTCGTCACTATGAAAATGAGTTGAAAAGCCCTCAATTTCCCACGTCTCTAAAGCGCGATAAGGACAAATTCTCATTTTTTCAATATGTTGCCACGCAGTTAGCTGTTTTAATAAATTGACGGAAGCGACACTAATTGCAGAAATACGTAGATCATAGGGGGAATGAGGATCAAAATGAGGTAGGGCTTGTTGTTCGATGAGTTGGATATTGTGCCCTTGCTGCCCTAATCCTAACGCACAGGCCGCACCAACCATCCCACCACCTACTACAATAATGTCTTTTTGTATGACTGCCATTGCTTTTTTCCTTTTAGTTTTTGAAAACTATTTTACCGCCAATGAGGGAAATTCAAAAGAAATCTCTTTTTTAACTAGCCAGCATACTGACAAGTCTGTAAAATAGCCAGTCAAATTTTTTATAGGTTAACTGAATTTTTAAAAACAATATGACGCAAAAATTACATATTAAAACCTGGGGCTGTCAGATGAATGAATATGATTCATCAAAAATGGCAGATCTTTTAAATAGTACCCATGGTTTAGAATTAACTGAAATTCCAGAAGAGGCAGATGTATTATTATTAAATACCTGCTCGATCCGAGAAAAAGCACAAGAAAAGGTCTTTCATCAATTAGGTCGTTGGAAAGAATTAAAAAAACAAAATCCCGCATTAGTCATTGGTGTGGGTGGTTGTGTTGCCTCACAAGAGGGAGAACATATTCGTACTCGAGCCCCTTATGTTGATATTATTTTTGGACCACAAACTTTGCATCGCCTACCTGAAATGATTAATCAAATTCGAGGGGGAAAAAGTTCAGTTGTTGATGTGAGCTTTCCAGAAATTGAGAAGTTTGACCGTTTGCCAGAACCCCGTGCGGAAGGGCCAACCGCCTTTGTTTCTATTATGGAAGGCTGTAATAAATATTGCTCATTTTGTGTGGTGCCTTATACGCGAGGTGAGGAAGTCAGTCGTCCTGTTGATGATGTGTTATTTGAAATTGCTCAATTAGCAGAGCAAGGTGTACGCGAAGTTAATTTATTAGGGCAAAATGTAAATGCCTATCGTGGCGCAACACATGATGATGGTATTTGTACTTTTGCCGAGTTATTACGATTAGTTGCTGCAATTGATGGTATTGATCGTCTACGTTTTACTACAAGTCATCCAATTGAATTTACGGATGATATTATTGATGTTTACCGTGATACGCCCGAACTAGTCAGTTTCTTACATTTGCCTGTCCAGAGTGGCTCAGATCGAGTTCTTTCTATGATGAAACGAAATCATACTGCACTTGAGTATAAATCTATTATTCGTAAATTAAGAGCGGTTCGACCTGACATTCAAATTAGTTCAGATTTTATTGTTGGGTTCCCTGGTGAAACAACTGAGGATTTTGAGCAAACGATGAATTTAATTGCGCAAGTCAATTTTGATATGAGCTTTAGCTTTATTTATTCTGCTCGTCCAGGCACACCAGCTGCAGACATGCCAGATGATGTCAGTGAAGAAGAGAAAAAACAACGTTTATATTTATTACAGCAACGTATCAACAATCAAGCAGCACAATTTAGCCGTGCAATGTTGGGTACAGAACAGCGTGTATTAGTTGAGGGGCCATCGAAAAAAGATATCATGGAACTCACAGGAAGAACAGAAACAAACCGTATTGTTAATTTTGTGGGTACGCCAGATATGATTGGCAAGTTTGTTGATATTAAAATTACAGATGTGTTCACTAATTCCTTACGTGGTGATGTAGTACGTACGGAAGAACAAATGGGATTACGTGTTGTGCAATCACCACAAACAGTGATTAATCGTACTCGTAAAGAAGATGAGCTGGGCGTAGGACGTTACCACGCTTAATTTTTTACTCATACTTATTGCTAAAAGCTGCTCAGGGTGGATTACTTGAGTAGCTTTTTCTTTTTGTTGTTAACTAAAAACTACCTTCTTTAAAAGTGGCTCAATAACATTCACTTAATTCTAGGCATATCATTGTGAATAGTGCTGTTCCAATTTAATAAAATTACACAGATCTTTTACTTTTTATATATTATTTGCACTTATTTAGTGTCATTTAAAATAAATTTTGGTAATTTATATATATCAAAAGTGTATTTTTTTTTAATTAAATGAGTTAAATGGAATGTATACATCGAATTTTTTAAATCTTATCTTAAATGTTGACAGCTATAAGGCATCTCATTGGCTACAGTACCCACCTGATACAAAATATGTGTCTTATTATGTTGAGGCACGTAACGGGAATTTTGATGTTGTGTTTTTTGGTTTACAAGCCTTTATAAAAGAATATTTATTAACACCAATTAGCCAACAGGATATTGATGAAGCAGAAATTGTTTTGAATACGCATGGTTTACCATTTAATCGTAATGGTTGGCAACGTTTAATCGAGAAGTATCAGGGATTCTTACCATTAAAAATAGAAGCTATTCCAGAAGGTACTGTATTACCAGTAAGTAATGTAGTTTGTCAGATTGTTAACACCGATCCTGAATTTTTTTGGCTTGCAGGCTATCTAGAAACGGCATTATTACGTGCAATTTGGTACCCTTCTACAGTTGCCAGTATTTCTTATTTTTGTAAGCAGAAAATTAAACATGCACTTGAACAATCTGCGGATAATTTAGATGGATTATTATTTAAGCTGCATGATTTTGGCGCAAGAGGAGCTTCTAGTTTGGAAACTGTGGCTTTAGGCGGTTTAGCACATTTAGTTAATTTTATGGGAACAGATAGCGTTTCGGCATTACTTGCAGCTCGACGTTGGTATAATGCAACACAAATGCCCGCTTTCTCTATTCCAGCAGCTGAACATAGTACGATAACATCATGGGGAAAAGAAAGAGAAAGTGCTGCTTATGAAAATATGCTAAAGCAATTTGCAGGTAAAGATAAGATGTATGCGGTTGTATCAGATAGCTATGATCTGTGGAATGCCCTAGAAAATATTTGGGGAGAGCAACTGAAAAACAAAGTACAAGTATTAGGTGGGACTTTAGTTATACGTCCAGATAGTGGCGATCCAGCTGAAGTCATATGTCGTACATTAACAATTCTAGAAAACAAATTTGGCTCAGTAGTAAATAATAAAGGCTATAAAGTATTACCTAGCTATATACGTCTTATTCAAGGCGATGGGATAAACTGCCATTCAATTGTGTCCATTTTAGCCTCAATCATGGCTCATGGATTTAGTATTGATAATGTGAGTTTTGGAATGGGAGGCGGCTTATTACAACAAGTCAATCGAGATACGATGAGTTGGGCGATGAAGGCGAGTGCGGTCAATATTGCAGGTGAATGGCAAGATGTTTATAAAGATCCAATAACTAGTCGAGCAAAGCGTTCAAAAAAAGGTCTGCTTGCATTAGTCAAACAACAAAACCAGTGGCAAACAATATCTAAGCAGGTATTAGGTGAACAAGAAAATCAATTACGTACAGTATTTTTGAATGGGCAGTTACTAATTGATGATGATTTAGAAACAATTCGTATGAGAGCAAATAGCTATTAATATTAGATTAATTACTGTCCTTAAATTTATTTTTGTGTATTGTTTGAGTGTTTAAGATGAAATTTTTTTGTTAACTTATTGATATGACTTTTGTATAGGAAGTCAAAATGTAGCCAGAGGCAGATTTTTCTGCAAGTTTTACATCTAAGATAATATGTATGAATCTGCCTCCCTATTTTGTAAAGGTATATGTTTAGTTAATCTTTACTTAGAGATCTTATGATGAAAATAGAAAATGCTCAAAATAAAATAAAGTGATTAGATTTCAGTTGGTTATACTTTATTTGAGTAGAAAATAATGATTTATTGAAAAAAGATAAAATAGATGATGCTTAGCATTTTTACCTCTTTTAACTAAGAAAATTAACTAACTTAGTTAAAAACAATGGGGCAGCAATTTGGGGGGGGGAATTTTCATCTTTGCTATATTTAAGTGTTAGTTATGCATATACTATGCTGAAATAGCTCATTAAAAAATTAAGCAAATTAATACAATACTGCAAGAGTGGCATTATATTGTAATTTAGTACTGCTTAAGTACAGCTTGAATAATAAGAAAAGTAAATTTTTAGGAAAAATAAAAAAAAGCTGATTTGGAGACTATCTTATTGTATTTATTGAGATTTTATATGGTGCCCGAGGCCAGACTTGAACTGGCACGCTTCGAAAAGCGAGGGATTTTAAATCCCTTGTGTCTACCGATTTCACCACTCGGGCACATAATTTAAATATGCTGCGACAACTAACTGCGTTTAAGGTTATGGAGGCGTGTCCCGGAGTCGAACCGAGCTACATGGATTTGCAATCCAGTGCATAACCGCTTTGCTAACACGCCGTTAGTTTGGAGCGGGAAACGAGGCTCGAACTCGCGACCCCAACCTTGGCAAGGTTGTGCTCTACCAACTGAGCTATTCCCGCATTCGCTGTTAGTGCGGTGCATTCTACTGATTTCTAAAAATCTGTCAACGATTGTTTTTAAAAAAGTTGATTAACTGCTGAAAAAAAATGCAGATTGTTTGTTTCTGTTCAAAAATGAGTAGTTTTTTGTTTGTTTTTAAATAGATTTTATGCATTTTGTAGATTACAGAATTTCCTTTTTTGTTTTTTATCTTTATGCCATAATGCAATTTAAGCCATCTGGATGGCTAAATTGGTGGATTGTTTTTTATTAATACAGAATGTAGAGCGTTTATGACACAACAATATTTTATTGAAACATTACTTGCGCAAGCGGGTAACAGAACTGATGAACGGACGGGGGCAGTATCTACACCTATCTTTTTGTCTACAGCTTATGGACATCATGGGATTGGTGAAAGTACTGGGTATGATTATACGAGAACTAAAAATCCAACACGTACTGTACTGGAAGAAACGATTGCTCAGCTTGAGGGAGGGATAAGAGGATTTGCATGCGCTTCTGGTATGGCTGCAATTCAACTCGTTATGTCTCTGTTCTCGTCACCTGATGAATGGATTGTTTCAAACGATGTTTATGGTGGGACTTATCGCCTATTGGACTTTGCTTATAAAAAAACGCATGGTGTGAAACCTGTGTATGTTGATACTGCGGATATCGCTGCAATTGAAGTAGCGATTACAGAAAAAACTAAGGCGATTTTTATAGAAACACTCTCCAATCCATTGATGGAAGAATGTGATGTGGCTGAAATTGCAAAAATTGCTAAAAAATATAATTTGTTGTTAATTGTTGATAATACATTTTTGACACCAGTTTTGTTTAGACCGATCGAACATGGTGCAGATATTGTGATCCATAGTGCAACTAAGTATCTTGCTGGTCATAATGATACTTTAGCTGGGCTTATTGTTGCAAAAGACTTAGATCTCTGTGAGCGTTTATTTTATATTCAAAATGGAGCGGGAGCTGTGCTATCGCCATTTGATTCTTGGCTAACGATTCGAGGAATAAAAACTTTAGCATTACGAATTGAGCGACATCAAAGTAATGCCAAAGCTTTAGCAACATTTCTAAAAAAGCAGCCACAAGTCGCAGATGTGTTGTATCCTAATAAAGGAGGTATGCTATCTTTTCGTTTACAGGATGAAAATTGGGTTAATCCATTTTTAAAAGCTATTAAATTGATTACTTTTGCTGAAAGTCTGGGGGGAACGGAAAGTTTTATTACTTATCCCGCAACTCAAACACATATGGACATTCCTGAGCACGAACGCATTGCAAGAGGTATTTGTAATCGTCTATTACGTTTTTCAGTGGGTTTAGAAAATATTGAAGATCTTAAAGCTGATTTACAGCAGGCCTTTGCACAATTAAGCTGAGTTTTCATCGTAAACGGATTGATTTGCATCATGCTTGTGATATTATCAATGCACTTGAAATTATGAAAAGCGTTCTTATTATAGAAAGCATTATTAACAAAAAAGGAAAAAATAATGGAAGTATTACACTCAACTGATGCAACATTTGTAGCTGATGTAGTTAATTCAGATGTACCTGTATTATTAGATTTTTGGGCGCCTTGGTGTGGTCCTTGTCGTATGATTTCACCTATTTTAGATGAAATTGCTGCGGATTTTTCGGGGAAAGTAAAAGTAGTAAAAATTAATATTGATGAAAACCAAGAAACACCTGCACAATTAGGTGTACGTAGTATCCCGACATTAGTGTTATTTAAAGACGGTAAAGCAGTTGCAACACAAGTTGGCGCATTACCGAAAAATCAGTTAGCGAATTTTATTAATCAAAATATCTAACGTAAATGAATTAAAGATAAATCCCAAGTATAGTGCTTGGGATTTTTTTATATTTGAATTATAAGAATTGATTCACATAATGTGGGACAATTTGGCTTGCTTTACCATAGTGAAATTCGTCGAAACTTGACCGCACTTTACTAGGTTCTAAGTTGAGTTCGACAGTATGTGCGCCATGATGTCTTGCTTCATTAACGAAGCCAGCAGCAGGGTAGACATGACCAGAGGTGCCGATTGCAATAAAATAATCACATTCACAAAGTGCCCTATAAATACGCTCCATCTCTAAAGGATATTCTCCAAACCAAACAATATGAGGGCGTAATGTTTGTGGTATTGTGCAACATGTGCATTTATCTTGCTGAGTAATATCTTTTTGCCAAGTATAAATTTTTCCCGATTTGGTACAGCGAACTTTTAATAATTCACCATGCATGTGAATGATGTTTTTTGAGCCAGCACGTTCGTGTAAGTTATCCACATTTTGCGTTATAACTAATAGGTTTTGACCTATTTTTTGTTCTAGCTTAGCAAGAGCAAAATGTGCTGCATTAGGTTTCAAATTAGTATCTAATAGCTGTTTACGACGAGTATTATAGAAGTGTTGGACCAGTTGTGGATTTTTTATAAATCCTTCTGGTGTTGCAATATCTTCAATACGATGCTCTTCCCATAGACCGTCTGAAGCACGAAAAGTACGGATACCTGACTCAGCTGAAATCCCAGCGCCTGTTAATACAACAATTTTAGGAGATTTGGACAAGATTGTTTCTCTTTTATAAATAATTTCAATTAATAGCACATCATAGTATTGAAATGCTATTTTCTTTGTATTTGTTCATGTATTTTGGCTACGTAGTAATTTTAAAATTATCTTCATGTCTTCATCAAGTGGTGCATTGATACGCAAGATCTCCCCTGTTTTGGGATGTTCAAAACGAATTGAAAATGCATGTAGGAATAAGCGTTTTAATCCTAATTTGCTCATTTCTTCATCAAAAGCTTTATCACCATACTTCTCATCGAATGCGATAGGATGGCCTGTATATTGAGTATGTACTCGGATTTGATGAGTTCGTCCCGTTATTGGTGAAGCTTTTATTAATGTGGCTTGAGTATAGCGTTCTTCGATCGAAAAGCGTGTTTCAGAAGGTTTACCTTGAGCATTGACTTTAACAATTCGCTCGCCACTTGATAATTCATTTTTCAATAAAGGGGCAATGACTATTTTACAATGAGATTGCCATTGTCCACGAACTAATGCTAAATAATCTTTTTGTACAGTTTTTTCACGTAATTGCTCATGCAAATGACGTAATGCGGAGCGTTTTTTGGCTACCAATAAAATACCCGAAGTATCTCTGTCTAAACGATGTACAAGCTCAAGAAAGCGAGCATCAGGGCGTAGTGCGCGTAGTGCCTCAATAACACCAAAGTTTAACCCACTTCCTCCATGTACAGCCATACCAGACGGTTTGTTGAGAATTAATAAAGTATCATCTTCAAAAATAATATGTTTTTCTAATTGATTAACTTTATTTAATTTATTAGAAACTGGCGCTTTCTCTTTTTCTGATAGACGGACAGGAGGGATACGTACAATATCATCTATTTGTAATTTATACTCGGGCTTTATACGGCTTTTGTTCACTCGTACTTCACCTTTACGTAAAATGCGATAGATTAAACTTTTTGGTACACCCTTCAATTTAGTTAATAAATAATTATCGATACGCTGTCCTGCTTCATCTTCACTAATAGTAAGCAGTTTTACATTTTGACTGATAGTTTTTGAGCTTTTATTTTGATGCATTTAAGAAATCTTTTTGATGAAAATTGGGTGGATCATATCACATTTTCCTATCCTTTAAATGATTAAAATTACCTTGATAAATAAGAGTGATAAGTACATAATAGTGCGTATTTTTACGTCATTGGTGTGACTTGAAAATGGAGTGTTATTGTTAAGTTAATATAATGCAGCATATGGCATAAGACATTGGTAACTTAGTGATTTTAAATGTTAAAAATAGTACGAGTACTTGCGGAAGTATTTTTATAGTCTATTCCGTTTTACGAAAAATGTGTTCTTTTACTTCATTTGATTAACGTAATCAATGCGCCCAGCCGTTGACAGTCGAGAGACTGACATCTGGCGACAGACACGAGGTCGATTACGAAGAAAAGTACGTTTATTTTTAATTAAGCAACAGAATAAAATTAAGAGAACAAAGAATGAAAAGAATGTTAATTAATGCAACTCAAAAAGAGGAGTTGCGCGTTGCATTAGTGGATGGGCAACGTTTATTTGACTTGGATATTGAAAGCCCAGGACATGAACAAAAGAAAGCAAACATTTACAAAGGTCGGATCACACGTGTAGAGCCAAGTTTAGAGGCCGCATTTGTGGATTATGGTGCTGAGCGCCATGGCTTTTTACCATTAAAGGAAATTGCACGTGAATATTTTCCTGAGGATTATGTTTATCAAGGACGTCCAAATATTCGAGATATTTTGAGCGAAGGACAAGAAGTTATCGTTCAAGTTAATAAAGAGGAACGTGGTAATAAAGGGGCTGCATTAACGACTTTTGTCTCTTTAGCTGGCAGTTATTTAGTGATTATGCCAAATAATCCAAGAGCAGGCGGTATTTCACGTCGTATTGAAGGAGATGAGCGTTTAGAGTTAAAAGAAGCATTAAGCTCATTGGATGTGCCAGATGGTGTGGGATTAATTGTACGTACTGCGGGTGTGGGTAAGTCTCCGGAAGAATTACAATGGGATTTAAAGGTTTTATTGCACCATTGGGAAGCGATTAAGCAGGCATCAGAAAGCCGTCCAGCCCCTTTTTTGATTCACCAAGAAAGCGATGTTATTGTACGTGCAATTCGTGATTATTTACGTCGTGATATTGGGGAAATCCTAATTGATAGTCCTAAAGTATATGAGAAAGCTAAGGCACATATTAAGTTAGTACGCCCAGATTTTATTCATCGAGTTAAACTATATCAAGGAGAAGTGCCGTTATTTAGCCATTATCAAATTGAGTCACAAATTGAATCTGCTTTCCAACGTGAAGTACGTTTGCCTTCTGGTGGTTCAATTGTTATAGATGTAACGGAAGCATTAACTGCAATTGATATCAACTCTTCTCGTTCAACTCGTGGGGGGGATATCGAAGAAACCGCATTAAATACTAACCTTGAGGCAGCAGATGAAATTGCACGTCAATTGAGATTACGCGACTTAGGTGGCTTAATTGTAATCGATTTTATTGATATGACACCTGTGCGTCATCAGCGTGAAGTTGAAAATAGAATTCGTGATGCGGTTCGTCAAGATCGTGCTCGTATTCAGATTAGCCGTATTTCCCGTTTTGGATTGCTTGAGATGTCACGTCAACGTTTAAGTCCATCGTTAGGTGAGTCTTCACATCATGTGTGCCCACGTTGTCAAGGCACAGGAAAAATTCGGGATAATGAATCGCTTTCTTTGTCAATTTTACGTCTTATCGAAGAAGAAGCACTAAAAGAGAATACGAAACAAGTTCATACTATTGTGCCTGTTGAGATTGCCTCTTACTTGCTGAATGAAAAACGTAAGGCAATTTATAGCATTGAAAAGCGTCATGAAGTGGATGTGATTGTTGTTCCTAATGAAGCAATGGAAACACCACACTTCAGTGTTTTCCGTGTTCGTGACGGTGAGGAAGTAAATGAGCTGAGTTATAACTTAGTTAAGCTACATCAAGAGCAAGATGATCAGTTTATCCCTGAAGATTCTCTAGTTTCACGTAATATCGAAGTAGCCGCTGTTACAAGTGAGAATATGCTAGAAAGTGCAGCTGTTTCAATGGCAATTCCTGCCCCAGCTCCTGTCCCTGAAAAGAAAGTAGATGATAAGCCTTCTTTATTAGCACGTATTATTGGTAAAATCAAAGCACTTTTCGCAGATAAGCCTGTGGAAGAAGAAAAATCCAAAAACAATCGCAATAGAAACAATCGTAATCGCCGCAATCAAGAACGTCGTAATAATCGTCGCTCTCGTTCAGAAAATACAGAGCGTGAAAATAACGTAAAACGTAATGATGAGATTGTTGAAGAAGTTATTCGCCCTCGTTCTGAGCGTAGTAATAAACGTCAACGTAAAGCGAGTGTTGTAGAAAGTACGGTTGTAAATGAGCCAGCTGTAGAATCTATAATAGATAATTCAGATGTGGAGAAAGTGGAGCAACCTACTCAACGTCGTCCACGCCGTGATCTGCGTAAGAAAGTTCGTATTACGGATGAAGTCTCAACTGAGACTATTTCTACAGAATCTTCAGAACAAATTCCATCTGAAGTTGTGAATTTGGAGATGGAATCTCAGGAACAAACACCAACTGAAATTGAATCAGTTGAAGTTCTAGTATTAGAAGAGGTTGACAGTGAAAAACGTCGTGATAACCGTCGCCGTTTATCGCGTCACTTACGAGCAAATAATCAACGTCGCCGTCGCAATAACCAAGAGACTAAGTCGCCTATGCCATTATTTGCTGCGGTTGCCTCACCAGAGTTAGCAAGCGGTAAAGTATGGATAGATCATAACTCTATTTCTGTGGCTAAAGATAATCAGTTTTTATCAGTAGATGAGCTCTTAGAACAACAAAATCAATCAAAAAATGATATCGTTGCAACAATTCCAGCAATGGGACTTGTTGAGAATAGTGAAAAATCATCAAAGCCATTTAATGCATTTATGACTCAGCCTGCTAATGAGTCTGTAGAGAAAAAAGTGCAAGAATCTTTACAGCGTTTAGAGGCGGAGCAATCTTTAGTTGAAATAAATCTAGCAAATAGCGAAATGGATACCCAGAAAATTGAGTATGCTGTTGTTGAGCCAACAGTTGAGCATGTGGATCTTCATATAGAACAAACTGAGCAGTTAGATATTACAGAGAAACGTGAACAATCGTTAGTATCAGAGACTGGAATCAACATTATGCCAGATAATGAACGAACTTTTATCTTTACTGGACGCTTAGGTACAGTCTCAGCTGTTGAGCATACTAAAGCTGAGATGACATTAGCTAAAGCAATGAATGACATTGTGGCTATGTCAGAAATTGAAGTATGGAGTGAATCACGCTATTACTTCCATGGTAAAGGTACAGCAGGACATCATAGTGCAATTAGTCATGTGTATGCTGAACCAACTAGGGCTGAAAGTAAAGCTTAGTGAGTGTTTTGTAGATTTAGTGAGGATAGTAAAGTAGAATCTGTGAGTTGTTCTAAAATAGAACAATTGAATAAAAATCTTAATTTAATTGCTTGACTTAGAACAACAAAATTCGTATTATTCACCTCGCTTAAATCACGGAGGAATGGTCGAGTGGTTGAAGGCACCGGTCTTGAAAACCGGCGAGGGTTTACGCCCTCCGTGAGTTCGAATCTCACTTCCTCCGCCATCAAATTCTAGAAGCCGTAAGTCGATAAGACTTGCGGTTTTTTATTTATTTGTTAATTGATGAGAATTTTGTCAAAGTTGGTGTAATGAGTGGGGAATTATTTCTATGGTGTTGGAGGATGTAACAAACAACACCTTGTACTTTAACATATAGTTGGAGCTTTTTACTATTCAAGCAAAGAGGAAAAACAGTCTATATATATTTTAGGTTCATTAAGCTCATCGAAGAGTAATAAGTAAGTCTGTCAGTCAGCCTTTAAAATATAATTCAAGCACTTTATATCATTATTCTTACAAGTGATTATATAAAGCAACTAGATTTGATTTTCTTTAAATATCAAATATTCCTCAAGTACTTCAATTGCCATTAGACATTTATCACGGCGTTGTTGAGTAAAAGCGATTTTTTGCTCAAGATATGATCTTTCATTTGGATCTTGTGTTTTATGTTTTTCATCTTGTTGTTGAGTAATTTTTTCATTTAGCGCTTGGAGTGCAACATAATATTTTTCTAAACGTTCGCGAGGTGGCAGTTGATGAATAGATTGTATCATTTGCTGCGTTTTTTTGGACATTGTGTTAACTGTAATTGGATTTAATGCATCAGAAAGTGCTGTACATTGTGATAATAGTTTTTCAGTGAAGAAGATCGCCAAATTGAGATCATTTTCTGGCACATGTGCAAGTTGTGTTAATGTTTCTTGTATTTTCTGATAGTAAAATGAGAAAGATTGACTATTTTCACTAAATAATTGGGGATCAAATTTAGTATTCAATTTTTGCTCGGTATGTTGAGCATATTGTGCGTATAGCTGATTTACTTTACTTGTTAAGGATTGAAGTAGTTCTGTTTTTGTCATGGCTTTTTACAGGAAAAAATCCTCCCAGAAGGGAGGATTTATTTTATTATAGATACATTGCAGCTAACCAGCCGAAGATAATTAGTGGGATGTTATAGTGAATAAATGTCGGCACAACAGAATCCCAGATATGGTCATGCTTACCATCCGCATTTAAGCCTGAAGTTGGTCCTAATGTCGAATCAGAAGCAGGTGAGCCAGCATCACCTAATGCGGCAGCAACACCAATGATGGATACAGTAGCAAGCGGTGAAAAACCCAACGATATACAGAGTGGCACGTAAATTGAAGCGATAATTGGTACGGTTGAGAATGAGGAGCCAATGCCCATAGTGATAAATAAACCAACTAATAACATTAAGAATGCGGCTAATCCTTTACTGTCAGTACCTAAACCTTGGCTAAAAGTTTGCACTAAGCTAGTTACGCCTCCTGTTGTATTAATTACGTTAGCAAAGCCAGATGCTGCAATCATAACAAAGCCAATCATTGCCATTAAGCGTAAGCCTTGTTGAAAAATATCATTACTTTCTTTCAGTTTGAAAATGCCACAGACAGCAAAAATAACTAAACCCGCTAAACCGCCAATGATTGTTGAGCTAGTAAAAAGTTGTAATCCAAATGTCACAATGATTGCAGCTAAACTTGCACCAATATGGAATGGTTTTATATTGGTAATATGGGACTCAATGTCTGCTGTACTAATTTGACTATGCACTATTGGGTACTCTCTTGGTTTTCGGTAGCTAATGAAAACAGCTGTGAGTAAGCCTAAAATCATACCAACGACAGGAACTGCCATACCTAGTGATACTTCAGCAACAGAGGTTTGTAAACCTAAAGTTGCACCAGCTTGGTTGATGTTTTTGACTAATACACTCTCAATAAAAATTTTTCCGAAACCAACGGGTAATAACATATAAGTTGCAGTTAAACCAAATGTGAGTACACATGCTACTGCACGGCGGTCAAGTTTTAATTTATTAAAGATCGCAAGTAGCGGTGGAATCACAATAGGAATGAAGGCGATATGCACAGGCAGTAAATTTTGTGATGAAATAGCGAATAGGGCAAGTATCGCTAAAATAAAATATTTAAAGCCTGCCATAGAACGACTAGTTGGTGTATTGCCTAAGCGCTTTATGACTTTATAGGCTAATAAGTCGGTAATGCCTGATTTAGAGATAGCAACAGCGAAGGCGCCTAAAATAGCATAGTTCATTGCAACTTCAGCACCACCACCAAGCCCATTAGTAAATGTTTTAATTGTTTCGCTGACACCAAGATCGCCAGTTAAACCAGCTACCAATGCAGAAATAACCAGTGCAATAACTACGTTAATTCGCAATAAGCTTAAAACAAGTAAAACAACAATAGAAATCACGACTGGATTTGTTAATAACATTGTGTTTATCCTTAGGTTATTTTTTAGAAAGAATTTCTAAATTTACTAAAAAAAAATAATTTGTCTAGACTCGATCTCGCAAAATGATAAAGTTAATTGGTCT
The DNA here is from genome assembly GCF_020810675.1 of Pasteurella canis. GTDB lineage: Bacteria > Pseudomonadota > Gammaproteobacteria > Enterobacterales > Pasteurellaceae > Pasteurella > Pasteurella canis. Next base: position 213,814 of record NZ_CP085871.1, read on the forward strand.
TTTGCTAAAAAGAGCGGTCTATTTTTAGAAAATTTTAAATTTGATGTGGAAAGCCACCTAAACTTTTTAAGTGATTTACCATGTAGCAAAAGAGTTCAGCGGTACGCTCTGTATCATACAAAGCAGAGTGTGCTTGTTTACAATCAAAGGCAATTTTAGCGGCTTGACATGCTTTTACTAAGACAGTTTGCCCAAACATGAAACCACTTAGAGTGGCTGTATCAAAAAGCCCAAAAGGGTGGAATGGGTTCCGTTTTACACTGGTACGTTCAGCTGCTGCCATGAGAAAACTTTGATCAAAAGCTGCGTTGTGTGCAACGATAATTGCACGCTGGCATTCAGCCTCTTTTTGTCCTTTGCGAACCATTCTAAATAATTCAGTGATAGCATGTGTTTCACTGACTGCACCACGTAAAGGATTATGAATATCAATGCCATTGAACTGTAATGATTCAGGATTAATATTTGCATTTTCAAAAGGTTCAATATGGAAATGGCAGCGTTGATCTGGTACTAACAAACCATTTTCATCCATTTTTACTGTGATTGCAGCAAGCTCTAATAAGGCATCTGTTTTAGCATTAAAGCCTGCTGTTTCAACATCAATGATGACGGGAAAATAACCTCGAAAACGGTTTTTTAATAAATTGTAATTTGTAGTTGATTCAGTTTTGATTTCTGTCACATTACTATCCTATATTCAAGCAGATAGCGTGGACAAAGCCACGCTATCAAAACTTTTCAAAAATTGACCGCACTTAAATTGAATTACCTAAGCCTGCTTGAGCATGTTTATTTTCAATAAATTCAATTTTATATCCATCAGGATCTTCAACAAAGGCAATTACTGTTTTTCCGCCTTTTACTGGCCCTGGCTCACGTGTAATTTTTCCTCCTGCATGGCGAACAGCTTCACAGGTTGTGTAAATATCATCTACACCAATTGCAATATGGCCGTAAGCGGTACCTAGTTCATATTCAGTTACCCCCCAATTATAGGTCAACTCTAATACTGAAGCTTTGTCTTCATCATCATACCCTAGAAATGCAAGAGTATATTTATATTCTTCATTTTCACTCGTGCGTAGCAAACGCATACCTAAGACATCTTGATAAAATTTAATTGAGCGTGTTAAATCAGTTACACGCAACATCGTGTGTAGAATGCGCATAAGTTACTCCAAGTTTATGTTAACTAGTTAAAAAGTATGTAAAGTCATTGTCAAAATTGTTTAAGATTATGCCATAATCAAGGCGAAAAATCATTACATTCTCAAGAGTAAGGAAAAACAGATGCAACAGACGACATTGTTTAATTTATCTTGGCAGAAGTATTTAGTGCTTTTATTTGCGTTGTTAAGTGCAGGTTTTTTTGCAAGTGGTGCAATTACATGGATTGCGGCAAACTGGGATTATTTTTCTAAATTTCAAAAGCTTTATAGTATCCAAGCTTTATTTTTTATTACTGTAGGTCTGGGTTTATCCTTTTATTATCGAGAAGTGAAAAAAGCACATAACTCAGGGCTTTTTTCATTGATTTTTTCATTTTTATCTGTTGTTTTTCTTGGTGGTATGTTTGCCTTAATTGGACAAACATACCAAACAGGCGCAGATCCTTGGGAGCTATTTGCTGTTTGGTCATTGTGCCAAATTCCGTTTTTAATTTTATTTCCTAATATTGCAAGTGCGTTGTTATTAGCTACGACATCCAATACAGCATTAATTTTAGCTGATCATATACTCAGTGGCAGTTTAGAGATGTTGTTAATAGGCCTTAACTTAATCTTATTAGTGCTGTATGAGTATTTTGGTGAAAAATTAAAAGATATACATTGGCGTATATTACCAAAATTATTAATGTTAGCTTTAGTGGGATCTTTTTTTGCACTCATGTTTCGTAGCAATGCGGCCATCATTTCTTGGTTAATCTCAGCAGGCTTAATTTATTATTACAAAGAGCGTCGTTTTGATTTTCTCAATTTAATTATCTTATTTATCTACGTTATTATTAGTTTCCATATCAAATTATTATTAGAATTAGGCAATGATTTTTTCTCAGGTGTTTTTTTAGTAACTATATTAGCGTTCGCTTCAACAATTGGTAGTGTTGTTATTTTAACAAAATGGTTTAAAGCACATAATCCAATGACTAAAAAAGTAACTTGGCATATTTATCCTTTATTTATTTTACTTATTTTATTTTGTACAGGATTGTTTTTAGCTACAGCTATTTTTACCTTTGAGTTATTGGAGAATGAAGATCAGCTAGTTTATCTGAGTTTTATTTTACTTATCATTGCAAGCATAATGCATTTTAGTAAAAAAGAAGAGAATGATTTATTCCATATTGCTATTGATATGTTATTGGCGATTGGTTTAATCATCTATTTTATTTTCTTTTTGTTTGAGTCAGGATCTGAAGTTTATCTTGCTTTAATGCTGGTAATTTCTATCTTTTTCTATGTATTACGTACCACAAATTGGTTACGTTTTCTTATCAGTGCGTTAGCAATTATCGCAATTCTCTGTTATTTAGATTTTTTTGAGCTTGGTTGGCATATTAATGAAGGGGATTTATCAAGTCAATTTGTGTTATCTTCACAGCAATGGTTGATGATATTGGGGCTGGGGCTTTACTATTACTGTGCTATCAATCGCGAAAGCCAAGGTGGGATTATTCTGTTACCTATTGCTTGGGCTCTGTTATTAATTGGTTTGAGCCTGCCAAATTTAGATATTTTCAGAAATTGGGAATTTTTTGAGCCAGTAGCAGAATTACCCGAGATGAAGAGTGTATTTGATTGGTTTAATATCATTACAGTTTATTTTTTTACGCATTTTAGCCAGGAAGTATGGTTGTTAAAGAGTTTAACTTTCGTACTTTCGATCACGCCTATTATCTTTTTTCTTTTGATAAGTAGACGTTTTGTGTTAAGTAAAAAGTTACAGGCAGTGTTATTTTTCGCTATTTTATTGTTGTGTGTGAGTTTTATTAGTGCAAATGAAACATTAGCTTGTATTGCGTTATTATTTTTAGCTTATTTAAGCGTAAGTCGAATTTTATTTGTGGTGGCTATTTTGGGAGTAGTGACAAATTTAGCAGCTTACTACTATTTACTGACTATACCGCTATTGTATAAATCCTTTCTCTTGATGGCATTGAGCGTTATTTGGTTATGTTTTATGTTAATTTTAATCGTTAATATAAAAAAACAAGATATTGTTGAAGTGAAGGTAGAAGGGAATATTTCACATCGTAATCCATTGTTAATAAGAGTTATGTTAACTGCAATAACTGCATTATTTATTGGTTTGGCTACAAATTATAGCATTTATAAATATGAAGATATTTTAAACACTGGTGAACCAATTATTTTAAAAACTGCACCTCTTGATCCTCGGTCTTTAATGCAAGGGGACTACATGAGTTTAAATTATGAAATATTACAAGATATTTATAATATATGGTATGAGGATCCTTCAGATGGTGCATCTTTTGTGTATGCGTTATTAAAACGTGATGAATTAGGTATAACCATGTTATGCCGTTTACAAAAAACTGTCCCAACAAGCTTTGATGGCTGTACGCCAGATATTTATTTGCCGATTAATGTAGCACACTGGCAGCCTCGATTACCAAGCCAAGATTATTTTTTTGCAGAAGGCAAGGGTGAATATTATGCTCAGGCAGAATATGCAGAATACCGTTTTAAAAATGGTAAAGCCTTGTTATTCCAATTATTAGATAAAAATCTAAACCCATTATAAGCAGAAAGGCGGTACTCAAACCGCCTTTTTTATCATAAGTATGATTATTTCACTGCAATCATAGAACCAAAGTTGAAACATTGGAACCATAGCTCAACTTGATTAAAGCCAACCTCTGCTAACCTCGATTTGTGTGTCAAAATACTATCTGTACGCATGACATTTTCAAGTGCAGTACGTTTTTGGCTTACTTCTAATTCACTATATCCATTAGCTCGTTTAAATTGGTGATGTAAATCAATCAATAAATTATCAACTTTCTCATCTTCAAAACGGAATTTTTCAGATAATACTAATACACCATTCGGGTTTAAACCCTGATAAATCTTTTTCAATAGCAGGCTACGATCCTCTGGAGGTAAAAACTGGAGTGTGAAATTTAAAATGACCATCGAGGCATTTTCAATTTGAATATGGCGAATATCATCACATAGGATCTCTACTGGTACAGTACTTTGGTAGGCATTAATATGCTGTCGACAACGCTCAACCATCGGTAATGAGTTGTCTACACCAATAATTTTAACACCAGATTTACTGATGTTACGTCGTGCAGAGAGTGTCGCAGCTCCACGTGAACAGCCTAAGTCATAGACATGACTATTATCAGTGACAAAACGAGAAGCTAACATGCCAATTGCAGTGATGATATTTGAGTAGCCAGGAATTGAACGTTGAATCATATCAGGAAAAACTTCTGCTACACTTTCATCAAAAGTAAAATCACCTAATTTTGCAATAGGGGTAGAAAAAAGCGTATCTTTAACCATAATTTTTTAAAATCCAATTAAAAGTGCGGTCATTTTAGAAGAAGTTTTTCGCTATCACAAATAAATTATTGTGCCTTAAATAAATGTGTCATCGCAGTTTCTTCTTGCTTAATTCTTATTGCTAAAATTACGAGATAAATAGGTAAGCCAATTATTGCAGTATATTTGGCTTGGCAAAACAAGCATAACCCAATGAGCTCAGGAATAATATTCAAGAAATAGTTTGGATGGCGTATATATTTAAATAAAAAAGAACGATTGATTTTATGCTCAGGCAAAATATAAATTTTGACAGTCCAAATTTCTTTTAATTCATAAATGACATAAAACAACATTGCTATAGCAAAGATAAGAATTACTAGGCCGACTTGGGATGTTGTATTAAAGATAATATCATGATAATTAGCTTCACCAATTGCAGCAAGATAAAACAACACATGCACGATAGATAAGATGGATGAATTACGTTTACCATACTGTATTGCACCTTTGGCGAGAAGTGCTTTCTCATTGCGAATTGAAATAGAAAGGCTATAAAAACGAATAATTAACGTCAATATAAAAATAAGATTGATAAATAACATGATGCTATCCTTAACTAGATTAAACTCCAATAACGTTTGGCTAATATAACAAAAATGAGAATAAGATGCATTAAAAGCAGATATGTTTTTATTTAAATCAGCACTGCTTTAGTAGCTTCTTACAATAGTTTGGACAGAAATAATCTTTTTTTCTCCACTCATTTTCCGCTATAATTGTTGCAATTTTTTTCATAATTAATAAGACAAAGGATTTTTGAAATGATGCGTACACATTATTGCGGTAGCTTGAACCGTAGCAATATTGGTCAAGAAGTGACACTAAGTGGCTGGGTTCATCGTCGCCGTGATTTAGGTGGATTAATTTTTATCGATATGCGTGATCGCGAAGGTATTGTACAAGTTTGTTTTGATCCTCAATATCAAGACGCATTAAGTTTGGCCGCAACGTTACGTAATGAATTTTGTATTCAAATTAAAGGGGAAGTGATTGCTCGTCCAGATAACCAGATTAATAAGAATATGGCTACAGGTGAAGTCGAAGTGCTAGCAAAAGCACTTACTGTTTATAATAGTTCAGAGCCATTACCTTTAGACTTTAACCAAAATAATACAGAAGAACAGCGTTTAAAATATCGTTATTTGGATTTGCGCCGACCAGAAATGGCACAGCGTTTAAAAACTCGAGCAAAAATTACCAGTTTTGTTCGCCGATTTATGGATGAGCATGGTTTTTTAGATATTGAGACTCCCATGCTGACTAAAGCAACGCCAGAAGGTGCACGTGATTATTTAGTACCTAGCCGTGTACATAAAGGTAAATTCTATGCTCTCCCTCAATCGCCACAGCTATTTAAACAATTATTAATGATGTCAGGTTTTGATCGTTATTATCAAATTGTAAAATGCTTTAGAGATGAAGATTTACGTGCAGATCGCCAACCTGAATTTACACAAATTGATGTTGAGACTTCTTTTTTAACTGCACCAGAAGTACGTGAAATCATGGAAAAAATGGTGCACGGTTTGTGGTTAGACACAATCGGTGTTGATTTAGGTAAATTCCCTGTGATGACTTTCGCGGAAGCTATGCGTCGTTTTGGTTCAGATAAACCCGATTTACGAAATCCATTAGAGATGGTGGATGTCGCTGATTTATTGAAAGAAGTTGAATTTAAAGTATTTAATGGACCAGCGAATGATCCAAATGGTCGCATTGCTGTGATAAAAGTACCAAATGGCGCATTGATTACGCGTAAACAAATTGATGAATATACTCAATTTGTGAGTATTTATGGTGCAAAAGGATTAGCATGGCTGAAGGTGAATGATTTATCAGCAGGTTTTGAAGGTGTACAAAGTCCGATTGCGAAATTTTTATCTGAAGATGTACTAAATGCAATTCTAGCACGCGTTGAAGCACAAAATGGTGATATTTTATTCTTTGGTGCAGATAGCTATAAAGTCGCAACCGATGCAATGGGGGCATTACGTTTGAAATTAGGACGTGATTTAGGCTTAACCAAACTAGATACATGGCAACCATTGTGGGTCATTGATTTCCCGATGTTTGAACGTGATGATGAAGGTGAATTAACAGCAATGCATCATCCATTTACATCCCCGAAAGATTTTACACCAGAGCAACTAGAAGCTGATCCTATAAGTGCGGTAGCCAATGCTTATGATATGGTGATTAATGGCTATGAAGTAGGTGGTGGATCTGTACGTATTTTTGAACCTAATATGCAACAAGCTGTATTTCGTATTTTAGGGATTAATGAAGAAGAGCAACGTGAGAAATTTGGCTTCTTGCTTGATGCATTAAAATTTGGTACTCCACCACATGCAGGTTTAGCATTCGGCTTAGACCGCTTGACTATGTTGTTAACAGGTACTGAAAATATTCGTGATGTAATCGCTTTTCCGAAAACGACTGCAGCCGCTTGTTTAATGACAGAGGCTCCTAGTTTTGCAAATCCACAAGCACTTAATGAATTAGCAATACAAGTCATTAAGGTAGAGTAAGTTGTTTAAAGTGTGGTCTGTTTTGACCGCACTTTAAAAACGTGTTGTTTTGATAAATAAAATGTCTATGTTTTATTGGCTTTTTGAGGGTTCTTCATTTTAGGTTATTAAAGGGTAAAATAATTTCAGGGATATTTTATGCGTAAAAGTATCTTATTGGTTATCACAGTTTTATTAAGTGCTTGTTTTGATAAATTACCATTTTTTAATACAAGCTCCCCTACTAACCAAGTCGTTGCGATTCAATCTGATTTCCATATTTTAGCGCAACGTCTTCAATGCATTAATGCCAAGGTTGAAGCTGATTTAATTGAAGAACATTGTGCGAGTTTAAGCTTGATCTCACAAAAGACAAATTTAGACTGGTTGAACCAATTCTTAGATAGTCTCACTTTAAGTGTATTAACAGAAACGAAATCATCAGAACAAGGTGTTGAGCAACTAGTACAAAAATGGTTCAATGATGTACTACCTGAATTAGAAATTAATCAAGGATGGGATTATACTCGTGAAATTCATTTTATCGGACAACGAGGGCGTGTAGCGACATTTTCAGTAATAACAAGCTATTATACTGGTGGTGCTCATGGTATCTATGATACGCAATTTTTAAATATTGATTTAATAGGCAAAGTCATTTACCAACTTAAGGATTTACTTGTTTCACCAGACAAACTCAGTGCATTAACTCAATTATTACGCGAGAAAAATATGGCCCGTTTAAATGGGTTAGGTATTACAGCAGATAATATGGAAAATGAACAGCTACAAGCGACTAATAACTTTGTGTTTACTATTAATGGATTAGTTTTTCGCTATCCAGTTTATACCTTAGGTTCCTATGCAGAAGGTGAAATTGATCTGATATTACCTTATTCTCAATTAAAAGGTATTATTAAACCAGAGTTATTACATTAATTAAATTTAAAAATGTATAAAAACCCAAATAGCGTTTTAGTGGCTGTGTATTGTGAATTTACACATCGTGTATTAATGTTACAACGTAAAGATGATCCTTCATTTTGGCAATCTATAACAGGTTCGTTAGAATTAGGTGAATTACCAAGACAAGCTGCAACTAGAGAAGTAAAAGAAGAAATCGGTGTTGATATAGTTGCTGAGGGACTTTCTCTTTTTGATTGTAATGAGTGGATCAAATTTGAAATATTCCCACATTTCCGATATAAATACGCACCTGATATTACACATAGTATCGAGCATTGGTTTTTGTTGGCGTTACCTGATGAGCGAGCACCAGTATTAACAGAGCATATTGCTTTTCAATGGTTATCTATATCTGAGGCGGTTAAATTAACAAAATCATGGAATAATAGCGCATTAATTGAAAAATATTTATCTAAACTAAGTACAAATAATATATGACCAAAAATCCTTGTACTTGTTATAACTTTAAGAAGGAAATTAAAAATGGCAGGCCATAGTAAGTGGGCAAATATAAAACACCGTAAAGCAGCACAAGATGCACAACGCGGGAAAATTTTTACAAAATTAATTCGTGAGTTAGTTACTGCTGCGAAATTAGGTGGTGGCGATGTTGGTGCTAATCCTCGTTTACGTACAGCTGTCGATAAAGCATTATCCAGTAATATGACCCGTGATACAATTAATCGTGCAATTGAACGTGGTGTTGGTGGCGGTGATGATACTAACATGGAAACTAAAATATATGAAGGTTATGGACCAGGTGGCACAGCCGTTATGGTCGAGTGCTTAAGTGATAATGCCAATCGTACTATTTCACAAGTTCGACCAAGTTTTACAAAATGTGGTGGCAATTTAGGTACGGAGGGGTCTGTAGGCTATCTCTTTAGTAAAAAAGGATTGATTTTAATAGATTCTGGTGATGAAGATGTCATTATGGAGGCCGCAATTGAGGCAGGGGCTGACGATATTCAAGCCCAAGAAGATGGTAGTTTTGAAGTTTATACTGCTTGGGAAGAATTAACTAGTGTGCGTGATGCTATTGAAACAGCTGGTGTGAAAGTTACTAATGCTGAAGTGACAATGATTCCATCAACTACGGTTGAGCTAGATGCTGAAACAGCACCCAAATTGTTAAAGCTTATCGATATGTTAGAAGATTGTGATGATGTACAAAATGTATATCATAATGGCGAGATTAGCGATGAAGTTGCTGCTATGTTATAAATTTTGTATTGAATTAGAACTTATTTAATCTAATCTTGTCGAAAGTATGCATAAATTATGCATTCAATTATTCATTTTAGGAGAATTTATGAAATTAACTAAACTTTTGGTAAGCTTAATGGTTGTTAGTGGATTAACAGCTTGCTCTCAAAATATGGGCTCAGATATGAAAATGGCAGAGAAAAAAGCGATGGAAATGAAGGTCTCTGAACCTACTTTTGAAACAGCTGCATATTTTTGTGATGTAAAAGGCAAGAGAAATCAAGTTGTTTCTGTCACTTATGCATTTGTTGATGGGAAAGCTGATAGTGCGACCGTGAGCATTAACCGTAAAGTTGTAGGAGATGAAATGAAGCTTGATAGCGCCTATAAAGATGGCACTCGCTTCGTAGAAGGTAACAAAGTTTGGTCATTAGATGAGGGTTTTACAGCTAAGACAGTAAATACTACAGTACCTGTCATGTTTACTGATAACAACAAAATTTTAGCGAGAAATTGTGATATTGCAAAATAATTAGTATTAATATCGACAAAATAGAGTGGATTTACAGTAAAATGTAAATCCATTTATTTTTTTGGGGAATTGAATGTCAATTATTTTAGGGATTGATCCTGGTTCACGTGTGACAGGCTATGGTGTCATTCGTCAGACAGGAAAACGACTAGAATATCTAGGAAGTGGAGTAATTCGTACTTCAGTACAAGATTTACCAACACGTTTAAAACGTATTTATGTGGGGATAAATGAGATTATTATGCAGTTTCACCCCGAAATATTTGCAATAGAAGAGGTCTTTTTGGCTAAGAATGCTAATTCAGCCTTAAAGTTAGGACAGGCGAGAGGTGCTGCGATTGTTGCAGCTGTTAATCAAGACTTACCAGTATTTGAATATGCTGCTCGTTTAGTTAAACAAACCGTAGTTGGTACGGGATCCGCAGATAAGATCCAAGTTCAGGATATGGTAACTCGTATTTTAAAGCTTTCAGAAACGCCACAAGCTGATGCAGCTGATGCATTAGCGATAGCCATTACACATGCACATTCAACACAGCATTCTTTTCACGTAACAAACTCGATACAAATGACTCAAATTCAAGAAAAAACGAGTACACTAGTGCGAGCTAGATATAGCAGGGGACGGTTTCGTTTAAAAATTTAACTGGATATTCATCCAGTTTTATTTTATGCTATACAGCTAATGTAGTAGGCAATGAGGAAATTATGATTGGTCATTTGACAGGGCATATTGTTGAAAAACAGCCACCTGAAATTTTGCTAGATGTACAAGGCGTTGGATATGAATTGTTATTACCTATGACTAGCTTCTATGATCTACCAGATATAGGGCAACAAGTCGCATTGTTTACACATCTTGTTGTACGTGAGGATGCGCATTTATTATTTGGTTTTTCACAGAAAACAGACCGCACTTTGTTTCGGGAATTGATTAAAACAAATGGTGTTGGACCTAAACTTGCATTAGCGATTTTGTCTGCGATGTCAGTAACTGAGTTTGCTTATGCGATTGAGCGTGAAGAGTTATCTAAACTAGTTAAAATTCCAGGTGTAGGTAAAAAAACGGCTGAGCGCTTGTTAGTTGAATTAAAAGGGAAATTTAAAGGGAATCAACAGAGCGATTTCTTTGTGGAAAGTAAGCATCTTCCAATGACTGAAAAAAGGTATGAAAAAGGTGAAGAGCCAAGTGACGAAGCAGTTTATGCCTTGATAGCTTTAGGGTATAAAGCCTCTGAAGCAGAAAAAATGGTAAAAAAAGTTAATAAACCAGAGCTATCGAGTGAGCAACTCATTCGCGAAGCATTAAAAGCCTCATTATAATAATTAAAATTTGATATAACTATGATTGAAGCAGATCGCATTATTAGCACAACCGCAAAATCAGATGAAGAATATATAGATCGTGCTATCCGCCCTAAATTATTAAATGATTATGTGGGGCAGCCACAAGTGTGTGAGCAGATGGATATTTTTATTCAAGCTGCAAAATTACGCCAAGATGCTCTTGATCATTTGCTGATTTTTGGCCCTCCGGGGTTAGGAAAAACAACCCTGGCGAATATTGTAGCGAATGAGATGGGCGTTAATATTAGAACAACCTCTGGACCAGTATTGGAAAAAGCAGGTGATTTAGCAGCGATGTTAACGAATTTAGAACCACATGATGTATTATTTATTGACGAAATTCATCGCTTGTCACCAGCAATCGAAGAAGTACTTTATCCCGCGATGGAAGATTATCAATTAGATATTATGATTGGTGAAGGACCAGCAGCACGTTCAATTAAGCTTGATCTTCCCCCATTTACATTAATTGGTGCTACAACAAGAGCGGGTTCACTCACTTCGCCATTACGTGACCGTTTTGGTATCGTTCAACGACTAGAGTTTTATTCAGTAGAGGATTTAACTTCTATTGTTTCACGTAGTGCACATTGTTTAAATTTAGATATTGCAGCTAATGCTTCTTATGAAATCGCTCGTCGTTCTCGTGGTACGCCACGTATTGCCAATCGTTTATTAAGGCGTGTACGTGATTTTGCGGATGTACGTAATCAAGGTATGATTTCAGAAGATGTAGCTAAAGCTGCTTTGTTAATGCTGGATGTAGATGATGCAGGATTTGATTATCTCGATAGAAAATTATTAAATGCTGTTATTGAACGGTTTGATGGTGGACCTGTAGGATTGGATAACCTTGCAGCAGCTATTGGTGAAGAGCGAGATACTATTGAGGATGTACTAGAACCTTATTTAATTCAACAAGGATTTTTACAACGGACGCCAAGAGGACGCATCGCGACATCTCGGACATATCGACATTTTGGTGTGGAAAAATAGTAGGATAAATGATATTCAATGTAGTAAAAAAGCTTATTAATTTTTGATTAATAAGCTTTTTCTTATTTATTGTTCTTGTTGTTTTAAATTATTTAATTTTGCTAAAGCAAAATCACAACTTTTAATTTGAGTCGCAAGCTCCATTTCAAGAATTTGCTGCTTACTTTGATTTAATTTACTTTTAATTTTACCTACCTGTTTATGTGTTCCAGGCTGTTTTTCTGCTTCTGCAATAAGATTTTCAGTTTCCTTAAAAAGTTTTTCACATTGCTGTGGCACTGCTGCATTAGAGTTAGTTTTAATTCCTTCTATTTTTGTTGTTGCATAGGAAGGTGATAAAACTAATGCAGTTACCGCAAAAAGTGCGGTCAAAATGATGGAAAATTGTTGTTTCATTATAATTCCTTTGAATTTTTGTTCTAGGGTAATTAAACCGTTTGCCAAAGTAACAAAATCTATAATAGATGTCTAGCCTTTTGTTGTTTTTTTACCCAAACTGTGATTTTTCTCTCACTAGTCGTTGATAAAATGTTAATAAAACTTATAATTTGACTTGTATCAATCAATAGAGTTCTGCTTATTTTGTGTTGTTTTTGATTTAAGTATAAAAATGTGATCAATGTGACATTTTTTATATTTTTTATCCTTATATTTAGTAGTAGAATAGATACCGAAGTTGGGTTACCTATATAATGATGCACTGTCGCTGTAAAAATAATGTCATGTTTTGGTTTTATAGTAATGATTGTGGAGGTAATTCAAGGGATCTACTTAGGGGTTTTCTTTAAGTATTGGGGTGATTACTCTGTAATCATATTGTGAGATCTTGTAGCATTTACAAGGAGCTGAGATGTTGGACGTTGTTGAACTCTCTCGATTGCAGTTTGCATTAACTGCGTTATATCACTTTTTGTTTGTGCCATTAACACTCGGATTATCTTTTATCCTTGTGATTATGGAAACGCTCTATGTAGCCACAGGCAAAGAAATTTACAAAGATATGACTAAGTTCTGGGGTAAGTTATTTGGTATTAACTTTGCTCTTGGTGTGACAACTGGTATTACAATGGAATTCCAGTTTGGTACTAACTGGTCATATTATTCTCATTATGTGGGCGATATTTTTGGTGCGCCTCTTGCTATTGAAGCATTGTTAGCATTCTTCTTAGAGTCAACCTTTGTTGGTTTATTCTTCTTTGGATGGGATAGATTATCAAAAGCTAAGCACTTATTAGCAACATATTGTGTTGCTTTTGGTTCAAACTTATCTGCAATGTGGATCTTGGTTGCTAATGGTTGGATGCAATATCCTGTTGCTTCAGAATTTAATTTTGAAACAATGCGAATGGAAATGACCAGTTTTATGGATTTATGGTTAAATCCAGTTGCACAAAGTAAATTCTTACATACTTTATCTGCAGGCTATGTAAGTGGTGCGATGTTTGTTTTAGGTATTAGTGCATATTATATTTTAAAAGGACGTGATTTAGGTTTCGCAAAACGTTCTTTTTCTATTGCTGCAACATTTGGTTTAATTTCAATTATTTCTGTAATTATTATGGGCGATGAGTCTGGTTATGAAATTGGTCAAACTCAACCAGTGAAATTAGCTGCTATGGAGGGGGAATGGCATACTCAACCAGCACCAGCAGACTGGAATATGATTGTAGTACCAAATCAAGCAGAAAAACGTAATGATTTTGCTATCCAAATTCCTTATGCCGCGGGAATTATTGTTACTCGTTCTTTAGATAAGCAATTTGCAGGTCTTGCTGATTTAGAAGCTTTAAATGTAGAGCGCGTTCGTAATGGTATTCAGGCTTATGACTTATTAATGCAGTTACAAGCACAGAAAAAAGCAGGTCAAGTTAGCGAAGAAACAAAAGCGCAATTTAATGCAGTTTCTAAAGATCTTGGTTTTGGTTTATTACTAAAACGTTATACAGATAAAGTGGTAGATGCAACTGAGGATCAAATTAAACAAGCAGCAGCAGATACAATCCCAAATGTTGGTCCAACATTTTGGTCTTTCCGTGTGATGATGGCTGCTGGCGGATTATTATTACTTCTTATTATTGGTGCATTTGTTCAAAATGTGCGTAAAACAGTAGGAACGAAACCTTGGTTCTTAAAGGCACTTTTATGGGGTATTCCATTACCATGGATTGCAATTGAAAGTGGATGGTTCCTTGCTGAGTATGGTCGTCAACCATGGGCAATCTATGAAGTCTTACCAGTAGGTGTCGCAAATTCTGCATTAACTACAGGCGATCTATGGTTCTCTATTGGTTTAATCTGTGCACTTTACACATTATTCCTTGTAGTTGAAACGTATTTAATGTTCAAATATGGTCGATTAGGACCAAGTTCATTAAAAACAGGTCGCTACTATTATGAGCAGTCATCTAAATAAGCAGGAGCCTGATTATGATTGATTATGAAATTCTACGTTTTGTTTGGTGGATCTTGATCGGTGTATTGCTTATTGGTTTTGCAGTAACTGATGGATTTGATATGGGCGTTCTTAACTTATTGCCTTTTGCAGGTAAGAAAGAAGTTGAGAAACGTATTATGATCAATTCAATTGCACCACATTGGGACGGTAACCAAGTTTGGTTATTAACAGCGGGCGGTGCAATGTTTGCAGCATGGCCGATAGTTTATGCTACCTCATTCTCTGGTTTCTATATCGCTATGATTTTGGTTTTAGCGGCGTTATTTTTCCGCCCTGTTGGCTTAGAATATCGTGCTAAAATTGATAATCCAACTTGGCGCACGCTATGGGACTGGGGCTTATTTATCGGTGGTTTTGTCCCTTCATTAGTATTCGGTGTGGCATTTGGTAACTTATTACAGGGTGTACCATTTGAGTTCAATGAATTATTACAGGTTAAATATACGGGTTCATTCTTCGCATTATTAAATCCATTTGCTTTACTTTGTGGATTAGTCAGCTTATCAATGCTAACAACTCAAGGTGGTGCATGGTTACAAATGAAAACTACGAGTGAATTACGTGAGCGTTCTCGTGTAATTACACAAGTTGGTGCATTCGCAACATTGATTACTTTTGTACTTGCAGGAATTTGGTTGTATTTCAAAGATGGTTTTATTGTGACTTCTGTAATTGACCACAATGCTCAGTCAACACCGTTTGGTAAAACTGTTGCAATCGAGTCAGGTGCTTGGTTCAACAATTATAAAGAAATGCCACTTTTATGGTTTTTCCCTTTGCTTGCTGTTGGTGGTGCAATCTTAAATATCCTAGCATCAAAAGCTAATCGTTCAGGTTTTGCATTCTTGTTTTCATCATTAACAATGGCTGGTATTATTTTAACTGCGGGTATTTCTATGTTCCCATTTGTTATGCCATCTATCAGTCATCCAGAATTAAGCTTGTTAATGTGGGATTCAACGTCAAGTAAATTAACATTAACATTAATGTTAGGTTTTGCTCTTGTGTTTGTTGTTATTTTACTTTCATACACAATTTGGGCATACTGGAAAATGTTTGGCAGACTTGATAGTGAATTTATCGAGCAAAACAAAAACTCATTATACTAAGGAGAAATATCATGTTTTATGTCATTTGGATATTGGGTGTTTTGTTCGCTGTCATGTTAGCTGCGCTAATTACTATCAGTATTGAAAAAACAGGTAAATTTGATGAGTAATCTCGATGATTAATTCACTATATCAAATCTTTAATAAGGGTTCGTTTAGAACCCTTTCATTTATATTGGCAATTTTAATTACATTATGTTTTTTCTTGAATATTCAGGATTTTTCAACAAATTTGCGTAATGCACCTGCTGCTTTAGTTTTATGTAGTATATGGGGGACTGTAATTCTGTGGGTTCATGGCATGGGATTTGAAATGTATTCGATGATTTTGAGGCTAGTTTTTGCTCCACTATTAGGCTATATTGCAGTGATTCTTGCGTTTTATGTAAGTTGGTTAATGTGAAAGGACTTATCTTCAAAATAAAATATTCCATTATGATGCTGATGGGGGCTTGCTTGTTATTCATACAAGCTCTAAAATACGCCACCGATTTATCTCGTGAGAAGATTTTTATAAGCGAAAGGAATACTAATTATGCTGGAAACTGGATTTAATTTTCCTATTCGTGTTTATTATGAAGATACCGATGCTGGTGGTGTAGTGTATCATGCTCGTTATTTACATTTTTTTGAGCGAGCAAGAACAGAATATTTACGCAGTTTAAATTTCTCACAGCAAACCTTATTAAATGAACGACAACTTGCCTTTGTTGTCAAAACAATGAATATTGATTATTGTTTTCCTGCGAGACTAGATGATTTATTAATAGTAGAAACAATAATTACAGGAGTAAAAGGTGCATCAATCTCCTTTATTCAGAAGTTAAAGAAAAATGAACTCATTTTGTGCGAGGCTACTGTAAAAGTAGCCTGTGTTGATCTTGGAAAAATGAAACCAGTGGCTATCCCTATAGTAGTAAAAACAGCCCTGGTACGTTAGCTATGAAACCTTTTTGGAGTATGTAATGACTGCAGATTTGAACTTCTTAGAATTATTTCTAAAAGCGAGTATTGTTGTTCAACTTGTTATTGTAATTTTAATTATTTTTTCTATCATGTCTTGGGCGATTATTATCCAACGTAGTCGTGTTTTAACAAAAGCACTAAAAGATTCAGTTGCATTTGAAGATCGTTTTTGGTCTGGTGAAGACTTAAATCGTTTGTTTGAAGGCTTGGAGAATAGACGTGATGGATTGAGTGGTAGTGAGCAAATTTTTTATGTTGGTTTCAAAGAGTTTTCACGTTTAAAGCAAGCGAATCCTAATGCACCTGAAGCTATTATTCAAGGTAGCTCACGTGCGATGAATTTAGCCATGAACCGTGAAGTAGAAGAGCTAGAAACTCGAGTACCATTTCTAGCTACAGTTGCCTCAATTAGTCCATATATTGGTTTGTTCGGTACAGTATGGGGCATCATGCATGCATTCATGGCATTAAGTGGCGCGAAACAAGCTACTTTACAGATGGTCGCACCAGGTATTGCTGAGGCTCTCATTGCTACGGCAATAGGTTTGTTTGCAGCAATTCCAGCTGTTATGGCTTATAACCGTTTAAGTTTACGTGTGAGTAAACTAGAACAGAATTACGGTAATTTTATTGATGAGTTTACTACTATTCTGCATCGTCAAGCTTTTGGCAAGAATGGTACACATTGATTAAATTATGAAATTTTAGACTGTGCTTTTATATTATTTAAGTGCGGTTGATTTTCAAAAAGTTTTAGGGGTATTGATGTCTTATCGTCGCAAACGCAGAGATGTTAAATCAGAAATTAATATTGTTCCTTTTTTAGATGTGTTATTGGTTCTTTTGCTTATTTTTATGGCAACAGCACCAATTATTAGTCAAAGTGTACAAGTCGAATTACCTGATTCTGTTCAAAGCCAAGAGGTTACTAACGAAGATAAAGTACCTGTGATTTTGGAAGTGTCTGGTGTGGGACAATACACATTATCGATTGGCTCAGAACGCCTAGAAAGCTTAACTGAAGAAATGGTAACTCAACTATCGAAACAAGAGTTTGAAAAAGACAATAATACGTTATTTCTCGTAGGTGGTGCGAAAGATGTACCTTATGAAGAGGTAATAAAAGCGTTGAATTTACTTCATCTTGCAGGCATTAAGTCTGTCGGATTGATGACCAATCCAATTTAATATAGGTAATATTGTGCAAATAAAGCGACAAAATACAGATATCAATGCAATAATGATCTCAATCATTTTGCATATTATCTTGTTTGGTTTGTTAGTGTTAGGTTCGCTCTATCACAAAGTAGAAATTATGGGTGGTGGTGAAGGCGATGGTGAGATCATTGATGTTGTAATGGTTGATACTGGCTCGGCTGCACAAGAATGGGGAAGGCTTCAACAACAGAAGAAAGGTCAAGTGGAACAGCAGAAGACTCAAGATGTTCTGCTTGAGCAGCAACAAGAAATTGAGCATCAGAAAGAGCTTGAAAGACAAAAACAGCTAGAATTAGAAAAACAAAAGGAAGCGGATAGATTAAAAGAGCTAGCTGAAAAAAAGAAAGCTGAGGACAAAGCTAAGCAGGATGCATTAGAAAAACAACGTGAATTAGAAGCTAAAGCCAAAGAAGCTGCCGAGGCTGCAAAACTAAAAGCTGAGGCAGAAGCTAAACGTTTAGCAGCATTAGCAAAACAAGCTGAAGAAGAGTCAAAAGCAAAGGCAGAGAAAGCTAAGGCTGAGGCGGAAGCAAAAGCAAAGGCAGAGAAAGCTAAGGCTGAGGCAGAGGCAAAAGCAAAGGCAGAGAAAGCTAAGGCTGAAGCGGAAGCAAAAGCAAAGGCAGAGAAAGCTAAGGCTGAAGCAGAAGCTAAAGCGAAAGCAGATGCTCAACGGAAAGCTGAACAGGCTGCTCTAGATAACTTTTTAAGTGGAGGTGATATTGGCGGTGGCTCTGCAGTGATTGGTGGCAATACAAACCGTCAAGGCTCACAAGGTAGTGGCGCAGCAAGAGGCGCTGGTGATGGTGGGAAAACTGGCGATCAGTATGCTGGTGTTATCAAGAAAGAAATTCAACGTCGTTTTTTAAAAG
This sequence comes from Pasteurella canis, assembly GCF_020810675.1. Classification (GTDB taxonomy): domain Bacteria; phylum Pseudomonadota; class Gammaproteobacteria; order Enterobacterales; family Pasteurellaceae; genus Pasteurella; species Pasteurella canis. The sequence goes on from NZ_CP085871.1 coordinate 232,565, forward strand.
AGCCAAGTTTTGCAAATAAAGCGTGTGTTGTCGAAGTTGAGTTTTTACGTGATGGTACGATTGCCAATTATCGACGCGTTTCTGGACCCGATGATATTTGTAATGCTGCACTAAGTGCTGTTGCGCGGACTAAGAAAGTGCCGCCTGCTCCAACAGATGAGATTTATAATAAATATAAAAAAGTACCAGTTGATTTTAAATTAAGGTAAATCGGGTATTTTGTCTAATCTATGATTAATATAGGTGATTTTATGAAATTAATGATGCGTTTTGTCTTATTTTTCCTTTCCTTAGGTGTAATAAGTAGTGTCGCACAAGCAGAAGTCCGTATTGTGATTGATGAGGGGGTAGATAGCGCTAGACCAATTGCAGTAGTGCCGTTTAAGTGGAATGGTCCTGGTTCTGCTCCCGCAGATATCGCTGATATTATTGCAGCTGATTTACGTAATAGCGGAAAATTTAATCCTATTACAGTTAATAGAATGCCTCAGCAGCCAACTTCAGTATCAGAAGTGAATCCTGAAGCTTGGGCTTCACTAGGTATTGATGCTGTTGTGGTTGGACAAGTAACGCCCGCAAATGGCAGCTTTAATATTGCATATCAATTGGTTGATACAATTGGTGCAACAGGTATAGCGGGTTCTGTATTAAGTCAAAATCAATATACAGTTACAACTAAATGGCTACGTTATGGTGCGCATACAGTAAGTGATGAGGTATTTGAAAAGTTAACGGGTATTAAAGGGGCATTTAGAACACGTATTGCTTATATTGTACAAAAACATGGTGGTTCTCAACCTTATGAAGTACGAGTTTCTGATTACGATGGCTTCAACCAATTTGTAGTAAATCGTAGCTCACAGCCTTTGATGTCGCCAGCATGGTCACATGATGGTAAAAAGTTAGCTTATGTGTCTTTTGAAAATCGTAAGTCACAATTAGTTGTACAGGACTTAGGTTCTGGTGCGCGTAAAGTAGTTGCATCTTTTAAAGGGCACAATGGTGCACCTGCATTTTCACCTGATGGTTCAAGATTAGCGTTTGCATCATCACAAGATGGTGTATTAAATATTTATGTAATGAATTTAGGTAGTGGACAAGTTTCTCAGTTGACTAGAGGTACAGGTAATAATACAGAACCTTCTTGGTCGCCTGATGGACAAACAATTTTGTTCACATCTGATAGAAGCGGTTCACCGCAAGTTTATCAAATGAGTGCTACGGGTGGTGGCACATCATTAGTGAGCTCTGGTGGTCGCAGTTATAGTGGGCAAATTACTGCCGATGGTAGCGCTATGATCATGATTAGTGGTGATAATATTGTGAAGAAGGATTTATCTTCAGGTTCAATAGAAATATTGAGTTCTACTTTCCTTGATGAAAGTCCGAGTATTTCGCCAAATGGTATTATGATCATTTACAGTTCTACCCAAGGGCTAGGAAAAGTGCTACAATTGGTATCCGCTGATGGTCGTTTTAAAGCACGGTTACCAGGAAATGATGGACAAGTTAAATTCCCTGCTTGGTCACCATATTTAACTAAATAAAAAACTCTGAGGAGAAAACAATGAAAAAATTAACTAAAGTATTATTAGTTGCTGGTTCTGTTGCTATGTTAGCTGCTTGTGGCTCATCTAAAAAAGATGAAAGCGCAGGTCAAATGTTCGGTGGCTATTCAGTACAAGATTTACAACAACGTTATAATACGGTTTATTTCGGTTTTGATAAATATAATATCGAAGGCGAATATGTTCAGATCTTAGATGCTCATGCGGCATTTTTAAATGCAACTCCAGCAACTAAAGTTGTTGTTGAAGGAAACACAGATGAGCGTGGTACGCCAGAGTATAATATTGCATTAGGTCAACGTCGTGCTGATGCAGTACATAGCTATTTATCATCTAAAGGTGTTCAAGCTGGCCAAGTTTCAACAGTATCTTATGGTGAAGAGAAGCCAGCTGTGTTAGGTCATGATGAAGCAGCATATTCTAAAAATCGTCGTGCAGTGTTAGCATACTAATCCTGATATTCTCGTTTACTAATAGGGGCTGGTTTAAGCCCCTATTTTTTATCATATATTTTTTATTGATTATTGAATTGCCAATAAAATATAGCTGAGTTCTTCTTTTTTGTTGGTTATTCACACAAACGAATAAAAAAATGAAAATTTTTATTGATTATTGAAATAAAATCAGTATTATAAGCCTCCGTTACGCAGTAATATGTAATTGGGTCGTTAGCTCAGTCGGTAGAGCAGCGGACTTTTAATCCGTTGGTCGAAGGTTCGAATCCTTCACGACCCACCACTTAAATTATTCGTAATAAATCCCCAGCAGTAAAATGCAAATGGGTCGTTAGCTCAGTCGGTAGAGCAGCGGACTTTTAATCCGTTGGTCGAAGGTTCGAATCCTTCACGACCCACCACTTAAATTATTCGTAATAAATCCCCAGCAGTAAAATGCAAATGGGTCGTTAGCTCAGTCGGTAGAGCAGCGGACTTTTAATCCGTTGGTCGAAGGTTCGAATCCTTCACGACCCACCACTTAATATTTCTCTTCATCTATTTTGTTATTCTTCATTTATTCTAATATCTTTCATGTTTTCAACATATTTTATTAGTTTTTTCGTCGGTATAGTTTATTTTTGCGATCCACATTCCAATATCGTACTAGTTTTTTTCATCATAACTACGACAAAAACTAAAGTAAGTTAAAAAAGAGGAAATATGAAGAAAGGCTTTACTTTATTAGAAATGTTAGTCGTTTTATTTTTATTAAGTAGTGTTTTAGTTATTACTTTACCTAAGTGGCGCTATCTGTATGATGAGCACCGCTTTGACCAAGAGTTGAATAAATTATATGCATTTTTACGTCTGGCACAGTCACGTGTGGCGAACTCACAAGAAGTTTGGTTATTAGTGGCTAATCGTGATTTAGCTCACAAGCGTTGGTGTCTAAGCGTGCAAAGAAAATTTGAACGTATTTGTGATTGTTTAGATTCAAAGTCCTGTTCACAAAATGCCTTGGCATTGTTTTATTATCCTCAATTTGCTGATCGAATTATGTTAATCAGTAAATTTTATTATCCGAGGGAAATGAGTCGTTTAAGTGGAATTAGAGATACATTGGAAACAACTTGTTTTGTTTTGCAAATGGGGAATCAAAGAAGAGTATTCTCGTTATTCAATGTAGGGAGTATTAAGCTAAAAATGCATCAATCGCTAAGTGCCTGTGAAAATAAGGGGAACTAATATAATGTTATATCGTGGTTACACATTATTTAGTTTACTTTTATCTTTATCACTTTCTTCATTTTTATTATTAATATTTATTTCTTTTTATGTACATAGTCAACGTCAGAATCAGCCTCTTTTTTTACAGTTACAGCTGCAATCAGAGTTACAACATGTAGCTAGGCTAATCGCTAAAGATATTCGGAGAGCTGGATTTCGTGCTTTTTCTACTAAAATACAACAAACAAATTTTTCATTATTTGAACAAGAGCAGAGCAGTTTACAGTTATTTTCAATAAATGGAGCAAATAAACAAGATTGTGTTTTGTTTTTTTATGATCTAGATGCTAATGGATGTTTAGGCGGTAAATTTAAAGGTAACAGCTGTGTGGTTGATGGTCGTAATAATACTGCTCATCTTGAGCGAGAACTATTTGGTTATCGCTTAAACAAAGGGATGGTTGAAACCCGTCTTACTTATAAAAATGCAGTTAATTCTCGTTGTAAACTAGAAGAGTGTCAGACTTTATTACAAAAGCATGCTTGTACTAAAGGTGGCTGGGTAGATTTATTAGATAAACAAGAATATGTTATTGATCAATTGCAGTTTAGTTGGTTATCTGATAAGCGAGGGATAGAAGTATTTTTAGCTGGTTATAGGCGATCTAAACCAACAATTTTTTATGAAACTTCTGTTGTTGTTCCATTATTGAATAATCATTCATCATGAAAGCTCAATCAGGTATCGTGACATTAAGTATACTGCTATTGTTGAGTGGTATATTAATCATGTTTTTATTTGTTAATGAAGATTTATTACGATTATATTTAATTCAAACGCAACAATATAAATATTACATCAAACAAAGTCTTAATTTACAAATAGATAGTTCTCGGGAAAAGTATAATTTATGTAAAAATTTGCCATTAAATTTCAATAAAAATGCGCATAAATTAGAGTTTGTTAGTCCATCTTTAGAAGATGAATACGCACAATATGTTTGGTGTTCTCGTTTATCTTTATTCAAGGCTGTACCACACTCTGCTTTGAATGAGCAGAAATTTGATTATTTTATCCAGAGTGAAAATATACCTATTTTTTCCGCTCATTTTTCATCTAATCATTTAAATATCTCACAATTTTATTGGTTTACTGCAAAACAAAATGAATGGGAGTTATCAGGAAATAAAAATGCAGTTGTTATTGCAGAAGGGGATTTACATATAAAAGGTAAGGGAAAAATTACAGGTACGGTAATTACGGCTGGCAAGCTGACACTTGATCCGATGATACAAGTGAGTTATAGAAAAACAACAGTAGAATATTGGCAAACTCAATTGAGTCATTGGCGTTTAGTAGAAAAAAGTTGGCATGATTTTAAAGCATTATAAAGGGATGACTCTTTTATCATTATTAGTCACTTTGAGTATTTTTAGTGTGATTTTCCTTTCAATTAATCAATGGTTGGCAATGCAACGTCAATGTATGAATAGAATTTACCATGAAACACAAGTGATACAAATTGCTGAAAATCAAAAGCAACGTCAGTTTTTGGGGCTAGATTGTGAAAAACAAACTAAACAGAATAGTGTGCTGTTCCAGATTAAATGTACATCAGGAAAAATAACAGTAAGTTCTCCTTTTGCTCAAATAACCTTGTAAAAAACCTTGCGATACAATTTAAACTGGTGAAGAATAACTAAATTAGTCATTTATCCGAATAAGGCTTCCTGTGTTTAATATTTACTATTCGAATGATCTTGATGTACAAAAAAATATTCTATTGAGTTTAATGGAAGAAAAGTTAGGGGATCCTTTTCAATCAGAAACTATTTTAGTGCAAAGTCCAGGTATGGCTCAGTGGTTACAGTGGAAAATTGCTGAGCAAAAAGGAATTGCTGCTAATATTAATTTTCCTATGCCTGCAAGCTTTATTTGGCGACAATATGTAGATAATTTGCCTGATGTAGATAGTCAAACTGCATTTCACAAAGCATCAATGACATGGCGCTTAATGCGTTTAATTCCAACTTATTTAACTCAAGCTGAGTTTGAGCCATTACGTCATTATGTATCTTCTTCAACGCAAACTGAGCAACAAAAATTATACCAAGTCGCACACAAAATTGCTGATTTATTTGACCAATATTTAGTTTATCGTCCTGATTGGATTAGACACTGGGAAAATGAGGAAGAACTAGAGGTTATCAAGCAATTTAGACTGCTTTCTACGTCTAAAAATAAAGCAATTTTTAAACAACTTGAAAAAGATATTACTTGGCAAGCTATTTTATGGCGAGCTTTAGTTATGGATATTCAAAAGCAGAGTGAAAGTAACTTTCCTCTTCATCGTGCTAATTTACAAAGTCAATTTTTGCAATTTTTACAGAAAAATCAGCTGGTAAATTTACCTGACCGCATTTTTGTTTTTGGTATTTCTGCTTTGCCTAAAGGTTATTTAGATACTTTATATGCGATAAGTCAACATTGTACAGTACATTTATTCTTTACTAATGGTTGTCGAGAGTATTGGGGAGATTTAATTGATACTCGTTTTATGCAAAATTTAGCCCAATTACAACGTGTATCTTACTCTCTTAATCGGGTTAAACCTGTATTGCCTCCAGAGTGTGAATCTGCATTTGAAGTGAGTTATGAAAATGAAAAATTGCTAGAAGGACACCCGTTACTTTCAAGTTGGGGAAAGCTAGGACGTGATTTTTTATATTTATTAACTGAATTAGAACAGAATGATAATGTCCGTAGTATTGAAGCATATACCGAGCTCTCATCTCCCACTTTATTATCGCAAGTTCAAGCACGCATCCTCCATTTAGATGGACATACTCGATTAAATTTAACAGAAAATGACCGCACTTTAACTTTTCATTCTTGCCATAGTGCGATGCGTGAAGTTGAGGTATTACAAGATTATTTACTGCATTTACTCCAACTGAATCCAGAATTAACGCCTAAAGACATTGTTGTTATGGTGGCTGATATTGATAAATATACTCCTTACATTCAGGCAGTATTTGGGCAGCAATATAATGAAAGTAATGCAGCTATTCCATTTTCAATTTCAGATAATAAGTTATCAGAAAGTGATGTGTTAATCGCCAATTTTATTCATTTGTTAAATATTAAGGAAAGTCAGTTTAGCGCTGAAGAAATACTCGCTTTATTAGATGTCCCTGCAATTCGTGCTAAATTTAATATTGAGTTATCTGATTTAGAACAAATTCGACACTGGGTTATAAATTCTGGCATTCGTTTTGGTTTAGAAAAACATAATGGTGAGCAACAGAAAAATTACAATGCATGGCAAGCTGGTTTAGAAAGGATGATTTTAGGTTACGCCATGCGTGAAGAGAATGGTCTCTGGCAAGATAACCTTGGTTTTGATAGTAGTTATGGTTTACAAGGTCAATTGACTGGTCGTTTAGCTGAGTTCGTAGATGTTTTAGTGCAATGGACACATTGTATTCAAATAGCACAGCCTATTGAGCAATGGCATAAGAGTTTGAATCATCTTCTATCTGATTTTTTTGAGAGAAATGAAAGTAATATATCGACTTTACTTTATATTCAACAGCAGATTGACCAGCTTGTTGAAGAGGTTCAAAAAACTGATTTTGAAGAAGCAATCAGTATAGATGTTATCGCAGAAGCATTGGGTACACTTTTAGAAAATGATCCTAATACTATGCGTTTTTTAGCAGGTAAAGTGAATTTTTGTACTTTATTACCTATGCGCTCTATCCCTTTCAAAGTTGTTTGCTTATTAGGGATGAATGATGGGGAATATCCTCGTCAGCAAACACCAAATAGCTTTGATTTAATGCAATATGATCGTCGTAAAGGAGATCGTTTTCGTCGTGATGATGATTGTTATTTATTTCTTGAAGCATTGCTATCGGCACAGGATTATTTTTATGTGAGTTTTATTGGGCGATCAATTATTGATAATCAAGAAAAACAGCCCTCTGTTTTAGTGAGCCAGTTGCTTGATTATTTAGCTGATAAGTTATTTTCAGAAAATGAGGTGGATTGGAAATCAGTTTTAATCAGCCAACATCCGATGACTGCTTTTAGCCCTAAAAACTTTAAATCGCCAAATCCATCTTTTGCAAAACAGTGGCTACCTCTTGCGATACCACAGAAAAATAGAGTAGATGAAGATTTTATACAGCCTATTTCTCATAGCCTAATAGAAGAGGAGTTAGAGATTAACTTATCTGATTTGATTGCTTTTGTACAACATCCCGTAGAATTTTTCTTCAAACGCCGTTTGGGTGTACATTTCGCTCAACAAGAGGATGTTATTGCTGAGAGTGAAAATTTTACTTTAGATGGTTTAACTAAATATCGTATTAATGAAGCACTCTTGAACTATCCTGATCAGGAAATTGAGTCTTTCTTTACTCAGTTAAAAATTAAAGGTATTTTACCGCGAGGCGAGTTTGCTCAAATTTATGAGTATCAACACGAAGAAGATATTCGACTTTTAAAAGACACGATTGCGATTTATTTATCACAAGAGCAGCAAGTATTACCATTTGATATTGTGTTATCCATTAACCAGAGAAAAGTTCGTTTAATCGGTAATATAGATCGAATATATGATAATCATCGTGTGACTTGGCATGTAGGAAGTATCAAAGATAAACATTTAATTGAGGCATGGATTTATTATCTTGCACAATGTGTCGTGGCTGAGGATAAAGAAGTTGTTCCTCCTATTTGTTATGGTAAAGATGAGCAGAAATCATTTAAGCCTTTAATAGCAAATGCTTCAATGAGTATCAGTGCACAGGCATTAAATCAATTACAAATTTATATAGAGAGTTATATAAAAGGTTATCAACAGTTACAACTTGTCCCAACAGTGAATCTTAAAAGTTATTTAAAGCTTATTAATGATGAAAGTGCGGTCGATTTTGAGAAAGTTTTAACTATGTTGTGTAAAATTGGTGAAGGGGATGAGTATGTACAGGGGGATGTTTATTGGAAACGTGTACTAACACAACAACGATTTAGTGATACTTTCTTAAAAGAAATTAATCAACGTACTCAAGATTGGTTTCAGTGTATGCTTGAGCATCTAGTTTAGTTATGACTATACTTGCCATAATACTTTATGAATTACGAATATTGTGGCAAATATTTTTATTCTCTCTCTAATTATTTATAGATATAGAGCCATCACAATTGCATTTTCACGTTTGCCATCGGTAGTAGGGTAATAATTTTTACGTATATCTACTTCATTAAAACCAAATTTTTCGTATAAGGCTTTAGCTGCTAGATTAGATTCTCTTACTTCAAGCCATAATGTTGAAATGTGTTTGTCTTTTAGTTGCGTGATTAACTCATTTAATAGATGTTTGCCGAAACCTTGTCCTTGAAATTTTGGATCAACAGCAATATTAAACAATGTTGCCTCATCCAATATTGTTTGGCAGATTACAAATGCAACGATTTGCTCATTACTCATTAACTTTAAATTAAGATAACGCTCACCTTGATTATTTTTTAAGATGCCTATTGACCAAGGCACAATATGTGCAGCTTGTTCAATAGTAAAGAGGTGATTAAAGTCAGATTCAACGATCGGTGAAATTTGCATTACGTACTCGCTTGAATTTGTTGCCATAGTTGACGTTTTGCTTGATTACTTTGTTTGAATTTGTGCCAAGTCGGTGACCGCCAAATAGCGCTAGCTGATTGACAGTAAGGTAAAGTGCGGTCGATTTTTTCAGAATTATCACTTAATAACCAGTAAGTGGCATGATGTGTTGTTTTTAGATGTTGTACTTGCTCAAAACTAATGAATAAGCAGTGGCTCTCATTAAGCTCTAAACTGCGTAGTATATCTGCTAAAAGCATATTATCTTGTTTAGAATCCGCTTCTGTAATGACAATTAAACGAATATTTTCATCTACATGAATATTGACAACTCCTCTTAATCGTTCTGGATGCTGTAATTGCCATTTGATTATTCCCATTTCTTGTAATAGAAGATCTCGTCTAGTCATGCTATTTCTTCATTGCGATTCATTTTTCCTTTATAATGCGTTCAATTTTAACTAATAACTGATAGGATTAACAGAGTGATTTCTCTTGAGAGCCAAGTTCTACAACGCCACCTTACATTTTTTGATAATAAGTCAGTACTTTTTGCTGGTGGAATAAGTGATGATTTCCCCCAACAAATTAATGCGAAATCAGTCAAAATATGGAGCTGGTATTTCGACTATACTAAGACACAACATACTGTGGATTTTTGCCTAGAAATAGATACTCAAGCGGATTTAGTCATTTTTTATTGGACTAAAAATAAGCAAGAAGCACAGTTTCAGTTGATGCAATTACTCGCTAATGCATCAGTTGGACAAGAAATACTGATTATCGGTGAAAATCGTTGTGGCGTGCGTTCAGTAGAAAAAATACTAGCGCCTTATGGTGAGATTGCTAAAATTGATTCTGCTCGCCGTTGTGGGTTATATCATTTTTGTTTAAAACATTCTGTGAATTTTATTTTTGAAAAATATTGGAAAACGTATCAACATATGAAGTTAAATGGGCTAACTATTTATAGTCTACCTGGTGTTTTTAGTGCAAATGAGCTTGATGTTGGTACAGATTTATTATTGTCTACTCTTGAGCAAACAATTCGTGGTGATGTATTAGATATGGGATGTGGTGCAGGAGTGATTGGTGCTTATATTAAACAGCACAATCCTAAAGTACACATTACGATGACAGATATACATGCAACGGCGCTTGCTTCAGCTAAACGTACTTTAGTAGAGAATAAGCTAGAAGGCGAAGTGGTCGCAAGTGATATATTTTCTCATATCACAGGAAAATTTGATCTTATTATTTCAAATCCACCTTTCCATGATGGCATTGATACGGCTTATCGAGTAGTAACTGAATTAATTGGGCAAGCAAAATGGCATTTGAAACAAGGTGGAGAGTTACGTATTGTAGCAAATGCATTTCTTCCTTATCCCGATTTATTAGATCAACATTTTGGTTCTCATCAAGTATTAGCAAAAACTAATAAATTTAAAGTATATTCAGTAACATATTAAATTATTTTGAATATTGAAAATAAAAAAGCAGATCATTGATCTGCTTTTTTGCTAGAAAGCAATTTACTCCTGTTTCAGTAAAAAGACACCATGTTCTGCTAAATGAACATAGGCTTCGGTTAATTCAGGATTAAATTGCTCAGGGTTTGTATTGATCAATAAATCTTGTCCGCCCCAAGTAGCAACAATTTCCCAATGATTACCCATATAAACAGCGCTTTTGATTATGCAGCGTTGTGCTTCTTCACCTGTTTGTTTTAGTGTGATTGCTTCTGGGCGCACACCAGCAAGACAAGGACCATCAGACAGCCCAAATTGTGAAGCTGTTGCTAGCGTGAATTGGTAGCCATTTACTGTGACTTGATCCTGTTGAACAGACCCATTGAAGATACTTGATTCACCCATAAAGTTAGCGAGGAACAATGAATTTGGGCGTAAATATAATTCTTTTGCAGGTGCTTTTTGCATAATTTTCCCTTTATGCATCACGATAACTTCATCAGAAACAGCAAATGCTTCAGTTTGATCATGAGTAACATAAAGTGAAGTGATGCCTAAGCGTTGTTGTAACTCACGAATTTTTTCGCGCATTGAACGGCGTAAATTTGCATCAAGGTTACTTAACGGTTCATCAAAAAGCAGTACTTTTGGTTTCAGAACAAGTGCACGAGCAAGGGCAACACGCTGTTGCTGACCTCCTGAGATTTGGTCAACATAGCGATCTTCAAAGCCAGCAAGATCAACGAGTTCAAGTGCTTCTTTAACACGCTGTGTACGTTCTTCTTTGCTTACACCTTGCATTTTTAAACCATAGCCAACGTTATCTCCAATGGACATATGTGGAAACAAGGCATAAGACTGGAACACAATACAAATATCACGATTTTGAATTGATGATTTAGTGACATCTTCACCATCAATAAAAATCTGTCCTGAGGTTGGGCTTTCTAAACCTGCGACTAAACGTAATACAGTTGTTTTACCACAACCTGATGGTCCTAATAATGTGACCATCGTACCACGTTTGATATTCAAGTTTAAGTCATCAATAACGACGGCTTTACCAAAAGCTTTTGTGATGTTTTTTAATACTAAGAAATCATTATTACTCATAGTTTACTACCTATAAAATTAATTCATTTTTTTTGCTTTAGAACGTGAAATGCGAGTATCGCCTACGATCCAGTCAAAGAATAAGATAATTGCCATCATGACAACGATAAGAATTGAACCATACGCAATTGCAATACCATACTCACCATCTTCTACTCGATTTAAAATATAAGATGTTGCAACACGTGTGTCAGCTGTCACTAAGAAGATGATTGCACTAACTGTTGTCATAGAGCGGACGAAACTGGTGACTAAAGCAGATAATAATGCTGGTTTCAGTAATGGGAAGACAATGTACCAGATAGTTTTAAAAGAGCTGCCTTTTAGTGAAAGTGATGCCTCGTCTAGTGATTTATCTAATTGGCCTAGGCCCGCGATTGCAGCACGCATACCAACAGGCATATTACGCATGACCATAGAAAGAATAATGATCATTGCTGTACCCGTAAGGTAAATTGGTGCGCTGTTAAAAGCAATAATATAAGAAACCCCTGCAACTGTTCCTGGAACTGCAAAGCAAAGTAAAGTTAAAAACTCGAGTGTCTTTTTACCTTTAAACTCACGCCGTACTGTAATATAAGCAATTAACAAACCAAATAATGCAGTGACTGGTGCTGCACTTGCTGCAAAAATAACAGTTTGAATTAATGAAGGCCAAGCACCATCACTAAATCCTTGCCCAAATAAAATTTGATAATTTTTTAAGGTTAGAGTGTAGTCTACCCCCCAGTTTACTGTGAAGCTACCATAGAAAATACTGCCATAAAGTACAATGTTAAATAATGTCCAGAAGCTAAGGAAGAACACGATTAATGCTTTTAAGCCATTTGGTAATTCTTGTACATCACCACGATAGGACTTACCTGATACTGTGACATAAGAGCGTTTGCCAATCCAAAGATATTGAATTACGAAGATAGCGAGTGAGAACATCAATAAGATAGTACCTAATGTACTTGCTGATGCATAATCTAATTGTGAGCCTGCAATATAGAAATAAATTTGTGTTGCAATTACGTCAAAGCTACCGCCAAGTACAAGTGGTGTACTGAAATCTGCTAAAGATTGGATGACGACAACTAAGAAAGAGTTTGCCAATGCAGGTTTTAATAACGGAAAAATAATATGGAAAAATGCTTGGTAACGGTTTGAACGTAATGTGTAAGCCGCTTCTTCAATTGAAGGATGAATAGATTTTAGAGCTCCCTCAAGGATCATAAATGACATTGGTGTTAATGCGAGGGTATGCGCAATGACAATGCCTGTAAATCCATAGAGCCAGTTGCTATTAAAACCTAAATACTCCACTAAAAACGCAGTGACATAACCAGAACGACCTAACATTAAGGTTACACCTAAGCCTACAACAAATGGTGGTGTAACAATTGGTAAAATCGAGAAAATTTTACCAATAAATGCGGTACGTTTCGCAATACGAGTTGTATAAAGAGCAAATGCTAAACCAAAGATAGTGGATAGCACCCCAACAACTGAGGAAACGGCTAAAGAATTTCCAACGACTCGTAGTACATAAGGTTGTTGTACGATATCGACTACTTGTTGCGGTGCAAATTGCCCATTATCAAAAAACATGGAAAGCAAGATAGCGAAAGTCGGGTAAACGATAAAGAAGAAAATTGTCATGACAATAGCAATGAGTGAAGCAATGACAAATTTATCTCCTTGCATTATTTTTAAGCGCGCTAGAGCATTTGTTGCTAATGCTAATAATGCAACCATCAGAATAATGATGGAATAGCCGAGGCTAAATTTGCCTATTGTCGCAGAAACAAAAACAAAGAGGAAAATTGCGCTAATAAATCCTAATTCTATTTTGGCTCGTTGAGTATCTGAATGTGGTAAAAAGAAAGAGAGTAATGGAAATACTAACATAGGCAAAAACCATGCCCAACTTAGGTTGAAATTATACCAACCCATAGCTTCTAAGAGTTCATCTGATGTAGATTCCCATAGACCATAATCTAATGCTTTTGATGGTAATAAAGCAAATCCTAGTAATGCTAAAAGTACCCAAAGCATAGAAGAGTTAAAAGAAAATATTTTTTTCTGCTCCATAAAAAACCTCTAATTAAGCAGTAATAAGTCATTCAATAGTGATTTTTCTATTGAATGACAAAATGATTAAATTATTTAAAATTTGATTAACTAATATTATAGTATCTTCTTTTTTAAGAATACTTTAATATTTTTTAAAAAAGCAAAACAAGAGTTCATGCTTTATTTTGCTAATTTAACGTCATCCACCCATTTTTTTATTAAGCGTTTACGTTCTTCTACTGCACCATATTTATCAAAATCATAATCAATCAAATTGATAGATTTGAAGTCGAGAGAATAAGGTGATTGTTTAGCTTGGTTATTAGTGAGAATTTGGTGTGTTTCCCCTTTTTGCCAAGATAGTTCTTGAGCTTCTTTGGATAATGCCCAATCAACGAATAATTTTGCATTTTCAGGGTTCCGCGCACCTTTAATGATGCTTACTCCACCAATTTCATAGCCTGTTCCTTCACATGGAACAATTAATTCTACTGGTGCGCCTTTTTCTTTTTCAATAGAATGTTCATGTAAGAAGCCAATGCCAATTGATGCTTCACCACGTGCTGTATTGCGTGTGGCTGTATTACCCGATTTAGTATATTGTGATACATTTTTATGTAGGGCTTTCAAATAATCAAAGGCTTTTTCCTCCCCCCAAAGTTGAATAAATGTCGCAAGTGCAGTATAAGCTGTTCCTGAGCTTTGTGGATCGGCTGCTTGAATTTCATTTTTCAAACGAGGATCTGTTAAGTCCTTCCAACATTTTGGCACAGGGATATTAAGTTTAGCTAGACGTTCGGTATTCACTCCAAAACCAAGTACACCTAAATAAATAGCTGAAGTATAGTTACCCTTTATTTTAGCTGGGTCTTTGAGTTCATCAGGTATATATTGTAAGTTAGGTGATTTATATGCACTAAGTAATCCCATTTCTCCAGCTTGTGAATGTGGATCAAGTGTTCCTCCATACCATACATCACCTTGTGGATTTGCTTTTTCTGCATCAATTCTTGCTAAGATACTCCCTGTTCCCGCACGAATATGGCTGACTTTAACATCGTATTTTTTGCCAAAGGCTTCCACTTCTTGTTCACACATGGTGTTTTGTGCACTGCAATAAACAGTTAAACGCCCCTCTGCTAGGCTATTGAATGAAACTAAAGCACCACTTAATACAAGTGCGGTTGATATCACCGACGTTTTGAAAGTTATCATGCTTTCTCCTATTTATTCAGTTTGATTTTGTCGACCCATTTATTAATGAGGCGAGCACGCATTTCGTTTGAACCAAATTTATCAAAGTCATAATTAATTAAGTTGAGATCCTTTGGTTTTAGGGCATAAGGCGATGGTTCAGCGTTGACATTTGTAGGTACATGGTGTGATTGAGCTTCTTTCCAGGACAACTCTTGTGCCTCTTTAGACATTACCCAATCAGCAAAAAGCTGTGCATTTTTCAAATTGCGTGCGTTTTTAATAACACTAATTCCACCAAGTTCATAACCTGTCCCCTCGCAAGGAACAATAATCTCTATTGGTGCGCCATTTTCTTTTTCAAAAGAGTAATTTTGCAAGAAACCTATCCCTACTGTTGTTTCACCTCGAGCAGTATTACGTGATGGTGCAGTACCTGCTTTTGGATATTGGGAAATATATTGATCAATTTCTTTTAAATAATTAAAGGCAGCTTCTTCTCCCCAAAGTTGTACGAAAGTTGCAATAGCAGTATATGCAGTACCTGAGCTTTGTGGATCTGCTATTTGAATTTCATTTTTTAAGCGAGGATCAAGTAAGTCTTTCCAACATTTCGGTACTTCATTAATACCGAGTTTTTTTAATCGTTCAGTATTTACTCCAAAACCTAAAACTCCCATATAGACAATAGAACTATTTCCATTTCCTAATGTTTGAAACTGTGGCATCACTTCAGCGAGTTTTGGTGATTTATAAGGAGTCAATAACCCTAATTCTACAGCTTGGAGGTGTGTATCAAAAGGACCGCCATACCATACATCTGCTTGTGGATTATTTTTTTCAGCCTCTATTTTAGCTAGAGTGCTACCAGAACTATTGCGAATGAAAGAGGTTTTTACATCATATTTTTCAGCAAAGCCCTGAACAGCCTTTTCACAAACAATATTTTGTGCACTGCAATAAACAACAAGTCTTCCTTCTGCCATCGCCATATTACCAGCGGTAAATCCCGCTAGTAATATGCTTGACAGGGCAATTTTTTTCACTTTCATAAGTTGCCCTCTCTGAACTTAATTATTTAGATAGTTTAATATTTTCAACCCATTTACCGATTAAACGTTTACGTTCATCAGCTGCACCATATTTTTCAAAATCATAGTTGATTAGATTTAGTGTTGTTGGATCAAATGCAGTTGGTGATTGCTGTGCAGTTGTATTTGTTAAAATTTGTAAACTATTTCCTTTTTGCCAAGCCAGCTCTTGTCCCTCTTTTGATAGCACCCAATCTACAAAGAGTTTTGCATTTTCTAAGTTACGAGAACCTTTTAAGATACTGACACCACCGAGTTCATAGCCTGTTCCTTCACAAGGTACAATCATTTCAATAGGCGCACCTTGTTGTTTTTGTAGTGCATAATCATGTAAGAAACCAATACCGATAGTGGTTTCACCACGTGCAGTATTATTTGATGGCGTAATCCCTGACTTAGTATATTGAGAAATATTTGGATGTAATTGTTTGAAGTAATCAAATGCTGCATCTTCTCCCCAAAGTTGAACAAACGTAGCTATTGCTGTATAGGCTGTGCCAGAGCTTTGTGGGTCAGCAATTTGGATTTCGTTTTTTAAACGAGGATCTGTTAAATCTTTCCAACATTTAGGGACTTCATTAATGCCTAATTTTTTTAAACGTTCAGTGTTGACACCAAAGCCTAAAATACCCATGTAAATGGCAGATGTATAGTTCCCTTTGACTTTTGCTGGATCTTGGAAGCGCGGTACAATTTGGTCAATATTCGGTGAGCGGTAAGCATGAAGCAAACCTAATTCACCTGCTTGAGACTGTGGGTCAAAAGTCCCACCATACCAAACATCTGCTTGCGGATTATTTTTTTCAGCTTCAATTTTTGCAAAAGTACTACCAGAACCATTACGAATAAATGAAGTTTTAACATCATGCTTATCGCCGAAAGCTTTAATTTCAGCTTCACACATTTCATTAGTTGCACTACAGTAAACGACTAAACGTCCTTTAGCTAATGCAGATGATGTCATTAATCCCGCGGTTAAAAGTGCAGTTGAAATAGCTAAAGCAAGTGATTTGAATTTCATATTGAGTACCTCTTTTTATAGGATGGTGTTTTATAATGACTTTTATAAAGTATTGGTGATTTATCCTATCTTAAATAAAGAGAGAATACCGTGAGAGTTATCACAAAATAGAGATCATTTACTCCAAATTAACGAGAATGTATAAAATCTCAACTTTCTTGATTGTATGGCTGAGTTGTGGCTATTAAAATGTTCTTTTTTTATTTATAATTCATTGATCAATTCAACAGCTCTTTTAGGTTACTTATTATGTTAAACTCATCAACATCATCTTGTATTATTATTGCAATTGCTGGAGCCTCAGCTTCTGGAAAAAGTTTAATTGCCTCAACTGTTCATCGAGAGCTTTGTGATGAGTTAGGTTGCGAAGAAATTGGTATTATTTCAGAGGATTCATATTATAAAGATCAAAGCCATTTAGGTATGGAAGAACGGATTAAAACCAATTATGATCACCCCAATTCGATGGATCGAAGTTTATTAATTGAACATCTTAAAACCCTCAAATCTGGCCAACCCGTTGACATTCCTGTTTATAGCTACGTTGAACATACTCGAACTGATAAAATCATCCATTTTGAACCTAAGAAAGTGATTATATTAGAAGGCATTTTATTACTAACTGATGAAAAAGTACGGGATGAAGTGAGTGTTTCTGTTTTTGTAGATACACCACTAGATATTTGTTTTATTCGTCGTTTACAACGTGATATGAAAGAGCGTGGTAGAAGTTTGGAATCTGTTGTAGAACAATACCGTAAAACTGTGCGTCCTATGTTTTTACAATTTATTGAGCCATCTAAGCAATATGCTGATATTGTTATACCTCGTGGAGGGAAAAATAGGATTGCAATTAATATGCTAAAAGCCCAGATTCGACAGCTTTTGGGAAAACGTTAGTTTGAAAAGGAGCTTATAATGAGATTATGTGATACTGATATCGAACGTTATTTAGATGATGGTATTATTGCGCTAGATCCTCGCCCAAGTAATGAAAAAATTAATGGTGCAACGATTGATGTTCGTTTAGGTAATTCTTTTCGTGTTTTTCGAGAACATTCAGCACCTTATATCGATTTAAGTGGTCCAAAAGAAGAAGTATCTGCACAACTTGAATCTGTTATGAGTGAGGAAATTATTATTGCTGATGATGAGGCTTTTTTCTTACATCCAGGTGAGTTGGCACTTGCTACAACATTAGAATCAGTCAAACTACCTGCCAATATTATTGGTTGGTTAGATGGTCGATCTTCACTTGCACGTTTGGGATTGATGGTTCATGTCACTGCACACCGTATTGATCCAGGTTGGGAAGGTAAAATTGTGTTGGAATTTTTTAATTCGGGTAAGTTACCACTTGCGTTACGTCCTAATATGGTGATTGGTGCGTTAAGCTTCGAAATTTTAAGTGGTACAGCAGCACGCCCTTATAGTAGCCGTAAGAATGCAAAGTATAAAAACCAACAAAGCGCAATAGCCAGTCGTATCAACGAGGATAAATAAAATGTGGAAGAAGATCGCCATGAGTTGTATTGTAATAATCTTGGCGATTTTACTCGCTTTGTATTGGCAAATTAATCATGTCAAAACAATATTCGCTCAATCTTTAAATAATAGTCATATCTCTTTTAATCAGTTATCTCTTAATTTTTACCCTCAACCTTACTTTGAATTAACAAACGTTAAATGGTATGGGCAGAAAGAGCGGTCTATTTTTGCAGAGAAAATAAATTTAGAACTTGATGTTACTGCCTTATTGAATCCTCAAAAAAGTCTAAAGCAATTTACTTTTCAACAAGCACAGTTTTGGTATTCAGGACAAGTTGAGCCAGATTTAAAAAATGTGAATGGTGAAGTTATTGGTGAATTTTTTATTGATGAGAAACAAATTCGTTTCGCGAATACTCATTTAAAAATAACTTTTGAGCACCCTATTTTATTTAATACAAAACAGTTACAAATATCTGTGCAAAAAGGTGTTATTCAGCAATTGTCTGAAACAGAGTTTAAAGTGGTATTAGATTATTGCAAAATTAATGGTGAGGACTTTACTTTTGTTAATGCCACTTTTTCGAAAAGTAAAGAGAGTTCATTGTTTTCTTCCCAAGTCGCTTATTTAGATAATCACCCAGAGTTACAAGTCAGCTTTAGTATTAAAAACCTTGGAGAAAACCAGCAGGCCGTTTTTACAGGTAAAAATATTGCATTAGCATCATGGAAAAATGTGCTTAGTTTACCTCAATTATTTACAGGTTATATGGATGCTTCTGGTGAAGTCATTTTGCAAAATAATAAAGTTCAGTCTGGACATATAGAAATGGATATTCCAGAAGGACAATTTAAAGGGATTAATTTACTTGCTTTAGTCGCAAGATATTTACCGATTAACTATGACGAACAGCGTTTAAAAGAGAAAGCGTTAACTACCTCTTTTCAGAATTTACGTTCACGTTTTAGCTGGGATACAAGACAGTTATTATTAAAGCAATTCACATTTATTAGTGATAAGTTAGCTGTAGAAGGAAAAGGAGATATTAATTTAACCAATATGCAATGTGAAATAGTATTAAATTTAGGATTGACTTATCCGCAATATCAGCAATTTAAACTGCCAATTCGTTTTTTTGACCACTGCTATTCACCACAATACAAAGTGGAATTTAATCAGCATTTACGTCATCAGTTAAAAGATCTACTCAAAGAAAAATTTAAGTAATTTATGTTGCCATTTCAAGCGGTACGTCGTCGCCAATTCGCTCGGGTGCTCAGTTTAGCTTTTGCAGGATTTATTTTTAATACCACAGAGTTTATTCCTGTTGCTTTACTATCTGATATTGCACAAAGTTTTGCTATTCCTGTTTCTCAAACAGGTTTAATTATTACTGTTTATGCTTGGATTGTTTCGTTAATGTCTTTGCCTTTTATGTTATTAACAGTAAAATTAGAGCGAAAAAGTTTATTAATTAAGTTACTTATTTTATTTATTATTAGTCATATTTTATCAGTAATTGCATGGAATTTTTGGATATTAGTTATAGCAAGAGCAGGCGTAGCAATAGCACATTCTGTATTTTGGGCAATTACTGCTTCTTTGGCGATTCGAGTTGCACCGAAAGATAAAAAAGCACAAGCAATAGGATTAATTGCTATTGGTTGTTCACTCGCGATGATCCTAGGATTACCATTAGGGAGAATAATTGGGCAGTTATTCGGTTGGCGTGCTACATTTGGTATTATTGCTTTAATAGCAACAATCATTTTAGTTTTGTTTTATCTCTTACTTCCTTATTTACCAAGTAAAAATGCAGGCTCATTAAGTAGTATCCCTAGTTTATTTAAACGACCATTGCTTGTGGGGCTATATCTATTAACTGCGCTAGTGATTACTGCTCATTTTACAGCATACAGTTATATTGAGCCCTTCATGTTAGAAATTAGTCATATGAGTAATACTATGACAACAATGATGTTATTTGTTTTTGGTTTATCTGGTATTACAGCAAGTTTGTTGTTTAATCGTTATTATAATACTGGACCTATACGTTTTATTCTGACTTCTATTGTTATTCTGAGTATGACATTACTCTTTTTGCTATTATCGAGCCACTATAACTGGACTATGTTTTTACTGATATTCCTGTGGGGGATTGGTATTTCTGGGATCGGATTAGGTTTGCAAATTCGTGTTCTACATTTAGCACCTGATGCGACTGATGTTGCTATGGCTATTTATTCTGGTATTTATAATATAGGTATTGGTAGTGGTGCATTACTTGGTAATCAAGTTATGCTATATCTAGGCTTACCAAACATTGGCTTTGTTGGTGCGAGTTTAGCTATTATTAGCTTATTATTTTTCGTTGGAGTTCAGTATCGGTATGGGCATTTAGCATCACGTTAAATGAGTTTAAGTGCGGTCTATTTTGGATGTTTTTTAAACTTGAAATGGCGGTGAGAGAGGGATTCGAACCCTCGATGCACTTTCGCACATACACGCTTTCCAGGCGTGCTCCTTCAACCACTCGGACATCTCACCATTCTGAATAGGCTGTGCACTATAAAAATTTAACGTAATTTAGTCAAGTATTTTTTGCGTTAACGCATGAAAGTTATCCACGATTTGCGATAAAATAAGCAATCTTATTTTCTTAGTTTCAGGTCTTATGTGATATGTTGAAGAAATGGTTTCTCAGCAAAAATGTCTTTTTGGCAGTTAAGCCTTTTAGTGCATTAAAAGATAGTTTTCGTGTTGGTTATACTCGTCAATCTCTAATTAAGGATATTATCGCAGGATTAACTGTGGGAGTAATTGCTATTCCATTATCTATGGCATTAGCAATTGCAAGTGGGGTAGCGCCACAACATGGATTATATACTGCAATTGTCGCAGGTATGCTTATTGCATTAACTGGCGGTTCCCGTTTTAATGTTTCAGGACCAACAGCCGCATTTGTTGTTATTTTGTATCCAGTGACTCAACAATTTGGTCTTTCTGGATTATTAATGGCGACATTGTTGTCTGGTATTATTTTAGTCTTGATGGCGTTGTTTCGGCTAGGGCGTTTAATTGAATACATCCCATTGCCTGTGACCTTAGGTTTTACTTGTGGCATTGGGATTGTGATTGCGACATTGCAGATTAAAGATTTTCTTGGTCTAGCTATTGATGAAATGCCAGCACATTATATTGAAAAAGTACAAACACTAGTGATGGCTTTGCCTACTATCAATTGGGCAGATGCTACAGTTGGTGTACTCACTTTATTTGTGTTAACACAGTGGCATAAGCTTCGTTTACCCATTCCTGGGCATTTACCTGCGGTCATTTTAGCGACTTTTTTATCTTTGATCTTTATTTCTTTCGATTATGATGTAGCGACGATTGGATCGGCCTTCCAATATACTTTGCCTGATGGTTCTATGGGATTTGGGATTCCAAATACACTACCTGAATTCATTCTACCTTGGTCGATTCCCAATGCACAAGGCAAGCTAATTGAGTGGAATTTGGATACGATACAAGCATTGCTACCTGCTGCGTTTTCAATGGCTGTATTAGGTGCGATTGAATCCTTATTGTGTGCTGTCATTTTAGACAATATGACAGATACGAAGCACCACTCCAATGATGAATTATTAGCACAAGGTCTAGGCAATATTACTGCGCCATTTTTAGGTGGTATTACTGCGACTGCTGCGATCGCACGTTCCGTTGCTAATGTCAAAGCAGGCGCGGTCTCACCAATTGCAAGTATTGTGCATGCATTGATGGTCTTATTCGCATTACTCTTTTTCGCTAAGGCATTGTCTTATTTACCTTTATCTTCTATGGCAGCTCTGTTATTAGTAGTAGCATGGAATATGGCCAATGTGCAGCAGATTATTCAATTAGTTCGTCGTTCAGGGCGCAATGAAATTGCAGTTTTATTGACTTGCTTAGTGCTCACTGTGATTTTTGATATGGTTATTGCGATTACTGTAGGTGTGTTATTAGCGAGTTTATTATTTATTCGTACTATTGCTGAAATGACGAAGTCGATAGAAATAACACATCCAGAAGATTTAAATGATGTATTAGTTTATCGTATCAGTGGACCGCTCTTTTTTGCTGCTGCAGATAATTTATTTGCTGATTTACATGATAAAACAGTACATACTGATCATGAAATTCGCCATATAGTGTTGCAATGTGATGCGGTGACAGTGTTGGATTCTGGTGGAATTCATGCGTTAACTCGATTTGTACAACATATGTTACCACATCAACAACTTTATATGTGTAATATGCAATTCCAACCATTACGTATGATTGTAAAATCTAATACAGTCACGGAGATTCAAAGAATTAATTTCGCTTCTGACTTAACGGATGCCTTTACAAAAATTCGTACTTTTGAACAAAATGCTTGATCGTAAGGAGATAAGATGCGTTATAACCATGTGCAATTAATAGAAAAATTACGCCAGTTACGTATCATTCCTGTCATTGCTTTAGAACAGGCTGAAGATATTATTCCTTTAGCTGAAACATTAGTAAATAATGGCTTGCCTGTTGTTGAAATTACTTTTCGCTCTACAGCTGCCGTGCAAGCGATTCAACTATTGAGGGAGAGGAAACCTGATATATTGATTGCTGCGGGAACAGTTTTGACTACAGAACAAGTTGTACAGGCCAAAAAGGCTGGTGTTGATTGTATTGTAACTCCAGGTTTTAATCCGAAAATTGTACAGCTTTGCCAGAACTTAGATTTACCAATTATACCTGGTGTGAATAACCCTATGGCAATTGAAGCGGTATTAGCAATGGGTATTGATACAGTTAAATTCTTTCCAGCCCAAGCTTCTGGCGGTGTAGGGATGATTAAAGCATTATTAGGTCCGTATAGTATGCTCCAGATAATGCCAACTGGTGGGATTAATTTAAATAACTTGCAGGACTATTTATCAATTCCGAATGTTATTGCTTGTGGTGGTTCATGGTTTGTAGAAAGTACATTAATTAAAGCTCAAAATTGGAATGAAATAGGCCGTTTAACTCGAGAGGTTGTGGCGAGTATTAGGTAGTTATTTGAAATCTATGCTATGTTGTTTCCTGAAAATTAAATAGCTAATTTAGTTTATATGTTGAGCCTTGTAGTCCACAAGGCTCAAATTATTTAAAACCAAATCGAATATATTTTCGGTATAGTAACTAACCTATACAAGAGATATTTCTTGCCCTTCGGTCCCCCTCGTAGGCAACTGCGAATAAGAAAAGACTTATTTTAATCAACTGAAAAATTCTATCACTAGATTATCATGACAATTAATTTTGTAGTCCATATTGGAGATTATATAGGGGGAGGATGAGGCATTTTCCCTATAAACAGCGTTTAACAAATGTATAAGAAAATTTTTGCATTAATTAGTTCATTTAATATCTAATTTGCATATTTAGGCAAATCTAGAGAAATTAAGCAAAATGAGAATATTATTTTACTGATAGCTTAATTTGAAATAAATAAGCTAGCTCGTTAGAATAAGCTATTCAATTTATATTGTGGATAAAGTTTATGTTTGAATCTGAAAATTGGCAGCCTACTGCTTCAATTAAAAATTTACTTGCACGTGCAAAAATCATTGCTGAAATTCGACGTTTCTTTACGGACCGTGGCTTGCTTGAAGTTGAAACCCCAATATTAAGCGAGTTTGGTGTAACAGATGTCCATTTATCTACTTTTGATACAGAATTTAATTCACCTTTCGCAGAACAATCAAAAAAATTATGGCTTTCGACGAGTCCTGAATATCATATGAAGCGTTTATTGGCAGCAGGGAGCGGACCTATTTTCCAGCTTTGCCATGTATTTAGAAATGAAGAGTCAGGACGACATCATAATCCCGAGTTTACAATGCTGGAATGGTATCGTCCTCATTTTGATATGTACCGTTTAATCAATGAAGTTGATGACTTATTACAGCAGATTTTAGATTGCCCTCCAACAGAGGGTTTAAGTTACCAATTCGTTTTTCAAGAATATGTTGGTTTAGATCCTCTTTCTGTGGATAGAGAAGAATTAATTGCTAAGGCTAAAGAATATAATTTATTGAGTGCAGAGGAAGAAGATAGAGATACATTGTTACAGTTCTTGTTTAGCACGATAGTTGAACCTAATATCGGTAAAGAACATCCCATCGCTGTTTATCATTTCCCTGCAACACAGGCTGCATTAGCACAAATTAGTTCTGAAGATCATCGTGTTGCAGAACGCTTTGAATTCTATTATCAAGGCTTAGAGTTAGCTAATGGGTTTCATGAGCTAACCGATGTAAATGAACAACTTCGCCGATTTGAACAAGACAACGTACAACGACAAAAAATAGGATTACCGCAACGCGCAATTGATAAACGATTATTAGCTGCATTACAAGCAGGTGTACCAAATTGTTCTGGTGTAGCTTTGGGTGTAGATAGATTATTGATGATCGCATTGCAAGCACAAACAATCAAAGATGTGATTGCCTTTGGTATTGAAAATGCTTAGTGTATTGGTTATTGTTATAAAAATAGGCAGCGTATATTCGCTGCCTATTTCTTTTTACCCTGTTATTTGGCTAGTTTTACTTCTTTAAGCCATTTGTCAGTCAAACGTTTTCCTTCTAAACTCTTACCAAAACGATCGAAATCATAGCTGATTAATTTCAAGTGTTTTGGACTAACTGACTGAGGAGATGCCTCTGCATGAATATTCGTTGGAATTTGATAAACCTTAGTTTCTCGCCAGACAAGTTCTTGAGCTTCTTTACTTAATGCCCAATCGGCAAATAATTTAGCATTATCTAAATTACGTGCATTTTTGATAATACTCATCCCACCTAAGGAATAACCATCACCCTCACAAGGTAAAATGCTTTCAACTGGCGCTCCTTTTTCTTTTTCAGTAGCATAGCTATGGATAAATCCCACAGCAACAGCAGATTCGCCACGTGAAAGATTTGTTGTGACTAAAGCACTCTTTACGTATTCAGATACGTTGGCATTTAATTTTTTGAGATACTCAAATGCTTTTTGTTCCCCCCATAATTCCATTAATGTCGCAATGGCAGTATAAGTTGTACCTGAAATTTGAGGATCTGGCATTTGAACATAGCCTTGTAAGCGAGGATCAAGGAGATCTGACCAACATTTTGGTGGTTCAGTGATACCTAGTTGTTTTAGTTTTTCTGTATTCACGCCAAAACCAAGTACTAAAAGATAAACGATTGAAGTTAGCTCGCCATGTTTGTCTATTAATGTCTTAAATTGAGGCATAATTTCAGCTTGGCGTGGAGAACGATAAGGCGCTAATAACCCTAAATCACCCGCTTGAAAGTGATGTTCAATGGTACCGCCATACCAAATGTCTGCTTGTGGATTATTTTTTTCGGCAATGAGTTTAGCTAATGTCGCCCCAGTACTGTTACGAACAAATTGAGCGTTTATATTATAGTTTTCACTAAACCTTTGTACTATTTTCTCGCAAGTAGCATGTTGAACACTACAATATACTGTCAATTTTTTTTCGGCAATAGCATTGTGAGAGAAGAAAGATAGAAGTGTTAAGCCAAGTGCGGTTAATTTTGAAGATGTCTTCATTTTAAGAATTCCTTTTTCAATTGTTACTTAACATCAATGATAACGATTTCAGATTGAGAACCTAAACGCATTGGTATCCCCCAGAAACCATAACCAGAGGTGACGAAGAAATGTCCGTTGCCTATTTTCTCATAACCGTAATCTAAAGGGTAGAGTAGATTGGTAATCAAGTTAGCTGGAAAAATCTGACCTTTGTGAGCATGTCCAGATATTTGAATATCAATAGGTAATTTTGCATGTTTTTCTATTTCAGTTGGACGGTGATCAAGCAAAATAATAGGAAGTCTTGTATCTACTTTATCTAAAAGTTGTTCCGCACTTGGACGAGTTCTTAATAAATCATCATTACGTCCAACTAAGACAAAAGTATTATTAATTACTTTGGTTTGATCGAATAAAACTTCAATACCTGCAAGTTCTAATTCTTGCTTGATTGCTTGTTGATGACCAAAAAAATCATGATTACCTAATGTCGCATAAACACCTAATGGTGCAGTAAGTTTTGCTAAGTGAGGTCGCATATTTTCAGTTACATAAGCCTCGGTATTATCGTCCATAATATCCCCAGGCATGAGGATGATATCGACCTTATTCTGAGTCATTAATTCAGCAAGTTTATCTAATTGGCGACGACCAAATAAAATCCCTAAATGTAAATCACTTGCCATGCCAATTCGCATTGGTTTAATAGGTTTGTCGAGTGTGATTTCATAATGAATTACTGTTGGAGTATAGGCGTTATAAATACTTATTCCAAGTAAGCCTGAAAGTGCAATAGGATATGTAATACGTAATATTTTATGTAATTTGGCTAATGGGATATAAGGTTTAAGAATAAAATGGCAGAGTAAACAGCCTAAACTAACGAATGATGCAAATAATAAAAATGCTAAAAGAAAAGCACTTAGGCGGAATAAAGGGAAAATACGAAATATCGTGAGTAAAATCAGAAAATTAGCAATTAAATAATTGTTTATAAATAAGATCTTACGTTTTTTACTTGTTAACTTTGATGCGAAAAGCCAGTTTAATGTACGATTAAATATGAAAATAAATAATTGGAGGATAAGTACTGCAGCAAAAAACGTAATATAGTGACGTAATTCCAAGATATTTACCTATGAATGAAAGATATTTTAAATTGAAAATAAACAGGGGAACATCGTTCCCCTTTTGTTTAATTTATTTTTACCAAAAGTGTGTAAATTATACCGCACTTTGAAAGATAACGTTATTAGCTTTTTGCATATAACTATTAATCTTATCAAAATTCATGTAGCGATAAGTATCGTCTTTGTCTTGTTGCAAATCAGCAGCGAAAGACAGATATTCCTCTAATGTTGGTAGTTTACCCAAGATAGCTGATACTGCTGCTAGTTCAGCTGAGGCGAGATAAACATTTGCTCCTTGGCCTAAACGGTTTGGAAAGTTACGGGTCGAAGTAGATACGACAGTCGCATTATTAGCAACACGTGCCTGGTTACCCATACATAACGAACAACCTGGTACTTCAATTCTTGCCCCGCTTTTGCCGTAAATACTGTAATATCCTTCTTCGCTGAGTAATGCTGCATCCATTTTGGTAGGAGGGGCTATCCATAAGCGAGTAGGAATCATCTCTTTGAATTTTGATAATAATTTACCTGCAGCACGGAAGTGACCAATATTAGTCATACATGAACCAATAAAGACTTCATCAATTTTATCACCTTGTACTTCAGATAATAAACGTGCATCATCAGGATCATTAGGTGCGCATAAAATTGGCTCTTTAATATCTGCTAAATCGATTTCAATCACTGCTGCGTATTCGGCATCTTTATCGGCTTCTAGCAATTCTGGGTTAGCCAGCCACTGTTCCATTGCGTTGATACGGCGTTCTAAAGTACGTGCATCACCATAACCTTCAGAAATCATATATTTCAGTAACACAATATTAGATTGTAAGTATTCAATAATAGGTTCTTTCGCAAGTTTAATGGTACAAGCTGCTGCTGAACGTTCAGCAGATGCATCAGAAAGCTCAAAAGCTTGCTCAACTTTTAGGTTTTCTAATCCTTCAATTTCTAAAATTTTGCCAGAAAAAATATTTTTCTTCGCTTTTTTCTCAACAGTAAGCAGCCCTTGTTTAATAGCATAGTAAGGAATAGCATGGACTAAGTCGCGTAAAGTGATGCCTGGTTGCATTTCGCCTTTAAAACGAACTAATACGGATTCAGGCATATCTAAAGGCATCACGCCAGTTGCCGCGGCAAAAGCAACTAAGCCAGAGCCAGCAGGAAAAGAAATACCAATAGGGAAGCGAGTATGTGAATCGCCTCCTGTACCCACTGTATCAGGTAAAAGCATACGGTTTAACCATGAGTGAATAACACCATCTCCAGGACGTAATGAGACACCCCCTCGGTTCATGATAAAATCTGGTAACGTATGGTGCGTTACGACATCAACTGGTTTTGGATAAGCCGCAGTATGACAGAAGGATTGCATCACAAGATCAGAAGAAAAACCTAAACATGCGAGATCTTTTAATTCATCACGTGTCATTGGTCCTGTCGTATCTTGTGAACCAACAGATGTCATACGTGGTTCACAATATTGTCCAGGGCGAATACCTTCTACACCACAAGCTCGACCAACCATTTTTTGTGCGAGTGTAAAGCCCTTATCACTCGTTAATGTACTTTGTGGTTTAGCGAAAATATCTGTTTCTGCTAATCCGAGTTCACAACGTGCTTTATGTGTTAAACCTCGCCCAATAATTAATGGAATACGACCACCTGCACGAACTTCATCCAATAAAACATTAGTTTTTAAAGTAAACTCCGCTAATACCTCATCTGTATTATGTCGACAGATTTTTCCCTCGTATGGATAAATATCAATAACATCGCCCATATTCAGCAAACTGACATCTACTTCGATTGGTAATGAACCTGCATCCTCCATAGTATTGAAAAATATAGGTGCAATTTTTCCACCAAGAACAACTCCCCCTGCTCGTTTATTTGGAATATATGGAATATCTTCTCCCATAAACCAGAGCACAGAGTTTGTTGCTGATTTACGTGAAGAGCCTGTTCCTACTACATCGCCAACGTAAGCTAATGGGAACCCTTTTTCTTTTAATTTTTCAAGTTGTTTAATCGGACCTACATTACCAGCATCATCTGGTTCAATTCCATCACGTGGATTTTTTAGCATGGCAAGCGCATGTAATGGGATATCTGGACGAGACCATGCGTCTTGTGCTGGTGAGAGATCATCAGTATTTGTTTCCCCTGTAACTTTAAATACGGTTACTGTAATTTTATCGCTTAATTTTGGACGGGATAAATACCATTCTGCATCAGCCCAAGATTGTAGAACTTGTTGGGCATAGTGATTTCCTTTTTTAGCTTTTTCGGCAACATCATGAAAATTATCGAACATGAGTAATGTAAATGACAATGCTTTCGCAGCAATAGGAGCAAGTTCTTCATCATCTAAGGCGTGTAATAAAGGTTCTATATTATAACCACCTTGCATTGTGCCAAGTAATTCGACAGCTTTTTTAGGACAAATCAATGGAGAAGTGCTCTCTCTTTTAGCAATAGCAGCAAGGAAGGATGCTTTTACATAAGCGGCCTCATCAACTCCTGCAGGAATACGAGTTTCAAATAAATTCAGTAAATAATCGTCTTTATCTTTAGGGGGATTTTTTAATAATTCAATAAGTTGTGCTGTTTGTTCTGCATTTAAAGGTTTCGGCACAATGCCTAATGCCGCACGTTCATCAATATGTTGTTGATAGGATTGTAGAAAGTTAGACATAGGTTACCTCGTTGGGTTTATTTTATCTGTTAAGGGAAGCCGCATTAGGGTAAAGTGCGGTAGGGTTTCGTTACGAAATTGTTAAAACATAATAATACGGAAAAAAGTCACTCTCAATAGGAAAAAGTTGAATTTTCAGCCTAGATCACGTTTATTTATTTTCAACGTAGTAATTTTTAGTTAAAATGCCAACCACTTTTTTAATTAACAAATGGAAAAAATTATGTTTGGAAAAGGCGGTTTAGGTAACTTAATGAAACAAGCCCAACAAATGCAAGATCGTATGCAAAAAATGCAAGAAGAGATTGCTCAGCTGGAAGTAACTGGCGAATCTGGTGCAGGTCTAGTTAAGATCACGATTAATGGTGCACATAATTGTCGTCGTGTGGAAATTGACCCTTCTTTAATGGAAGACGATAAAGAAATGTTAGAGGATTTGATTGCAGCAGCCTTTAACGATGCAGTTCGTCGTGCGGAAGAGTTACAAAAAGAAAAAATGGCATCGGTGACAGCAGGAATGCAATTGCCTCCTGGCTTTAAAATGCCATTTTAATTTGTTATTTTTTTGTTCTTGTAGAAAGACAGTAAAACATATTTTGAGTCAATTGCTGATTTTGCCTTACAGAAGTTTTTTATATTAAAAGTATTTTCATTAGGTAATCATTAGAAACAACAAAATATATTGAGTCTTAATCAACTATAAGAATGTCTGTTAAGCTTGACCGCACTTTTGAAAGTGCGGTCTGTTTTTTATCACTATTTTAACAATATTATTATTGATAATTTAAATTTTTCATTATTCTTACAGTGGTCTGTTTTTCAAGACAATTGTTTATAAATATAACATAAATGAGCAAGGTCAGTTTTTTATAAAAAGCTCTTTATATAATAACGATTTGCTTAATTACAGAGGATGTTTTACTTATTTTCTTTGATGAGCAAAGAAAAATAGTTTCCTCTAAGATGAACTCTTCTAAATCTTAATTAAGAGAAAAAACAATGCAAACAAGCCCATTACTCGAGCATCTTATTGAAAGTTTACGCTGTCTTCCTGGTATTGGACCAAAATCTGCTCAGCGTATGGCCTATCATCTTTTACAGCGTAATCGTAATGGTGGTATAGATTTAGCACGAGCATTAACAGAAGCAATGTCTAAAATTGGTCATTGTTCTCATTGTCGTACTTTTACTGAGGAAGATATTTGTACTATTTGTAATAACCCCCGTCGTCAACATTCAGGGTTACTTTGTGTAGTTGAGCAACCCTCTGATATCCAAGCAATTGAGCAAACGGGACAATTTTCAGGGCGTTATTTTGTATTAATGGGGCATTTATCTCCTCTTGATGGTATCGGTCCTAAAGAAATCGGGTTGCATATATTGCAAAAGCGTTTGCAAGAGGAAAGTTTTCATGAGGTCATTTTAGCCACTAATCCAACTGTTGAGGGAGATGCTACTGCTAATTACATCGCAGATCTGTGTGTACAACAAAATATTAAAGTCACGCGTATTGCACATGGTATTCCTGTTGGTGGTGAATTAGAGATGGTCGATGGAACTACTTTAACCCATTCTTTTTTAGGGCGTCGTCAACTTGGGTAAGAGCAGATAATGAGACTTTTCATCGCAGAAAAACCAAGCCTCGCAAGAGCTATTGCTGATGTGCTACCAACACCGCATCAGCGTAATGAAGGCTTCATTAAATGCGGGAATGAAGATTATGTCACCTGGTGTGTGGGACACTTATTAGAGCAAGCAGAACCTGATACCTACGATCCTCGCTTTAAACAATGGCGCTTAGAGCATTTGCCAATTATCCCTGAAAAATGGCGACTTATTCCACGTAAAGCAGTATATAAACAACTCAAAATCGTAGAAAAACTTATCCATCAGGCAGATCTATTAATTAATGCGGGTGACCCTGATCGCGAGGGACAGTTACTAGTAGATGAGGTCTTTAGTTATGCACAATTAAGTGCGGATAAATTGAATCAAATTCAACGCTGCTTAATTAGTGATTTGAATCCAAGTGCAGTAGGAAAAGCCATCAATAAATTGCAATCAAATCGCAATTTTATCCCTCTCGCGACTTCCGCATTAGCTCGTGCTCGAGCAGATTGGCTATATGGTATTAATATGACTAGGGCTTATACGATTCGCGGTCGACAAGCAGGTTATAATGGTGTGCTTTCTGTAGGTCGTGTACAAACACCTGTGTTGGGATTGATTGTGCGGCGTGATCTGGAAATTGAAAATTTTCAACCTAAAGATTTTTATGAGGTGTTAGCGCACATTCAGCCTGAAACACCTGAAAAAGTGACCGCACTTTCTAAGCAAGAACAAGAAAATATTCCTATATTTAAAGCCTTATGGCAACCAAGCAAAGCCTGTGAAAATTATCAAGATGAAGATGGGCGAGTGTTGTCATTAGGATTGGCAGAAAATGTAGTGAAACGCATTACTGAGCAGCCAGCCGAAGTGGTGGAATATGTGGATAAGTGTGAAAAAGAAACAGCGCCTCTCCCTTATTCTTTGTCTGCTTTGCAAATTGATGTAGCTAAGCGTTATGGCTTGTCTGCTCAAGAAGTACTCGATATTTGCCAACGCTTATATGAAACACATCGTTTAATTACTTACCCTCGTTCAGATTGTCGCTATTTACCTGAGGAACATTTTGCTGAACGCTTGAACGTATTAAAAGCTATTTCAACGCATGTTAATGAATATCAATTATTACCAGATATTGTTCAACCTGAACAAAAAAATCGTTGTTGGAATGATAAAAAAGTGGAGGCTCATCATGCGATTATTCCAACAGCAAAAAATAAATCGGTCACATTAACACAACAAGAGTGGCAAATTTATCATTTAATTGCACGTCAATATTTAATGCAATTTTGTCCAGATGCGGAATATCGTAAAAGCAAAATTACGCTTAATATTGCAGGTGGAATATTTATTGCTCAAGCCCGAAATTTACAAGTTGCAGGTTGGAAACAACTTTGGGGAAAAGAAGATCAGGATGAGCAACAAGAACCTTTATTGCCAATAGTTAAAAAAGGACAGATTCTGTTTTGTAAACAAGGTGAAATTGTATGTAAAAAAACACAACCACCAAAACCTTTTACTGATGCAACATTATTGTCTGCCATGACTGGTATTGCGCGTTTTGTTCAAGATAAAGAATTGAAAAAAATTTTACGTGAAACAGATGGACTCGGTACAGAAGCAACACGAGCTGGTATTATTGAGCTGTTATTTAAGCGAGGTTTTTTATATAAAAAAGGGCGTAATATTCATAGCACAGAAACAGGTCGGATTTTGATTGCGGCTTTACCTGAAATTGCAACACAGCCTGATATGACTGCACATTGGGAATCTCAGTTAACAAGTATTAGCCAAAAAGAAATGAGCTATCAGCAATTTATGTCAGTATTAATCCGTTCTTTGCCTGAATTAATACAACATGTTAATTTTGATGCGTTACGTCAATTAAGCCAGATTACTCAAAAGACTTATCAAAATATTCCTAAAAAGCAAAAAAATTCGGTTAAAAAAGAGAAAAAAGAACTCGTTGAGTGAAATACCATCAAATAATATCTATTTTTATGAAAAAACTTGCAAAATTCATAGATGTCCGTTAATATCCGCACGTTATTTTCAATGCTAATTTGCGAATGTAGAGAAGAGTATAATGTATCAAGCACTATTAATTAGTTATGGATTAATTTCACTTGCTGTAATTGTTCTGATTTTACTTCAACAAGGTAAAGGCGCAGATGCAGGTGCATCTTTTGGTGGTGGCGCTTCTGGTACAATCTTTGGTTCAGCTGGCTCTGGCAATTTTCTCTCTAAAATGACAGCAATTTTAGCAACTGTATTCTTTGTTATTAGTATTATGATTGGTAATATCAATTCACATCGTCATAATGTAACACAAGGTAAATTTGATGATTTATCTTCAACTGCAGAACAAATTCAGCAGCAGCAAAAATTAGAGATACCAGCAGTTGAAAATAAGAATAGTGATATTCCTCAATAAGTTAGAAATTTAAATCTGCTCTGGTGGTGGAATTGGTAGACACGCTATCTTGAGGGGGTAGTGTCCATAGGACGTGCGAGTTCAAGTCTCGCCCAGAGCACCATTTAACGTTTCGTAGCTAAACATAACTGAACGAAAATCTTAGAAAAAGCCTGTAAAATCAATGTTTACGGGCTTTTTTCTTATCATATCCCCTCACACCCCAACGGCTTTAATCACAGATTTTAGTAACCATAATGGTAACCAAAATAATATAATAATTACCATTTTGCTAGGGAATTAAAAATAATTAAACGTTTAATTAAATGTGGGCGTATAGAAATGAAGAAGTCAATGAGAGAGAATATTGTTTAGTAGATGAGAATATTTTTTACTGATGTTGCTAGAGGAGACTAAAAGTTAGCATTTAAATTATTCTAATTTTTATTAGTAAGCTATATTACTAATTTGCTGATTATATAAACTTATCTAGTCTAAATGCATAGATTTTTATCAATATGAGTTGAGTAATAAACGAGTTTATGACATAGGGAAAATTTGATAAAATGACATAAATTGAATAAAGAGTGGATACAAATATGCAAAATATTTCATCGGAAGAGCTTGAAAAAATCCGTGGACAAATGTTGAAGTTTGCAGAGTTGCAGATAAAAGATCCCATTTTAGCTGAAGATCTTGTACAAGAGACATTCGTGAGTGCATTGAAAAATATCGAGAGTTTTAAGCGTCAATCTGCGTTAAAAACATGGATTTTTGCTATTTTAAAAAATAAAATTATTGATTATTTACGTGTGAATAACCGCTTTGTTGTAGAAAGCGATTTGGTCAATGATGAAGACGAAAATAGTTTTTTTGAAAGTGGTCGTTGGAAAAAAGAATATTCCCCATCACGCTTACAGGATGATGAAAATACAGTTTATTCAGAACAATTTTGGGTATTATTTGAAATTTGTTTAACTCGTTTACCTGCTGTACAAGCTAAAGTATTTATGATGCGCGAATATTTAGAATGTACAACAGATGATATTTGTTCATCAGAGCAAATCACAGTATCGAATTTACATGTTTTGCTCTATCGAGCTCGTTTGCAATTACAACATTGTTTGACAACAAAAATGGGGGAGAGATAAATGAAATATTGTTTTAAAGTCACTAAATTAATTTCAGAATCTCATGAAAGACCACTCTCATTTGCAGAAAGCGTCGGAGTACGTCTACATCGTTTAATGTGTCCACGATGTGATAA
This sequence comes from Pasteurella canis, assembly GCF_020810675.1. Classification (GTDB taxonomy): domain Bacteria; phylum Pseudomonadota; class Gammaproteobacteria; order Enterobacterales; family Pasteurellaceae; genus Pasteurella; species Pasteurella canis. The sequence continues at coordinate 267,592 of NZ_CP085871.1, forward strand.
TTTTGGTAAGAACTGTGAAAGTTTAAGCAAAATGATGAAAGATTTTGCTACAAAACCAGATAACGTAAAGAATAAATAATCCATATTCAAAATAAAAAGTGCGGTAAAAATTTTAGAAACTTTTACCGCACTTGAATTTAAATCCTTTTAAAATCAGCCTTAGCTGAATTTACCCTTCCATTGGATAAATTACTTCTGCATTTACCCATTTAATCCAAGCTTGTTCTAATAAAGGTTTCAATGACTCACTATTATCAATAATTGTATTTAATTCATTTAATAGCTTTTTTAAGGATGTAGGTTGTTCTGAAAGGTAAGTAAGCAACCAGAAGTCAAGCTCTGATAGCAGTTGTTGATTTACTATGAAATTACTATCTCGCCACACTAATAGTTGGCTAGGCTTTTCCTTAAAACTGATAAAATCACTAGATAAAAAATCTACATCATAGTTTTTCAGAAAGGCTACTTTTGATAATCCCATTTCAGTATTTGTATCCCATACAAAAGTCTCTGGCACAGTAGCAGTTGAAACTTCAGCAATAAGTTGCGTGTTTTCAAAATCCATTAAGGAAAGAATATTCTTATCAAATACTTGCCTTTCTTGACAAAACGTAAGAAATTCACTTGCAATATCCTGAAAATAAGGAGAATGTGCCTTACCTTCCCTAATAAAGGTTTCTTTTATTTCTTGCCAAGTTTCTTTTGAAATATAGCGAGGGGCTTCGACAAAACAACGGTCAATAAAACTAAATGTATTGTTACGTACTAAACGTGCATAAATAGCTAAACGATTTGGTGCATAATTATTAAGGGGGGCTGCATTACCTAAACGAACAGCTTGCGCCAAAGCATTTTGGGTTTCGATAAGCGTTGATTTAGGCTGCATAACGATTTTCCTGCATTGGTTTAGAATATTTTTGCTGTAATTTGGCAATATGTTCGACTTCTGCATATAATTCAGCAAATGGTGGAAAATTAAAATCACGCTCTAATAATGTTGGTGGAATTTGAGGTAAGCGCTGATAAGTGTATTCAAGTAAATCCCAGACACTTCCTTTAACTGCTTCACCGTGCGTATCTACTAATAGCTCAGGTAAATGACGATATTCACCTTTTACTTTATTAAATGATTCCTCTGTTTCTTGGATTGGTTTAGCAGCAGCATGTTCTTCATCGTGACCTGCAATGTGAATATAATTTACACGATGGACATCAACTTTATCTAGAAAAACATAAGGGTCAAGTAAACCATGATTGACACCATTGACATAAATATTATTCACATCCAAGTGAATTCCACAGTCTGCCTCTTGAGCAATTGCATTTAAGAATTCAACTTCATTCATTGTACTAGTTGGTGAATGTAAGTAATAAGATGTATTTTCAAGTGAAATACGTAACCCTAAAAAATCTTGTACATCTTGAATACGTTTTGCAACGTGTTTAACGGCTTCATCTGTGAATGGCATTGGTAATAAATCATAAAGATGACCTTCGCATTCGCAATAACTCAGATGTTCAGAAAAAAAGACTGAATTATATTGAGTCATTAATGTTTTGATGCCTTTTAATAATTGTTTATCTAAAGGAGCTTGACCGCCTAGAGAAAGTGATAGACCATGTACAGCTAACGGAAAACGTTCAGCGGCTTGATCAAATTTATATCGTGCAGCGCCTCCCATTTTTATCCAGTTCTCGGGAGCCACTTCCATAAATTGGATGACATTTTCTGTTGGAAGTGATAAAAAATCATCGGCTAAATCACGACGATAGCCTAATCCAGCACCTTTTAACATTGTATTAACTCCATTAATATTTATATAGAGCTGGTGTAAAAACATTACACCAGCAAAATAGTATTATTTAGAACCGCATTTACCTTCGCCACACTTCCCTTCGCCCGCTTTTGCTTTTTTGTGATCATGAGCGCCACATTTGCCTTCACCACATTTCCCTTCGCCAGCTTTTGCTTTTTTATGGTCATGTGCACCACATTTCCCTTCACCACATTTGCCTTCGCCTACTTTAGTTTTCATGCATTTGCCTTCTACGCATTGTTCAGCATTATCTGCCATTTTTGTTTCAGCATTTACTGGTGCAGATACGGCCATTGTTAATGCGCTTGCTAATGCTGCTAAAGTTGCTAATTTTTTCATGCTTAATCTCCTATTAATTAATATGTGATATGTTGAACTAAATGATTAAATAAACTTCAACCATTTTATGGCTGAAAATTTTCTCTGTAAGAGAGAATCTAAAGAAAGCATCCCTGCTCCTTGTGTAAGTAATGGTAGTAATGCCACTAAATAAATTAATGCCATTTTGTAGCCATTATTACACACGTTATAACCTGCATCTGCATGGACGGTATACCATGCAACGACAGTTAAAATTGCTAAACTTAAAGCGCTAAAACGCGTTGATAACCCTAGAATAAGCAAAACTGGCAATAACAATTCTGCTCCCATGGCTAACAACCAACTTAAATCTGCAGGGAGTAAATTGAATGGGAATGGAAAACTGTCTTGTACTTCCATAAACCAATTTTCTCCATTCAACTTTTCCATACCCGATTCAAAAAACTCCCAAGCAAGAAATAAGCGTAAACCTAATAAGCCAATCCCTGTGCTTATATCCTGAAAATAACATCTCTGTTTGTCCATTTTGTCCTCATAAATCCATTTGCGTTAAATTAGTCGAATGAAAAAGATTTTTCTTACAAACTTTTTTAATTTTTCTGATGGAATTTCCTTATTCTGGAGTATTAGTCGAGATGATCATCTTTTTCTTACAGATTTTTTTAATTTTTTATATCGAGAATGTGTACAAGTTTGACTCAGTACGGTTAATTGGGGTGAGACTCTGTTATAGTGCTAGGCATACTACAAAGAGTACTTTATGATTTTATTAAGTATTTCTTCAGTTTTATTTGTTATGCTTTGTATTAGATTGAGATATTTGTGTCTACTTTGTGTACAATTAAATAATGCTCTAAAAGTGCGGTGTAAAATATGCGAATTTTATTAATAGAAGATGATACTTTGATTGGTAATGGGCTTCAGATTGGTTTAACTAAATCAGGTTTCACAGTTGACTGGTTTAAAGATGGTAAAATGGGCGTAGAGGCTGTGAAAACAGCTCCTTATGATGCGGTTGTACTTGATTTGACGTTACCTAAAATGGATGGACTAGATATTTTGCAAAGTTGGCGTAGAGAAAAATACGATGTGCCTGTATTAATTTTGACTGCTCGTGATACTCTAGATGAGCGTATTACAGGTTTACAGCGTGGGGCGGATGATTATTTGTGCAAGCCTTTTGCTTTGGCTGAGGTAGTTGCGCGTTTACAAGCTTTAATTCGTCGTCGTTATGGACAAACTAACCCTGTGATTGAACACAGTTTAGTGAAATTTGATCCTAACCAACGTAAAGTATTTTTAAAAGATAAAGAAATCTCACTGACAACTAGAGAATATAAGTTACTTGAGCTGTTTATGCTGAATAAAGAACGTGTTCTTGCTCGTACATTCATTGAAGAAAAATTATATACATGGGATGATGAAGTAAGCAGTAATGCATTGGAAGTTCATATCTATAATTTACGTCAAAAATTAGGTAAACAATTCATTCGTACAGTACATGGTGTAGGATATACATTGGGGAAAAATGATGAGGCTCGCTAATCGCTGGAAAAAAAGAGTGGTCTCAAGTAAAAGCTTACGCTTTCGTTTAACTCTTGTGTTGTCATTAACCGCATTGACGATTTGGCTAATTTCTACAGCAATGGCTTGGTTTCAAGTTCGTCATGAAGTGAATGAGGTTTTTGATGCACAGCAAGTGTTATTTGCACAGCGTCTAGCTTCATCAAATTTACGTAATATCTTAGTTGATAATAAATCATCAAAATATCAACATACAAAATTTAAAAAAGGCGGATTTGATGATGATGCACTTGGTTTTGCGATCTTTACACAAGATGGAAACATCTTATTGAGTGATGGTCATAATGGTGATAATTTCATTTTTACATCTAAAAAAGGTTTTTCCATCAGTCATATTTTAGGGGATGATGATAAATGGCGCATCTTTTGGTTACCAGTTAATAATGGACGTTTAGTGATTGCGGTAGGTCAAGAGCTTGATTATCGTAATGACTTAATTAATAAGATGGTTTTTAGCCAAATGTGGATTTGGTTTGCAAGTTTGCCTCTCTTGTTAGGAATTATTGTTTGGGTCGTCACTCGTGAGCTACAAAGTGTAAAGCGAGTTAGTGAACAACTCGAACAACGTAGTCCAGATGATAATACATTAATTACAACAGCTCATTTACCAAAAGAAATTTTACCTTTAGTACAGAATTTGAACCAATTTTTTGAGCGTACTGCGACAATGTTATTGCGTGAACGACAATTTACTTCTGATGCCGCACATGAATTAAGAAGCCCTTTGGCTGCCTTACGGATTCAAACTGAAGTAGCGCAGATGGTTGGGGATGATGCAGCATTGCGGCAAGAGGCACTAGAGAATCTGACTAAAGGTATTGATCGTGCAAGTCAGCTGATTGATCAGCTACTCACACTTTCTCGTTTAGATAGTCTAAATGAGTTAGAAAATGTTGAAAATATAGATTGGCAGGCATTAATAACCTCATTGATAGGAGAGCGGTATTTTGCTGCACAAAAACGTCAAATTGACTTACAATTTGAACTTATGTCTAAGCCTGACTCTACGCAAGGACAGCCCCTATTATTATCTTTGATGTTGCGTAATTTGATCGATAATGCCATTAAATATTGTCCAAATGGCAGTACAGTTAAAGTGATTTTACAACGAGAGAACTTATTAGTTGAGGATAATGGAGAAGGCGTCAAAGAAACTGACTTAGAGAAATTAGGGCAGCGCTTTTATCGCCCTGCAGGACAAAATGAAAAAGGGAGTGGACTGGGACTCTCTATTGTATATCGTATTGCTGCATTACACCATTATCAGGTTCGTTTAGAAAATGTGAAAAATATTCAAGGAGATATTACTGGATTTAGGGCCTTAATTTTATTCAAAAAAGTTTAAAGAGAATGATTGTTTAGTTTTTATTACCAATTATCATCAATAGGCTTTTTTATTGACTTTTATTCACTTATTAATTAAAGAGGAAATGTATAATGAAAATCAGTGCGAGAAACCAATTTAAAGGTAAAGTTGTTAGCTTAGAAAAAGGAGCAGTAAATGCTGTCGTGAGTATTGATATTGGTGCAGGTAATATTATTACATCGACAATTTCTCTTGCTGCTGCACAAGAATTACAACTCGAGGTTGGTAAAGAGGCTTATGCAGTTATCAAAGCGACTTCTGTCATGGTTGGTGTTGAATAATAATCTACTAATATATAAAAAAGCCTTGTATATAGTGGCAAGACTTTTTAATTGTTATGATTTAACCAAGGCGAGCATTCTTCATTATCCGATCTTTTGTGACTTTCCATTCTCGTTCTTTGATGTCTTCGCGTTTATCATGTTGTTTTTTTCCTTTAGCTAAACCAATTTTTATTTTTGCCCAAGCGCCTTTCCAATAAAGAGAAAGTGCAACGATAGTATAGCCATCTCGATTTGCCTTACCAAATAAGGAGGCTAATTCTTTTTGATTTAGTAGTAGTTTGCGAGTTCGAGTTGGGTCACACACAATATGTGTAGAGGCAAGGCTTAATGGTTGAATAGTTGCACCAAATAAATAGGCCTCCCCATTTTTGAAAATAATATAGCTGTCGCTGATATTCGCTTTACCCGCACGCATTGACTTGACTTCCCAGCCTTGTAATGAAAGTCCTGCTTCAATTTCATCTTCAATAAAGTAGTCATGTCTTGCACGTTTATTCAGTGCAATCGTATTTGACGCTACTTTGGCTTTTTTCTTTGTCATGGTTATCCGCTTATTCAATATTAATTGGCAAATTCTACCTAAACTTTGTGTAGATAGCAAAATTAGATGGATTGATATAATATAACTAGCATTAATAAATAGATGTTACAAACCAGCAATACGTGTGGGTGTTCAAGTATTATCACACTTTATTTTGTATATAGCTTATTAAAAGTGCGGTATGTTTTGCAATATTTTGAAATAAAAAGGTAATAAACATGAAATATAAAGATTTACGTGATTTTTTGGATCTACTTGAGCAACGTGGTGAACTGAAACGTATCAAACAAGAAGTTGATCCCTACTTAGAAATGACGGAAATTTCTGACCGCACTTTACGTGTGGGGGGACCTGCATTGTTATTTGAGAATCCAAAAGGGTTTGATATTCCTGTTTTATGTAATTTATTTGGTACCCCAAAACGTGTTGCAATGGGGATGGGACAAGAGGATGTTACTGCATTACGTGATGTTGGTAAGTTACTCGCTTTTTTGAAAGAACCTGAACCACCAAAAGGGTTTAAGGATTTTTTGTCCAATCTACCCCAGTTTAAACAAGTGTTGAATATGCCGACTAAAGTATTAGGTAAAGCTGATTGTCAACAAGTTGTATTTAAAGGTGATGATGTCGATTTATATAGATTACCGATTATGCAATGTTGGAAAGATGATATAGCACCTTTAGTTACATGGGGATTAACGATCACCAAAGGCCCACTGAAAAAACGGCAAAATTTAGGTATTTATCGGCAACAATTAATTGCTAAAAACAAATTAATCATGCGTTGGCTTTCTCACCGAGGAGGTGCATTAGATTTTCAAGAATGGAAAGAAATACGTCCAAATGAACCTTTCCCAGTATCTGTCGCATTAGGTGCCGATCCTGCTACAATTTTGGGAGCTGTAACGCCAGTACCTGATACTTTATCAGAATATGCCTTTGCTGGATTATTGCGTGGCACAAAAACATCAGTTGTAAAGTCAATTAGTAATGATTTGGAAGTACCTGCGAGCGCAGAAATTGTTTTAGAAGGTTATATTGATCCAAATGAAACCGCTCTTGAAGGCCCCTATGGTGATCATACTGGCTATTATAATGAACAAGAATATTTCCCCGTCTTTACTGTTACCCATATTACGATGCGTAAAAATCCAATTTATCATTCTACTTACACAGGGCGTCCACCTGATGAACCAGCAGTTTTGGGAGAAGCACTAAACGAAGTGTTTATTCCTATTTTACAAAAACAATTTCCTGAAATCGTTGATTTTTATTTACCGCCTGAAGGGTGCTCTTATCGTTTGGCAGTCGTAACAATCAAGAAACAATATGCAGGGCATGCGAAACGTGTAATGATGGGAGTTTGGTCGTTTTTAAGACAATTCATGTATACTAAATTTGTGATTGTCTGTGATGATGATGTCAATGCACGTGATTGGAAAGATGTGATTTGGGCAATTACAACGCGCTGTGATCCTGCTCGTGATTTGACATTAGTCGAAAATACACCGATTGATTACCTTGATTTTGCCTCTCCAGTGGCAGGGTTGGGTTCCAAAATGGGGATTGATGCAACAAATAAATGGGCTGGTGAAACACAACGAGAGTGGGGAGTTCCTATTAAGAAAGATCCTGAAGTGGTAAAACGTGTCGATCAAATTTGGGAAAGCTTGGGAATTTTATCTGATTAATTAACATAATAATGATGAAGTAATAGAAGAAAAAGCCTGTTAGATATTTAAAGTCTGACAGGCTTTATTTTACTTTTAGCTTCTATTTACTCTAAATCACCACAAAAGCGATATCCTTCACCATGAATAGTAGTAATGATTTCAGGTGTATTTGGATGATCTTCAAAATGTTTTCGGATACGGCGAATAGTAACATCAACTGTACGATCTTGTGGCTTTAATTCACGTCCAGTCATTTTTTTCAGTAATTCTTCACGTGTTTGAATTTTGCCTGGGTTTTCACAAAAATGTAACATTGCACGAAATTCACTACGAGGCAATTTATATTCTTCCCCTTCAGGGTTAATTAATGCGCGGCTATTGAGATCAAGTGTCCAACCATTGAAACGATATTGTTCAATTGTTTGTGTTACTTCTTTACTACTGTCTGGCATAGTACGTTGTAGTAAATTCCTTGCACGAATTGTGAGTTCTCTAGGATTAAATGGTTTAGTGATATAGTCATCGGCACCAATTTCTAAACCGAGAATTTTATCAACTTCGTTATCGCGTCCAGTTAAGAACATTAATGCAGTATTTGTAGTTTCACGTAATTCACGAGCTAGCATTAAACCATTTTTACCTGGTAAGTTAATATCCATGATAACAAGATTAATGACTTTATTAGACAGAATACGGTGCATCTGTGCACCATCTGCCGCCTCAAATACTTCATAACCCTCAGCTTCAAAAATACTTTTTAATGTATTTCTTGTGATTGCTTCGTCTTCAACAATTAAAATTTGTGGCGTTCCCATTTGTATTTCCTATTACAATTTTATAAAAGTGAATAATTTTGTTAGCAAGATAAGCACAAAATTAACGTACTCATTGTATAGTTGCAACATAATTGTAACAATAGAAAAAATGAGTTTTGTTAAATTAGATAGTCATTTTATGACCTAGATCATAAAAAAATCCCTCAATAGAGTGAGAGTATTGAGGGAGTAAATAGAGCCGAATGCTCGTTTAAGTTACATACAAAATTGCGAATTACGTGATATTTTATCGAGTATTTTCACTACTTTTGTCGTAAGAAAATAAGATTATTTTGAGAAACATCACTATAGAATGTTATCCTACAATAATTTTTTATCATGATCAAAACTTATTTTTATAAAAAAAATAAGTTGCTGAATTTTTTATCGTAATTAGCGGATAGTTTTCGACTTAAATCTTGCTTATGCTAGAATGCAGCTTATGACGTTTGTTTTAATCATGTATTTATTATGAAAAAGATTTTTTCAATTTTGTTACTTTTATCAATTACGTTGATAGCAGAAGCGAGTTTTTTTAATAAAAAATCTCGTTTTTTAACAGTAGATCAAGCGTTTATTTTCTCTAGTATACAGCAACAAGATAAGATAGAGCTCAATTGGTTAATTGCAGAAGATTATTATTTATATAAACAATTTTTTGACTTAAATGGCATCAATATAGATCTTGGAGAAGTAGAATTTCCTATTGCTGAAAAATATCATGATGATTTTTTTGGCGAAGTAGAAATTTATCGTAATCAAGTTACTTTAACTATTCCTTTATCCCATTTTACTCAGCAGTCTTCACTAGAAGTTACTTTTCAAGGCTGTACTAAAGGGTTTTGTTATCCTCCAGAAACCAAAATACTTAATTTGAACTCTCCATCAAATGTACATATAAATGAGGACAAAGGGAGCCCAAGGAAAAGTCATATTCCTACATCAACGGAACAAGATCGGCTGGCTGAGAGTTTATTTCATAGTAAATATGCCATGTTCTGGTTTTTTGTTTTGGGTTTAGGATTAGCATTTACTCCTTGTGTTCTACCTATGCTCCCTTTATTGTCTGCAATAGTTATTGGGGGGCAAACTAGACCAAATACCTTGCGGGCATTAACATTGAGTATAGTTTATGTGCAAGGTATGGCTCTTACTTATACTTTACTCGGTTTGATTGTTGCTGCAATTGGGTTACCTTTTCAAGTTGCTCTGCAAAGTCCTTATGTACTTTTAACATTATCTGTTATTTTCGTACTATTAGCTTTATCAATGTTTGGCTTCTTTAATTTACAACTCCCAGTAAGTTGGCAAACGAAATTGACACAATATAGTCAACAGCAAAAGAGCGGTGCATTTAGTGGTGTTTTTGTTATGGGAATGATTGCTGGGTTAGTCGCTTCGCCTTGTACTTCTGCACCACTTTCTGGCGCGTTACTTTATGTTGCGCAAAGTGGTGATCTCTTTACGGGAGCCATCACATTGTATTTATTGGCATTAGGTATGGGAGTGCCATTAATTTTGATTACGGTATTTGGTAATAAAATTTTACCAAAATCAGGGAATTGGATGTTACATGTCAAACATGCTTTTGGTTTTGTTTTGCTCGCATTACCTGTCTTTTTAGTTTCTCGTGTTTTCCCAAATGTAGAAAATCACTTATGGTTTATACTAGCCATAGGTTTCTGTTTGTGGATATTTTTCCACCTAAGAAATTATAAATGGGCATGGATAGCTGTTTTTATCATGTTAGTTTTTAGCACATTTTTTCCAAATCTTATTGGAATAGGATTTTTGAGTGGAAATGCTATCGAACAATTAGGACATTCTCAACGTATTGAATTTAAACAAATAAAAACATATGAGGAATTACAACAAGTTTTACGAACTAATCATAAAAGCCTAGCTATGCTAGATTTATATGCCGATTGGTGCGTGGCTTGTAAAGAATTTGAAAAATATACATTTCATGCGCCTGAAGTCATGTCTACATTTAATGATGTGTTGTTATTACAAATTGATATGACAAAAAATACATCAGAAAATAAAATGTTATTAGATAAACTCAATATATTAGGATTACCCACCATTTTATTTTTTAATAGTGAAGGTAGTGAGATACCTCATTCACGTATTACAGGTTTTATGGAGGCTAGTATATTTAATGAGCATTTGACACGGCTAAAAGATTATTAACTATGAGTAGAATATTTTTTTCTTTTTTGATAGTTTTTTTCCTTTTTGTATATCGTTATGATAGCACCAGTTTTTAGCGAGAGAGCCTCACTAGAAATTCTGATTATCTTAAATTTAATTATATTCATTAAGGAAAGCACATGATTTCATTAGAAAAATATCGTCCACAAGTATTAGGTTTATTGCGTATTATTGCGGCTTACATGTTTTTATTACATGGTACAGATAAGGTTTTTGGTGTGCCAGCCGTTTTTGGTGCACAACCATTATTCTCATTATTTGGTATTGGTGGTGTTATTGAAATTATTGGTGGTGTGTTAATGATTTTAGGTTTGTTCACTCGTCCTGTTGCTTTTATTCTTTCAGGTCAAATGGCAGTCGCTTATTTTTATGTTCATGCTTCTCTTTCTAATGTGTTATTACCAATTTTAAACCAAGGTGAATTGGCGGCACTGTATTCATTAGTATTTTTATACTTTGTTGTTGCGGGTTCTGGCGCTTTTGCATTGGATAACAAAATTAGCAAAAAATAAATCATCTCACTTGTTGTTGGAAACCGCCTATTGTATGTAGGCGGTTTTTTATAAATATTTTAACTCGTGAATATAGATCATTTCTTATTAATTTTTTGACACAAGCGCAAACGTTTGCGTTATAATGCTCACCTCTCTTTTATTATTCATTTTAAACGCTAAATTTTAAGGATTTTTTCAATGCAAGCTAATCGTCCTATTCGTCAGGCATTACTGAGTGTTTCAGATAAAACTGGTATCGTTGAATTTGCCCAAGGTTTGATACAACGGGGAGTAAAATTACTTTCAACAGGTGGTACTGCAAAGTTATTAGCAGATAATGGTTTACCTGTAATTGAAGTCTCAGATTATACTGGTTTTCCTGAAATGATGGATGGGCGTGTAAAAACATTACATCCTAAAGTGCATGGTGGTATTTTAGGCCGTCGTGGTATTGATGATGAAATCATGCATCAACATGGTATTGAAAGTATTGATATGGTCGTTGTGAATTTATATCCGTTTGCAGCGACAGTGGCAAAACCAAATTGCACATTAGAGGACGCAGTAGAGAATATTGATATTGGTGGACCAACAATGGTGCGCTCTGCTGCTAAAAACCATAAGGATGTGGCGATTGTAGTCAATAATAAGGATTTTGATGCTATTCTCACTGAAATGGATCAACACCAAAATAGCTTAACTTTAGAAACACGATTTGATCTAGCGATTAAGGCTTTCGAACATACAGCGCAATATGACGCTATGATTGCTAACTACTTCGGACAAAAAGTACCACCGTATCAAGGTGCTGCTGAAGAAGATTTAACCCAAGAATGTGGTCAATTCCCTCGTACTTTAAACCTGAATTTTACCCGTAAACAAACAATGCGTTATGGCGAAAATAGCCACCAGCAAGCAGCTTTTTATGTGGAAAATGAATTAAAAGAAGCCAGCGTTTCTACCGCTGTTCAACTGCAAGGTAAAGCACTTTCCTATAATAACATTGCAGATACGGATGCGGCGTTGGAATGTGTGAAAGAGTTCCACGAGCCAGCTTGCGTGATTGTGAAACACGCAAACCCTTGTGGTGTGGCATTAGGTGAAAACATTTTAGAAGCCTATGATCGTGCTTATCAAACTGATCCTACTTCGGCATTTGGCGGTATTATCGCCTTTAATCGAGAGCTTGATGTACAAACTGCTCAAGCAATTATTGAGCGTCAATTCGTGGAAGTGATTATTGCTCCAAAGGTTGCTGAGGATGCACAACAAATCCTTGCGACTAAGAAAAATGTGCGTGTGCTAGCTTGTGGTGAGTGGGAAGAAGAGCCTATTGCTCGTTTAGATTTCAAACGAGTCAATGGTGGCTTGTTAGTACAAGAAGCAGATTTAGGTCATGTTGATATTGAGGATTTAGAGTTTGTGACGGAACGTAAACCAACGGTAGAAGAGATGTTCGATCTATTGTTCTGTTGGAAAGTGGCGAAATATGTGAAGTCTAATGCGATTGTTTATGCGAAAAATAAACAGACTATCGGTATTGGTGCAGGGCAGATGAGTCGAGTTTATTCTGCGAAAATCGCAGCAATTAAAGCAGAAGATGAAGGTTTACAAGTAGCTGGTTGTGTGATGGCATCTGACGCTTTCTTCCCATTCCGAGATGGTATTGATGCAGCTGCGAAAGCTGGCATTACTTGCGTTATCCACCCAGGTGGCTCAATGCGTGATCAAGAAGTGATTGATGCGGCAAATGAACATGGTATGGCGATGGTATTGACGGGAATGCGTCATTTTAGACATTAAGATTTAATGTATTTATCAAAATGTTCCATTTTAAATAAATGTATCAATTTCAAATAACACAGGAAAATCATTATGAACATTCTCATCATCGGAAATGGCGGTCGGGAACATGCATTAGCTTGGAAAGTTGCGCAATCTCCATTAGCAGATAAAGTATTCGTTGCTCCAGGTAATGCTGGAACAGCATTAGAAGATAAAGTTGAAAACGTAGCAATTTCTGCGACCGATGTCGAAAAATTAGTAGCGTTTGCACAAGAAAATCAAATTGGTTTAACTATTGTTGGACCTGAAGCACCATTAGTAATTGGTGTTGTAGATGCATTTCGCGCAGCAGGTTTGAAAATTTTTGGACCAACTCAAGCCGCTGCACAATTAGAAGGTTCAAAAGCCTTTACTAAAGATTTTTTAGCGCGTCATAAAATTCCAACTGCAGAATATCAAAACTTTACTGAAGTTGAGCCTGCTTTGGCGTATTTACGTGAAAAAGGCGCACCAATCGTAGTTAAAGCAGATGGTTTAGCAGCAGGCAAAGGCGTGATTGTTGCGATGACTTTAGAAGAAGCAGAAATAGCAGTAAAAGATATGCTTTCAGGTAATGCCTTTGGTGAAGCTGGGAGCCGTGTAGTTATTGAAGAATTTTTAGATGGTGAAGAGGCGAGTTTCATCGTGATGGTGGACGGTAAAAACGTTGAGCCAATGGCAACCAGTCAAGACCATAAGCGTGTGGGTGAAAATGACATAGGTTTAAATACGGGCGGTATGGGGGCATATTCACCTGCACCTGTTGTAACTGCTGAAATTCACGATCGTATTATGCAAGAAGTGATTTATCCGACAGTAAATGGAATGGCCGCAGAAGGCAACGTGTATACAGGTTTTCTTTATGCAGGCTTGATGATTATGCCTAATGGTCAGCCAAAAGTGATTGAATTTAACTGCCGTTTCGGTGATCCTGAAACACAACCAATTATGTTGCGTCTAGAGTCAGATTTAGTTGAGCTTTGCCTTGCTGCTTGCGAAGGTAAATTGGATGAGAAAAAATCACAGTGGTGTGAAAAGGCTTCACTTGGAATTGTTCTTGCTGCGGAAGGTTATCCCGGTGATTATCGCAAAGGTGACGAGATTACAGGCATCGAAAGTGCAGTCGAAAATCAAAAAGTTTTTTTAGCTGGTGTGGAAAATCAAGATGGTAAATTAGTTACCAATGGTGGCCGTGTAGTTTGTGTAACGGCAGTAGGCGATAGTGTTTATGATGCACAACAACAAGCACTGATGTTAGCCGAAAAAGTGAAATGGGCTGGTCGTTTCTATCGTCGTGATATTGGTTATCGCGCAGTTGCAAGAGAACAACAATAAAGCGCGGTATCTTTTTCATCGATTTGATAAGATGAAATTTTTTCATTAAAAAATGAAAAATTAACAACCAAATTTTAATTAAAAAATCCTGTGGAAACAGGTACACTAACTGAATTCACAATCATCTTTACTAAAAGAGGAAATCATAATGTTAAAAAGAAGTATGAACATCGCTGATTACGATCCGGTTTTATGGCAAGCTATTCAAGATGAAAATCGTCGTCAAGAAGAACATATCGAATTAATCGCATCTGAAAACTATGCAAGCCCACGTGTAATGGAAGCGCAAGGTTCTCAATTTACTAATAAATATGCAGAAGGTTACCCTGGTAAGCGTTATTATGGTGGTTGTGAGTATGCAGATATTGTTGAACAGTTAGCGATTGATCGTGCGAAAGAATTATTTAATGCAGATTATGTGAACGTACAACCGCATTCTGGTTCACAAGCAAACGCAGCAGTTTATGGTGCCTTATTACAGCCACATGATACTATTCTTGGCATGAGTCTTGCTCATGGCGGACATTTAACACACGGCGCATCAGTGAGTTTCTCTGGTAAAATCTATAATGCAGTTCAATACGGTATTACTGCAGATGGTTTAATCGATTATGAGGATGTTCGCCAAAAAGCATTAGAATGCAAACCTAAAATGATCGTAGCGGGTTTCTCTGCTTACTCTCAAGTCATTGACTGGGCGAAAATGCGTGAAATCGCTGATGAAGTGGGCGCTTACCTTTTCGTTGATATGGCTCACGTTGCAGGTCTTATCGCAGCTGGTGTTTACCCAAGCCCATTACCATACGCACATGTAGTGACTACTACAACACACAAAACATTAGGTGGTCCACGTGGTGGTTTAATTCTTTCTGCTGCAAAAGATGAAGAACTGTATAAAAAATTACAAAGTTCGGTATTCCCTGCTAATCAAGGTGGCCCATTAGTACATGTAATTGCGGCAAAAGCCGTGTGTTTTAAAGAAGCACTTGAACCTGAATACAAAGTATACCAACAACAAGTTGTAAAAAATGCTAAAGCAATGGTAGAGGTGTTTAAACAACGTGGTTATAACGTTGTATCAAATGGGACTGAAAACCATTTATTTTTAGTTGATTTAGTTAGCCATGGCTTAACAGGTAAAGCTGCGGATGCTGCATTAGGGAGTGCGAATATCACTGTCAATAAAAATGCCGTGCCAAATGATCCGCAAAAACCATTTGTGACATCAGGTATTCGTGTAGGAACACCTTCAATTACTCGTCGTGGTTTTAAAGAAACAGAATCTGCTGAATTAGCAAGTTGGATGTGTGATGTATTAGATGCGATGGGTAAAGAAAATGAAGCACAAGTGATTGCAGAAACAAAAGAAAAAGTATTAGCAATTTGTAAGCGCCTTCCTGTTTATGCTTAATCTAATGCTTTAACTATTGACTATTTTACGGTGGCAAATGCCACCGTTTCTTTTTTATGAAAAATAAATAACAGAATGTGATAAGAACTATTGAGGATTTATTTTGATTCTGTTATTTGACGAGTAGATTGATTAGAGATAGGGTTGATTAGCCAAGATTTTCAACATCAAATAGCATAACTGGTCTTTAAAAGTGCGGTCAGTTTTATGGGGACTTTGTTGATTATGTGAGTGATATTATCTTTTGATTTTAAAACATAAAAGTAAAATTTTACCTAAATGGACCGCACTTTAATTTGAAATATCGTCCCTTGTTTACTAGAGGATAATTTCATTTTGCTAGACCATAGACTTTTCGATGTAGTTGAATAGTATCATTCTTTGGGCTATATCATTCAAGAAAAAGGTAGAACAACTGTTCTACCTTTTATTAAGTTAAAGAATGCTTTATGGCATATCATCTAGATCATCATTATCAATTTTTGGTGGTAGCATATGTTCACGTTTTAAACCCAAATCATAAGCTAACGCGATAGCGACAAAGATAGAAGAATAAGTACCAAAAGCAATCCCGATTAATAATGCGACAGAAAAACTATGGATACTTGGACCGCCAAATAAGATTAATGATACAACAACAATCACTGTTGTTACGGATGTCATTAACGTTCTCGATAAAGTTTGTGAAAGAGAAATATTGATAATATCAATAACGTCAGTACGTCTAATTTTACGCATATTCTCTCTTACACGGTCAAATACAACGATACTATCGTTTAATGAATAACCGACAACGGTTAAGATTGCTGCAACAAAAGTAAGATTCACCTCAATCTGTAATAACGAGAAAAAACCAAGTGTAACGATGACATCATGAGTTAATGAGGCAACAGCACCAACCGCTAAACGCCACTCAAATCGCATACCAATATAGACGAGTAGCATGAGTAACGTTGCTAAAGTAGCATAAATAGCCGATTGTGTTAATTCCTCACCTACATTGGGTCCAACAAATTCAATACTATGTACTATCACATTTTTATCCACTGCAACAGCAAGTATTTCTTTCACATTGTTACCAATATTGGCATCACTAATCGCAGCAGGTAAACGAATGATAATATCTCTTATACTGCCTGAGCTTTGCACAATAGCACCTTGAATGCCATTTTGTTCCAAAGTAACGCGTACTTTATCGAGATCAGCAGGTTGTGAAAAGCTCATATCAATTACTGTTCCACCAGTAAAGTCTAATCCCCAATTAAAGCCTTTAGTCACAATAAAGAAGAGAGAGGCAGCTATAACTAATACAGAAACGAGATAACCCCATTTACGAAAGTCCATAAAGCGAATTAAACGATATGGTAGTTTGATATTTCCTACTTCAGAGGTTTCTTTTTTATTTGTAAATAAACTCACAGCATCCTCTCTAAATTGACAATTTGTTTACACGTTTGCCACCGTATAAGAAGTTTACGATAGCACGAGTGCCTATAATGGCAGTAAACATAGAAATACCTACTCCAAGCGCAAGTGTAATTGCGAAGCCTTTTACTGGACCTGAGCCTACTGCATAAAGAATAATAGAGGTTAGGATCGTGGTCAGGTTTGCATCAAAAATACTGGTGAATGCACCAGAATAACCTTCATGTATTGCCTGCTGGATTGGTCTACCATTACGAATTTCCTCTTTGATGCGTTCAAAAATAAGCACGTTAGCATCAATTGACATCCCTACGGAAAGAACAATACCCGCAATACCAGGCATAGAAAGGGTTGCTCCAGGTAATAATGACATTAAACCCACAACTAATACGATATTAGCGATAAGCGCTATATTAGCAATCAGCCCAAATTTGCGATAGTAAATTGTCATAAATACTATAACAGCAAGCAATCCCCAGAAACTTGCTTCTAATCCTTGGCGAACGTTTTCAGCACCAAGTGATGGACCGATAGTACGCTCTTCAACAATTTGAATAGGTGCAATTAAAGCACCAGAACGTAATAATACAGCAAGATTTAATGCTTCTGCAGGGCTATCAATACCTGTAATTTGGAACTGGCTACCAAAGCGTCCTTGAATCGTAGCAACATTAATGACTTCTTCATGTTTTTCTAAAATAGCTTTCCCATTTTCATCTTTTTTACCACTGTCTTTATATTCAACATATAAGGTTGCCATTGGTTTTTTGAGATTTAAACGCGTTGCTTGCGACATAATTTCGCCACCTTCACTGTCTAAAGTGACACTTACTTGTGGGCGTGAAGTTTGTTGATCAATTCCAGAACTAGCATTAGTTATATGTTCACCACCTAGCACTGCACGTTTATAAAGTACGACAGGGCGACCATGACGATCAAGTTTTACTTCAGAATCATTTGGCACAAAACCACGTGTTGCTGAGTCAAGATTGACATTTTCATTAACCAAGCGGAATTCTAAAGTTGCAGTCGCCCCTAAAATTTCTTTTGCACGAGCGGTATCTTGCACCCCTGGTAATTCTACTACAATACGTTCAGCGCCTTGACGTTGAATAACTGCCTCAGATACCCCTAATTCAGATACACGCTTACGCAATATTGTTAAGTTTTGCTCAATTGCGCTTTCGCGGGATTCATTTAATGCCGCCTCAGAGAGCTCAAGAGAAAGTGTATTTTCTGAAATTGCTTTAATCTCTAAATTATGATGCTGTTTACGTAAGAAACGTTGTACTTCATCGGATTGTTCTGGTTTTAGTAATGTGATCAGAGTACTGAAATTATCACCAGATTTGATTGACGTGTATTGATATTTTTCTTTACGTAATTGAGTGCGTAAGGCATCTTGTAATTGTTCTTGACGTTTAGTCAGAGCTGAATTCATATCAACTTCCATTAAGAAGCGTACGCCACCACGTAAATCCAGCCCCCATTTCATTGGGTAAGCACCTACAGATGTTAGCCATTTTGGCGTCGCAGGTGCAAGGTTAAGTGCGACAGAGTAACTATTGCCGAGCTTTTCAGATAATTTATCTTTAGCAAGGAGCTGAGCATCAGTATTGTGAAAACGTGCAAGGATAGAGCCGTTTTCTAGAATAATAGATTTTGTTTCTAAATTATTTTGATTTAATAAAGTTTGTACTTCACTAAATATTTGTGTGTTAGCTTCTTGTCCTCGTGTTCCTGAAATTTGAACAGCGGGATCTTCACCATAAAGATTTGGAAGAGAATATAAAACACCAATGGCGATCACAAGGATCACCATTAGGTTCTTCCAAAGAGGGTAACGATTTAACATAGTTTTCCCTTTAGGAATAAAAAATTAAGATTTTAATGAGCCTTTCGGTAACACTGCAACAACGTAGTTACGGTTGATTGTGACTTCAGTAGAGTCATTTAATGCAATGATGATGCTGTCACTATCAGGCGATACTTTGGTAATACGACCAATTAACCCGCCTGCGATTAATACTTCAGTACCTTTTGCTAATTCAGACATTAACTTTTTGTGTTCTTTATTACGTTTTGCTTGCGGACGATAGATCATAAAATAGAAAATCAATCCGAAGATTACGAAAATAAATAACATTGACATTGGACTACCTTGTTGAGCTTCCATTTGTTATTTCCCTTCTTAAAAGTAAAATTAAAACATAAATTTGACGAAAAAATCGCTTGCTAAAAATACCATAAAATCAGGTGAAGTGAAAGGAATTGCCATTATTTTTGGATGGTTAGTTGATAAGCGCAACGATTGATTTGTTTAATATTGAGAAATTGATAATTTTGTTGTTGGCACAGCAATTTAATCTCATCTATCGTACTTCGATTATTAAGTATAAGAGTGAGTGTTTCAGTTTGATTTAATTGTTTTAATGCTTTTTGACTCATTAGCAGAGGCAAAGGGCAAGTAAATGGTGTCAAATCAAGAAAATAGTCCATGTTACTTGCCTTTTTATTTATTTTACACAACGACGTGCAAACATGACTTTGCCCATATTGGTTAATTCTTCAATAGATAAATACTGTTTACCTAATTCAAATAGGGGCTCTTCAATTGCAATATGTTGCTCATAGCTAGCAATAAATTTGTTTATCAGTTCAGCATCAATGTCAGTACGTTGGTTCGCCAGTAATTCGCGCAGCTGTACTGATAATTTCTCCCAAGTTTGATGTAATAAGCTATGTTGAATTGCTAATTTTGCAATTTCTGACCGCACTTGGGGTACCTTTTTTAATAGAGCAGGGAAAAAATCCTCCTCTTCATCTTGATGATGTAGTGGGGCAGATTGATTAAAATAAGTCAGAATTTGTTGAACATCATTTTTTACTGCTTGGTTACAACCGTATTCTGCCAAATAATTTGGTAATATACTCAACTGATGGCAAAAGTGCTTGACTTTGTTGTGGCAAGCATAGAGCATTTCAATCGGTTGTTCCCAAGTAGCAAATTGTTGTGCTGACAGATTAAGCATTTTCAGTATCTAGCTGCATTGGTGGAACAGGTTTGCCAATTTTTGCGTAAAACTCATGTACAAAATCATCAAATCTATCTTGCTCAATTGCCTCACGAATTTGTGCCATTAAACGCTGATAATAACGCAAATTATGAATAGTATTTAATCTTGCACCAAGAATTTCATTACATTTATCTAAGTGGTATAAATAGGCTTTAGTGTAGTTTTTGCATGTATAACAGTCACATTCAGAATCTAGTGGAGTTGTATCATCGCGATATTTGGCATTACGTATTTTGACGATGCCATTACTGACAAATAAATGACCATTACGCGCATTACGAGTTGGCATAACGCAATCAAACATATCTATCCCACGACGTACGCCTTCGACTAGATCTTCAGGTTTTCCTACACCCATTAAATAACGAGGTTTGTTTGTCGGAATTTGCGGACAAACATATTCTAATATACGGTGCATATCTTCTTTAGGTTCACCAACAGCTAAGCCACCAACAGCATAACCATCAAAACCAATATCGACTAAGCCTTCCACAGACACTTTGCGTAATTCTTCATACACACCACCTTGGATAATACCAAACAGTGCATTTTTATTACCAAGTTCATCGAAGCGATCACGACTCCTTTTAGCCCAACGTAAGGACATTTCCATCGATTTCTTAGCATAATCAAATGTAGCTGGATAAGGCGTGCATTCATCGAAAATCATCACAATATCTGAACCAAGATCGTATTGAATCTCCATTGATTTTTCTGGAGATAAAAAAATACGTTCACCATTAATTGGATTTTGGAATTTCACTCCTTCTTCAGTAATTTTACGCAATTTACCTAAGCTGAAGACTTGGAAACCGCCAGAGTCAGTTAAAATAGGGCGATGCCATTGCATGAAGTCGTGTAAATCACCATGCTTACGCATAACGTCTTGACCTGGTCGTAGCCATAGATGGAAAGTGTTGCCTAATAAGATTTCTGCACCAGTAGCACGGACTTCTTCAGGTGTCATTCCTTTTACTGTGCCATAAGTACCGACGGGCATGAAAGCTGGTGTTTCAACGGTAAATGTACCCTGTGGGCGTTCAAAAACAAGACGTCCACGTCTTGCATTGCCACTTGTTTTATCAAGTTCGTATTTCATTTTGTGTCCTTTCAACGAATAAACAGTTCGAAGTATTTTATGAACAAAAAAGCCTGTGTTAGTCAACAGGCTTTCTATTATTACCTTTTTCAATGTTCTGACTAGAATAAGTGAGAACAGAGACAGATTCTACAGTGATAGCCCATTAGTCGAGATAGAATAGGCTACATAAGTGGAGGCTTATTTCTATAACTAGAAAAAGGATAAAATTTGTTTAGTCACTATGACGCTTCTATATTCCTTATTTAAAGGTAACGCGAATATATATAGTAGTTGATCTCAATAAGAAACCATTAGCATACAGCCTAATTTTTCATTGTATGTGCTCGGTTCTTATAAGTCAAATTTCCGAAGTGTGCATTAGTCTTGAATTTGAATAGTAAAAAATTATTAATCTAACCCCGTGACATTTGGATTTTTTGTAATAAACATCGCATCGCCATAACTAAAGAAGCGATAGCGATTTTCGACCGCGCTTTGATATGCTGTCATTGTGTGTTTATATCCAGCAAACGCTGACACTAGCATAATTAATGTACTTTCAGGTAAATGAAAGTTAGTAATTAAACAGTCCACAATGCGAAATGGTTTACCTGGATACAGAAAAATAGAGGTATCTGAAAAATAAGGTTCAATTAACTGTTTACTGCCTTGTTCTTCAGCGTTTAAAGCAGCACTTTCTACTGAGCGAACTGAAGTTGTTCCGACAGCAATGACACGTTTACCTGCTTGTTTTGTTTCTAGAATTGCATGGCAAACGTCTTGTGGTACTTCGACATACTCTGCGTGCATTTTATGATCTTCAATTTGTTCTACACGTACAGGTTGGAAGGTACCCGCACCAACATGTAGCGTGACAAATGCAAAATTTACACCTTTTGTTTTTAATTGTGCTAATAGTTCATCATCAAAGTGTAAACCTGCAGTCGGTGCAGCCACTGCACCAGGTACTTTGTTATAGACTGTTTGATAGCGCTCTTGATCTGCGTCTTCATCAGGGCGATCGATGTAAGGAGGAAGAGGCATATGTCCAATTTGTTGTAATACATCTAAAAGTGTTGTTTGTTTTTCCACAATTTCGACTTCGAATAATGTATCATGGCGATCAAGCATGACCATTTTGATTCCGTTATTCTCACCTAATTTATCTTCGCCTAAAAAGAGCTCTGTACCTGCTTTAGGTGCCTTTGAGGAGCGAATATGAGCGAGAAAACGTGTATCTGTCAAAATGCGTTCGACTAATACCTCGACTTTTCCACCACTTGCTTTTCGCCCAAACATACGAGCAGGGATGACTCGGGTATTGTTAAAGATAAGTAAGTCTCCTGGATTGATTTGCTCAATAATATCCGCAAAAGTATGATGCGAAAGTTCGCCATTTTCACCATTGAGTTGAAGTAAACGGCTAGACGTACGTTCAGTTTTAGGATAGCGAGCAATAAGCTCATCTGGTAAATTGAAATGGAAATCAGCAACACGCATAAAATTGTTATAACTGTTATGTAAAAAAGGTGGGCGTAAGTCTATTGCGAATTTTGCGATTGTACAAGGAAAAATCCCTTATTTCTGAGAAGAATCGCTTTTATTTGATTTCAAGGTAAAAAAAAGCCCTTTCAACACGAAAGGGCCAAAATATATTTGGAGTCATACTTTTTAGGGTATGTGATGCATTATATACACAAAAATAACAAATGCAACATTTTTTTAACAAAATATTAAATAATACTTTTTATTTTTTTAAGCATTTAGACAGCGTGCGGTTGACGAGTATTAGTATTGACTAAATTACGCATCAGTAATGCATAATCTAATTGCACATCTTCTGGGACATCTAAAAATACAAAATGACCATCGCCTAATCCTGCTTCTATAGCTTCATCTTTACGATTAAGCATACGCTGAATTTTGAACACAACGTTTCCTTTTGGTGTCATCATTTCAACTTCATCACCAAGTAAGAACTTATTTTTTACAGCCACTTCCGCCATACCTTGTTGATTACGTTTGCCCGTAAACTCACCAACAAATTGTTGACGTTCTGAAATCGAGTAGCCATAGTCATAATTTTGGTATTCATCATGCGTATGACGGCGTAAGAAACCTTCTGTATAGCCACGGTGAGCAAGTGATTCTAGCGTGTCCATTAAACTTTCATCAAATGGTTTGCCTGACACTGCATCGTCAATTGCTTTACGATATACTTGTGCTGTTCTTGCACAATAATAGAAAGATTTAGTGCGTCCTTCTATTTTGAGTGAATGTACGCCAAGTGCGGTCAGTTTTTCTACATGTTGTACGGCACGTAGATCTTTAGAGTTCATGATATAAGTGCCATGCTCATCTTCAAATGCCGACATTTGTTCTTCTGGGCGCTGGCTTTCTGCAAGTAAAAATACTTTGCTAGTTGTATCACCCTCACCTAAAGTAGGGGCAACATTTTTAACTGGAATTTCTTCGCCTATATTGACAATATTTCCAATATCATCTTCTTTGCCTTCTGTAACGCTATATTCCCAACGACAGGCATTAGTACAAGTACCTTGGTTTGGATCACGTTTATTGATATAGCCAGATAATAGACAACGCCCTGAGTAAGCCATACATAATGCACCATGTACAAAAACTTCAATTTCCATATCGGGTACATGTTGGCGAATTTCAGCAATTTCATCCAGTGAAAGTTCCCGTGATAAAATTACTCGGGTTAACCCCATTTGTTTCCAGAATTTCACTGAAGCCCAGTTCACTGCGTTTGCTTGAACTGAAAGATGAATAGCAACATGTGGGAAGTGTTCACGTACTAACATAATTAAGCCGGGATCAGACATAATTAATGCATCAGGTCCCATAGCAATGACGGGTTCTAAATCGCGAATAAATGTTTTTAATTTTGAATTGTGTGGTGCGATGTTAACCACAACATAGAATTTTTTACCAAGTGAATGGGCTTCATCAATACCAATTTTTAAATTAGCATGGTTAAATTCATTATTACGTACACGCAAGCTATAGCGTGGTTGTCCAGCATAGACAGCATCTGCACCATAGGCAAAAGCATAACGCATATTTTTTAATGAGCCTGCTGGAGAGAGCAGCTCAGGAGTGAAAGTTGTCATAGTGTTTCCGTTAGTCTGAGTTCAAGTCAGGTATTCACTGTCGTGAATAATTAAAGGGCAATATTGTATGGGGATTTTGGACTTTGTAAAGTAGAAAGCATTCGTCTAAATAAAAAGTGCGGTCTATTTTTACACTTTTTTAAAACAGACCGCTTTTGATTAAGGATTTGTAGGTTGGTTCTCTTGTTCAACTGTTGATGGTAATTCAGAAACAGGTTGTTCAAGAGAAGAGGATTCATCAATCGTTTCTGATTTTGTTGGTGAATTGAGCTTGTCCATTACTTCGTCAAACGGTTGACCATTAATAGTTTTCACATGATTTTGTTGTACATAATGGATGACGTAATTGTCATCTTGCTCGATAAAATAAGGGGCTAATTGCTCATTTGGTTTCACATAAGTACGTAGCATATCCCAAATATTGTGCTCTTGATTATCATTTGCTTGAATATCTTTAATTAGTCCTTTTGCAAGAGTTAATTTGATATCCATATTGGCGTACATGACACTAGATAACATATTTATTATATTCAAATACATCATGTTATTTTCAGAAGGTATAAGCTCAACAGTTAAATTAGCACTGATAGGATACGCTTGGCTATTAGGGAGAGTATCTAAAAAAGCCTTCAATTCTGCATTTTTAATTGTAGGTGTTGTTTCATTCGCAAAACTTTTTTGCCATTTTTGGTAGGTTTTTTCTGAAAGATAGAATGCACATAACATTCGATAACTATTGTCATAGCATAGATCTAATGGTGAAGCAGTTTTGCGTGGCGCTAGACGAAATGGGATTTGGTAGTCTAAATCATTAACTTGCAATTTAATATCATCATAGACAAATTTTCCAAGAGAAAGCGTTGAGGTATAGCCATATTTCTCTTGTTGTTGATCCTCTGTATGGGCCATCTTGAGTTTGTTTAATGCTAATTTTTTTGCTGATTGAGTATCAGCATAGCTTAATTCATCTATACTGAGCGTGAATTCATTTTTTTCATTAAATGTGGCTAAGTTGTGTTTCAATGTTTCAATGAAAGCTGGATCATCTTTCTCTGGGAAAGTCTTCATCGTTGATCCATTTTTTAATAGGTCTGTATAGAATCGAAGTAAACTCAAGCGATTGTCTAAGTTTATTTGAGCAAGTTTGTGTGTTGCAGATAAGCCTTTTAGGATTAATGTTTCTTTGTTATCTTTATGTTCTTCTCCATCTAAAGTGATTTGTTTTGCATTGAGTACTAAGTCTGCGTTGATATTTTGACGATCTTGATTATTAGCCTCAAAAGACAAAGAAAAATCGTTTAGTTTTAAAAACCTATTTTGATAGGGATTTTCCAGTAAGTTTAATTCCTTCATTGCTATTTTTGCTTCTGCGGAATCGTTATTAAATAGCGTATCAACAATCAATTGAATAACTTCAGGAAAGGTTTTGTTTTCTTCTAGGATACTGCTAAATTCACGGTAGAAACTTAAACTATTAGGGATTTTTGTGTGCTTAGATGAGAACACAAATTCATTTATAGCAGTTTGATCTTTTTCTGAGATTTTATTTTTGTTTGAGATATTAACTTTTTTGCTATTAAACTCTGTAGTTAAATCATAGTACTGTTCGTTTAAAGATTTGTTGAGTGAATAACGCATTTGTTCTAATTTGATATTCGTATTTTCACCATTTAATAAGTAAATATCAGCATTTTTTACGTTTAATTCTAATTCAGCCAAATCATAGTGATGATCCCCAATTGGGATCAGTACATATTGCCCAGTCACTCCATCAAATTTTGTCTTTGCATCATAATTAAAGCCAGAGAGTTGGCTTTGGATTTCCATAGACTTTGTTTTTGCCGCGTAGTTAATATCAATTTGTAGATCCTGTGGTTTGTTAGCAAGATCTCTAAATTGCGTCACAATATTAGATTGTAGGTAGTCACCGACGACAGAGAATTTACTATTAATACTATTTTTATCAATAGTGATATTTAATTTTTTATTTAATTCGCTGATAAGAGGTTGAGGAATATGTGATTCTGCAATAATCGTAAAAGGGAGTGCAGTCAATTTTGTTGAAATAATGTTTGTTTTATGCTGTTTATCATCTTCAAGACTAAAAACTAATTCACGTTGGAAAAAATTAGCTTGTTTTTCAGTAACATGTAAGGTTAGTTGATCTTTAAGATGATAAGGAAAACTTTGCAAACTAAGATTAATTTTATGATTAGTGTAATACTGTGCTGCTATACCTAAAGCAAGTGTAATGCCTGATAAAATAAGCGTGATTTTTGCTTTTCTATTCATTATTTCCCCACTCCGTCTATTTTGACGTAATTGACATAATATAAAGTATAACGAATTCATATTCTGAGTACAAATTCCTGTGTTTGGCTAGATCATGAATTCAATTCATTTATAGAATGAATTTTTTAAGGATTGACATAATAGATTTTTCTCTTTAATTTAGCCATATAGACATCTAAAAATAATTTTATTCTGAGGTGAACGATGAGTTATGCAAAAGAGATTGATACACTTAATCAATATATTGCCGATTTAGACGGCAAGATCAATGTATCCTTTGAATTTTTTCCACCTAAAAATGAAAAAATGGAAACGATTTTATGGGAGTCCATTCATCGTTTAAAAGTACTTAAACCTAAATTTGTCTCTGTGACTTATGGTGCCAATTCAGGTGAGCGCGATCGTACGCATTCCGTTGTGAAGAACATTAAACAATTAACAGGATTAGAAGCTGCACCACATTTGACTGGTATTGATGCGACACCACAAGAATTAATTAATATTGCCAAAGACTATTGGAGTAGTGGTATTCGTCGTATTGTTGCATTACGTGGTGATGAGCCAGCAGGCTACGCGAAAAAAACGTTTTATGCAGCAGATTTAGTCACATTATTACGTTCTGTCGCTGATTTTGAGATTTCAGTGGCAGCTTATCCCGAAGTCCATCCAGAAGCAAAATCTGCTCAAGCAGATTTAATCAATTTAAAGCGTAAGATTGATGCAGGGGCGAATCATGTCATTACTCAATTTTTCTTTGATATTGATAGTTATTTACGTTTTCGTGATCGTTGTGCTTCCATTGGTATTGATGCTGAAATTGTGCCAGGTATTCTGCCAGTCACTAATTTTAAACAGCTAATGAAAATGGCTACGATTACTAATGTCAAAATTCCAACTTGGTTAGCCAAAAAATATGAAGGGCTGGATGATGATCAAACTACGCGTAATTTAGTTGCTGCTAGTGTCGCCATGGATATGGTTCGAGTCCTTTCTCGTGAAGGTGTTAAAGACTTTCATTTTTATACGTTAAACCGTAGTGAACTGACTTATGCAATTTGTCATACACTCGGTGTACGCCCAATAGAATAAGGCTAGATGTGTGACCTGTTTTAGTAAAATTTAGTACTTAAAACTAAAAATGGGAATTAAAAAGATAATAGGTGGATTTTATACTGAGTTTTTTTAATAAATTAGAAGAAAGTTCGGCTTTCTCTTTCTTTTGTAGAGCGGTTTGATATATATATAGCCATATTTAGTGATAAATAATGTGTTTTATCTAAAAATATGGCTCTTTTTTTCGAAAAAAATTAATAAAAAATGATATTTTTTCACATTTTATTTACATTAGGGATTGCTATTTGGTCTAAAAATTGCCATATTCGTAGATGCTTATGCAAACAAAAGGTACATCTTTTGTACTAAATCGACAACATCTTGGAGTGAACAATGAAAAAATTAACAAAACTCTCTCTTATCGCATTGGCGATGACTTCGACTGCCGCTTTCGCAGCGGGTCCGAAAACATTTGTGTACTGTTCTGAGGCATCCCCTTCTTATTTAAGCCCAGTACTAGGTACGGATGGTGCGACTATTGATGCTTCTGGTCAGGCAATGTTTAATGGTTTAACGACTTTTGAGCGTGGTACGACGAATGTAATTCCTGCACTAGCAGAAAAATGGGACGTTGCAGAAGATGGTAAAACTTACGTGTTTCATTTACGTAAGGGCGTGAAGTTCCATAGTAATAAAGCCTTTAAACCAACCCGTGATTTTAACGCTGATGATGTTGTTTTCTCCTTCAATCGTCAATTAGATCCAAACCACCCTTATTACAAAGTATCTGGTGGTAATTATGAATATTTTATCGGTATGGATATGCAAAATATCATTGATAAAGTAGAAAAAGTGGATGACTACACTGTAAAAATTAGTTTGAAAGTTCCTAATGCACCATTTTTAGCAAATTTGGCGATGGATTTTGCTTCAATTTATTCTGCAGAATATGCAGATGCGATGGCAAAAGCAAAAACACCTGAAAAATTAGATAGTGTACCAATTGGTACAGGTCCATTTGAATTTGTTTCTTATCAAAAAGATTCTTCTGTACGTTTTAAAGCCTTTGAAAATTATTGGCAAGGTAAAGCAAAAATTGATCGTTTAGTTTTTTCTATTACGCCTGATGCTTCTGTACGTTATGCTAAGTTACAGAAAGGAGAATGTCATGCAGCACCATATCCAAATCCAGCAGATATTGCAAAATTAAAAGCAGATCCAAACATTAATTTATTAACTAAGCCTGGTTTGAATGTAGGTTATTTAAACTTTAATGTAAAAAAAGCACCATTTGATAATGTCAAAGTACGTCAAGCATTAAATTATGCTGTAAATAAAGAAGCGATTATTGAGTCTGTTTATCAAGGCGCTGGACAAGTTGCGAAAAACCCGATCCCGCCAACAATGTGGTCTTACAATGATGATGTAAAAGATTACGAATATAATCCTGAGAAAGCAAAGGCACTATTAAAAGAAGCGGGCTTTGAAAATGGGTTTGAAACGGATTTATGGGCAATGCCTGTATCTCGTCCATATAATCCAAATGCACGTCGTATGGCTGAATTAGTTCAAGCAGATTGGGAAAAAGTAGGCGTAAAAACAAAAATTGTTAGTTATGAATGGGGGGAATATCTCAAACGTATGCGCGCGGGCGATCACCAAACTGGTATGATGGGCTGGACTGGTGATAATGGTGATCCTGACAACTTCTTAAATACGTTATTAAGTTGTGCAGCAGTTGAGTCTGGTTCTAATTATGCAAAATTCTGTCATCCAGAATTTAATGATCTTGTGACAAAAGCGGCGCAAGTGACTGATCCAGCAGAACGTACAGCGATTTATAAACAGGCACAAGTTGTCTTTAAAGAACAAGCACCATGGATTACAATTGCTCACTCAACTACGTATTTCCCTGTACGTAAAGAGGCCACAGGCTATGTAATCGATCCATTTGGCTTACATAATTTCTATCATGTTGATTTAGAAAAGTAAGTTGTTAGCTTAAGTGCGGTCAAATTTTTATGAATTTGGCAATAAGGGATAGCATGAGTCATATAAGCTTGTGCTATCCTAATTAAGTTATCATTTATTCTACTTTCAGTTTGACCAGTTATAATTTTCCTCTTTATTTATAGGGGAGCAAGGGATTCAACACTATAAATAATATAGAGAGTCTTCGATGTTTCAATTTATTTTTAAACGCCTTTTAATGGTTATTCCTACGTTTATTGCAATAACGTTGATTACTTTTGCGTTAGTTCATATGATTCCAGGCGACCCAATCGAAATTCGTATGGGAGAGCGTGGTTTGACCCCAGAAGTGCATGCTGAAATGATGCAAAAGCTGGGATTGGATAGGCCTTTACCTGAACAGTATTTCAGCTATGTTAAAGGTGTATTACAAGGCGATTTAGGCACTTCATTTCGTAACAATGAACCTGTACTCAAAGAATTTTTTACACTCTTTCCTGCCACCGTCGAATTAGCTTTTTTTGCTTTGTTATGGTCGTTAATTTTAGGTGTTTTTTTAGGGGTAATCGCAGCTGTTAAAAAAGATTCCTGGATATCACATACAGTAACCACACTTTCTCTCACAGGTTATTCAATGCCAATTTTTTGGTGGGGATTAATTTTAATTCTGTATTTTTCGACTCCATTAGGATTGCCTGCGTCAGGGCGTTTACCTGCAGAGTATTGGATTGAAGCTGAAACAGGTTTCATGTTGATCGATACTTGGAACTCAGATGAACCAGGCGCATTTTTAGCCGCCATTAAGTCATTGATCTTACCTTCAGTTGTGCTTGGTACGATTCCTTTAGCTGTTATCACTCGTATGACACGATCTTCTATGTTAGAAGTGCTTGGTGAAGATTATATTCGTACAGCAAAAGCCAAGGGCTTGAACACAACACGTATTGTTGTAATTCATGCTTTACGGAATGCGTTAATTCCTGTTGTTACAGTTGTAGGGCTCATTGTTGGGCAATTATTATCTGGAGCAGTGTTAACTGAAAATATTTTTTCTTGGCCAGGGATAGGAAAATGGATTATTGATGCGATTAATTCTCGAGATTATCCTGTATTACAAGGTTCTGTATTGATTATTGCTACATTAATTATTTTAGTGAATTTAACGGTTGATGTAATTTATGGCATTGTGAATCCGCGTATTCGCCATACTTAATTTTGATTGGAGTGAAACATGTCAAGTGTGACCACACTGAGTTCACCTGCACCGAAAACACCATTACAAGAATTTTGGTTTTATTTTAAACAAAACCATGGTGCGGTGATTGGATTAACTTTTATTACGATTGTTTTAATTGTTTGTATTTTTGCAGGGCTGATAGCCCCTTTCGATCCTATTGCACAAGACCGAGGTGCTTTATTACTTCCTCCCTCATGGGTTGAAGGCGGAAATAGTGCCTATTTATTAGGGACTGATGATATTGGACGTGATATTTTATCGCGTATTATCTACGGCGCTCGCCTTTCTGTATTTATTGGTTTAACTATTGTTTTATTATCTTGTTTTTTTGGCGTGATTTTGGGTTTACTCGCAGGATATTATGGCGGTTTAGTTGATACAATCATTATGCGCTTTGTGGATATTATGTTAGCTATTCCGAGTTTATTATTGACCATCGGTGTAGTAACAATTCTTGGGCCCTCTTTAACTAATGCTGCAATTGCAATTGCGGTTGTTTCCATTCCAAGTTATGTCCGTTTAACCCGAGCCTCAGTTTTAAGTGAGAAAAATCGTGATTATGTCATAGCGTCTCGCGTTGCGGGTGCTAGTGTATTCCGTCTAATGTTCATTGTTATTTTACCTAACTGTTTAGCACCATTAATTGTACAAATGACAATGGGGATTTCTAATGCCATTCTTGAGCTTGCAGCATTAGGTTTCTTGGGGATTGGCGCGCAACCACCCACACCAGAGTTAGGTACTATGTTGGCGGAATCTCGAGGCTTTATGCAAACTGCGCATTGGCTAGTTACAATTCCTGGTTTGGCCATTCTTTCTCTCGTGCTTGCTTTCAATTTAATGGGTGATGGTTTACGAGATGCGTTAGATCCAAAATTAAAACAATAAGAGGAAAAGCATGGCGTTATTAAATGTAGAAAATTTATCTGTTCATTTCGGTGATGAAAAAGCACCATTTAAAGCAGTTGATCGCATTAATTACACTATAAATGAAGGTGAAGTATTAGGTATCGTCGGAGAGTCAGGTTCAGGAAAATCAGTGAGTTCGTTAGCGATTATGGGCTTAATTGATTACCCTGGTCGTGTGTATGCTGACAAGTTGGAATTTAATCAAAGTGATTTGTTGACACTGAATGCTAAGCAAAAACAAAAAATTGTAGGTGCAGATGTGTCGATGATTTTCCAAGATGCGATGACTAGCTTAAACCCGAGTTATACGGTTGGTTATCAAATCATGGAAGCGTTGAAAGTACATCAAGGTGGAAGTAAAGCATGGCGACGAGAGCGAACAATCGAATTATTAACATTGGTAGGTATTCCAGATCCTACTTCTCGTTTAGATGTTTATCCACATCAACTCTCTGGTGGTATGAGTCAGCGTGTGATGATCGCAATGGCGATTGCTTGTAATCCAAAACTATTAATTGCAGATGAGCCTACAACAGCACTTGATGTGACGATTCAAGCGCAAATTATTGATTTGTTACTTGAACTACAACGTAAAAAGAATATGGCATTAATCTTGATCACGCATGATCTCGCTTTAGTAGCAGAAGCCGCACACCGTATTATTGTGATGTACGCAGGGCAAGTTGTAGAGGAGGGGAAAGCTGAAGAGATATTCAAAGCACCACTACACCCTTATACTCAAGCATTGTTACGTGCGCTTCCTGAATTTGCAGAAGGAAAATCGCGTTTACAGTCTTTACCTGGTGTTGTACCTGGTAAATATGATCGTCCAACAGGTTGTTTACTAAATCCACGTTGTCCATATGCAACGGAATTATGTCGTCAGCAAGAACCTGAAACACAGATTGTAAATGGTCATCGAGTAAAATGTCATACCCCATTAAATGCGCAGGGGAGACCGACTACAGCCGCACTTGCTGTGTGATAACAATAATAAAAGAGAGCAATATGCAACAAAATCAATTAGATGCTCCACTTTTGGATGCTATAAATCTTAAAAAATATTACCCAGTTAAAAAAGGGATGTTCAGTAAGCCGAGATTAGTTAAAGCGGTGGATGGAGTTTCTTTTACACTCGAACGTGGTAAAACTCTTGCAATTGTTGGAGAATCAGGTTGTGGGAAATCGACACTTGGTCGAATGTTAACAATGATTGAGGAGCCAACTTATGGTGAGTTATTTTATCAAGGACAAAATTTTTTGGTTAATGATGCAGTAACGCAAAAATTACGCCGCAAAAAAATTCAAATTGTTTTCCAAAATCCCTATGCGTCTTTAAACCCACGTAAAAAAATAGGAGCAATTTTAGAGGAGCCTTTATTAATTAATACTGATTTATCCGCTCATCAACGTAAACAACAAGTATTGGAAATGATGGCTAAAGTGGGTTTAAAACCTGAGTTTTATGATCGTTATCCACATATGTTTTCAGGTGGTCAGCGTCAACGTATCGCAATTGCTCGTGGTTTAATGTTACATCCAGATATTGTGGTCGCAGATGAGCCTGTTTCAGCTCTTGATGTTTCGGTACGTGCTCAAGTACTCAATTTGATGATGGATTTACAAGAAGAAATGGGACTATCCTATGTCTTTATTTCTCATGATCTTTCTGTTGTGGAACATATTGCTGATGAAGTTATGGTGATGTATTTAGGACGATGTGTTGAGCAAGGTGAAACTAAGAAAATTTTTAGTAACCCGCGTCATCCTTATACACAGGCATTATTATCTGCAACACCTCGATTAGAAGCTGAACACCGTAGAGAACGCATCAAGTTGACTGGTGAATTACCAAGTCCATTGAGCCCGCCTAAAGGCTGCGCCTTTCATGCTCGTTGTCGATTTGCAACTGCACAATGCGCAATTGAAAAGCCTGCATTAAAAACCTATGCCGATGGAACAAAAATTGCCTGCTTTATCGTCGATTAATTAGAAAAAAGCGAATATTGTATTCGCTTTTTTTACTCTTCCAAACTTCTCTGAAATCAGCCGCACTTTTAAGTGCTTTCTTTCTTAAACAAAGAAAGTAAAAATAATAAACTGGCACTAATCACTACAGAAGGTCCAGCAGCAGTATCATAGAAGGCTGAAAGTAATAAACCTAAACTAATAGCTATCATGCTGATAAAAATAGCAATAATCACCATACTTTCTGGGGTTTTAGCAAATCGACGTGCTGTTGCGGAAGGAATGATAAGTAAGGATGTAATAATTAATGCACCAACAAATTTCATACTAAGGGCAATAGTTAATGCAGTGAGAATCATTAAAATGAAGCGCATTTTTTGTACATTAATACCTTCTACTTGTGCGAGTTCTGGACTAACAGTTGTTGAGAGTAAAGGTTGCCAAAAATACAGTAAAGTGACTAATACGATAATTACACCTAATCCGATAAAGAGCAGATCATCGTAATTCATTGCCAGTAGATCACCAAATAAATATACCATTAAATCCACGCGTACATTTTGTAATAAACCGACAGTGACTACACCGAGTGACAAACAACTGTGTGCAATAATGCCAAGTAAAGTATCTACAGAAAATTGCGTTTTACCTTCTAACCATACCATACTGACAGCGAGAATCAGCGTTAAAATAACAATAGATACATAAGGGTTAATATCGAGGAAAATACCAAGTGCAACACCAAGTAAGGCAGAATGTGCTAAGGTATCGCCGAAGTATGCCATTTTGCGCCATACAACAAAAGCACCAAGTGGTGCGGTAATCAGTGATAGTAAAATACCCGTTAACCAAGCTGGGAAAACAATTTCAAACATAATTTATCTCGTTATTTTTGATGGTGACATTGCTCTGATGTAAAGTTTGGTGCACAACAGATATCGCCATGTATATCATGTTTGTGATTATGCTTATGAGTATACAGTGCAACATTTTTAGCAAATTGGTCACCGAAGAAGTGAATAAAAGTCGGATCATTAGATACGATTTCAGGTGTGCCTGCACAACAAATATGTTGATTGATGCAGAGGACTTGATGTGTATCTGCCATCACAATATTTAAGTCATGCGACACCATTAAAATAGCGCAATTCAGTTTTTGTTGAGTTTGATGAATCAGTTGATATAGCTCTGCTTGACCATTAATATCCACACCTTGAGTAGGTTCATCAAGTACTAATAAGTTAGGCTTGTTTAGAATTGCCCTTGCTAACAATACACGTTGCATTTCGCCACCAGAGAGCTTTTGCATCTTACTTTTAGTTAAATGAGAAATAGATAATAGAGCTAGCGTTGCTTTAATTTCTTGTGAGCTAACGCCTTTTTTAAGTGATAAAAATCGTTCGACTGTAATTGGTAAATTGTGATCAAGATGAATTTTTTGTGGTACATAACCGATACGTACATTTTTACTATAGTGTACTTTTCCTGATGTGGGAGTTAAGAGTTTAAGCAGGACTTTTAATAAAGTCGATTTACCACCACCATTAGGACCAACAATCGTAATAATGGAATTGGGATAAATCGTGAGATTGATATTTTGTAATGCTTTTTTTTGTTCAAAAGTGACATTAATATTTTTTAGTTCAACTAGGGGTAAATTGATAGAATGAATTTGCATTATTTGTTAGACTTGACCGCTTAAAAATTGCAGTAAAAATAGCTTATTTTTAGCTATTTCACAAGTTTGCCGTATGAAAATGAGTAGAATGGATACAATTCCAGCATTTATTCGCTTTTTTTGAAAGCGTGTCGAATTTTTTAGCATTTATTTGGTCATAATAAAGCAACATTATTAGAGTTTAAGAATACATAAAGGGATAGAATGGTGCGACATGTTAAGTTAGCAAGAGATAGACGAAGAAAAAAATTACAAATTAAAGTAATGATTTTCTTTAGCGCCATTTTATTAATTATTACAGGTATTTTATTAAGAGATAAAGAAGAAACAGCTGATACTGTATCTACTACTGTTACGACTCAAGCACAAGAGAATATTCCACGCTCTGAATCCTCTAACCTATTTTCAGAAGTTTCTGTTCCTACTTCAAGCACTGAATTGAATCAATCTGAGCATTCATCATTTACTAAATCTTTTACTGATACAAACGTCTCGACAACATTATCCTCTTCTCTTGAGTCTTCATCTCCACCTGAAATAACAAATTATGAATCACATGCAAAAGTAGCCGAGAATGAAATAGCATCAGTAAACCAGCTAACATCGCCTGTAGTAGATTCTACATCAGTTGGAGTTGACCCAGCAGAAACTATATCAGGAACTTCTTTAAGTTCAGGTTCTTCTACTGAGCATAGTGTAGTTGGAGAGAATGAAATAGATCGAGCTAGCATGAATAAATTGGAGGTTAATTCTCTTGATGCAACTTCGTATTATGATGATCTTGAAGCGAAAGATGATGAAGTTGATGAAATTAAGCCAGAAACAATCGATGAGCTAGCAGAGTTTCCTGAATCAGCTCGCAATGCATTAAATGATTTATTTGATGTGATGGATCAGGCTATGCGGATTAAAAATCAATTTAGTCATACTGTAGTTAAAGGCGATACATTAAAAGACGTATTAGAACTATCAGGTTTAGATGTGAAAGTCAGCGATGCACTGATAAAAAGTTATCCTGAGTTTAAAAACCTTAAACCTGGTCAGCAATTTTATTGGATATTAGATAATCAAGGTGAGTTAGAATATTTAAACTGGCTAGTTTCTGAACGTGAAGAACGAATCTATGAAAGAACTGAAGAAAGTAAGTTTAAACGTGAGATTCTCAAAAAACAGAGTGTATGGAAAAAAGAAGTATTAAAAGGAAAAATTGATGGTTCTTTTAATACAACTTTAAGAACATTAGGATTAGAGTTACGCCAAATTAATCAACTTGCAAATGCATTACAATGGCAAATTAACTTGAAACGTCTTAAAAAAGGAGATAAGTTCGCTGTACTCGTTACGCGTGAATATATTGATAATAAGCGCACCGGGCAAGGCAATGTAGATGGTATTCATATCATTTCAGGAGGCAAAAGCTATTATGCGATTCAAGCTAGCAATGGACGTTACTATAACCGACAAGGCGAAACATTAGGTAAAGGTTTCGCGCGTTATCCTCTACAGCGTCAAGCACGTGTTTCTTCTCACTTCAATCCTTATCGCCGCCATCCTGTAACAGGGCGTATTGCACCTCATAAAGGTGTTGATTTTGCAATGCCTATAGGTACTCCAATTATTGCGCCTGCTGACGGTATTGTTGAAAAAGTAGCATATCAGGCAAATGGTGCAGGACGTTATATTGTGATTCGCCATGGTCGTGAATACCAGACGGTTTATATGCATTTAAGTCGTCCTTTAGTGAAGGCAGGACAAAATGTTAAACGTGGTCAACGTATTGCTCTTTCAGGAAATACAGGGAGATCGACTGGACCACATTTACATTATGAATTTCATATTAATGGGCGAGCAGTGAATCCATTAAGTGTCAAGTTACCAGGGACAAGTAGTGGAATGGGAACAGCTGAACGCAAACAATTCCTTGTTCGGGCCAAAGAAGTTGAGCGGCAATTGAAACTATAGTAGAGATGATAATATTTTCTACACAAAGTGCGGTTAAAACTTTTCTAGTTTTAACCGCACTTTGTTTACTAATAGTTATATTGATATTATAAATAAGCATGAGTTCATGACTTATTTTATATTTTATAAAATATAAAAAAGGCGAATCTGGATGATTCGCCTTCATTTTTTAAAGTATTTTATGTAAACATCGCAGAGATAGATTCTTCGTTACTGATACGACGAATTGCTTCTGCTAACATACCTGAAAGAGTCAAAACACGCACTTTGTTGAGTGCCTTAATTTCTGGTGAAAGTGGGATAGTATCTGTTACTACTACTTCATCTAAAGCATCACTTGCCAAGTTCTTTGCAGCTGAACCAGAGAATACCGCATGTGTAGCATAGGCAAACACACGTTTAGCACCACGTTCTTTTAATGCCTCAGCTGCTTTACATAATGTGCCACCTGTGTCAATCATATCATCAACTAAAATACAATCACGACCAGCTACATCACCAATAATATGCATAACTTGAGCAACATTAGCACGAGGACGACGTTTATCAATGATTGCCATATCTGTATCATTCAATAATTTGGCAATTGCTCTCGCACGAACAACGCCTCCAATATCAGGGGAGACGACGATAGGATTTTCCATATCTAGTTTCTTTAACATATCATGCACAAGTACTGGTGAACCAAAGACGTTATCTACAGGTACATCAAAAAAGCCTTGAATTTGTTCCGCATGTAAATCACAGGTAAGTACACGATCAACCCCAACACTGGATAAGAAATCTGCAACAACTTTCGCAGTAATCGGTACTCGAGCAGAGCGTACACGACGATCTTGGCGAGCATAACCGAAATAAGGTATAACTGCAGTAATACGGCCAGCAGATGCACGACGCAGTGCATCAACCATTACAATCAACTCCATTAGGTTATCATTTGTTGGTGCACAAGTAGATTGAATAATGAACACATCACTACCACGTACGTTTTCATTGATCTGAACTTGGATTTCACCATCACTGAAGCGACCGACAGTCGCATCACCTAATGAGAGATATAAACGTTCAGAAATTCGTTTTGCTAGTTCTGGAGTTGCATTACCAGCGAAGAGTTTTATATCAGGCATTGTTAATTGAACCTCGAGGTTTAGATTGTAAAGAATAAAAAATAGTAGAGTTAATCTGTTATTGCATTTTATTTGTTTAATTGCATAAGCATTTTATGCAAAGGTGAAATATTTAATCCTTGTGCGACAAAACCAAAATATTGTTTTGGCATCGTTTGAAAGGCTTTTTTAGCACTTTCTTCATCATTAAATTCAGCAAATACACAGGCGCCAGTGCCTGTTAATCTCGATGGCGCATATTGTAGCAACCTGTGGAGTATTTCTTCAACCTCTGGATAATGATTTAGGACAACTTTTTCGCAATCGTTTTCATATTTTTGTGTAAGTAATTGCGCTAGTGGTTTTTTTGGGGTATTTCGCGTTAAATTCGGATCCGAAAATATTATTGCTGTCGAGATAGCAACATCGGGCTTTAATACAATATACCATTTTTCTGGTGGATCACAGTAAGTAATCTTTTCCCCCACACCTTCTGCAAAAGCAGCATGCCCATGTATAAAAATAGGCACATCCGCGCCGAGAGTAAGACCTAATTTTGCTAATTGTTCTATACTTAACTGTGTATTCCAAAGTTGGTTTAACGCGAGTAATGTTGTTGCAGCATTTGAGGAGCCTCCGCCAATACCCGCACCCATAGGCAAGATTTTATCTAAGTGTAAATTAGCACCTAGCTTGCAGGCGGTTTTTTGTTGGAGCAGTTTGGCAGCACGATAGACTAAATTATCTTCTGTTGCCAAATTAGGTATTTCAGGTGTAAGACAGATTTCATCATCTTGTCGAACTTCAATCTCTAACCAGTCACCAAAATCGAGGAATTGAAATAATGTTTGCAATTCATGATAGCCATCAGAACGTTTATTATTGATATAAAGAAACAAATTTAGTTTAGCGGGGCAAGGAAAACGTAATTTTTCCTCTTGTAATGATAAATGTGCAGTAGAAAATTGATAATTTTGCATTAATATGTCCAGCTATCTATACGTATTTTCAACGTTTGCCCTTCAGTTTTTAACAGAATATCTTTTGGTAAAGGTAAATTTTGTTGATGGTAGCTGAGGTAATCTGCTGTCCAAATATAGTCATTGAGTGGATAGCTAAAATTTGCTAATAGATGGTTCTCTCCCACATTGTAATCTACTTTTTCATCTGGCTGTCCTTTCAGCCATAGTGCAAACTGTGCTAAAGGAAAATCTATACCAATCATTTCTTTTAATAATTGTCTTGCATCAGATGCCGCACGTTGATTGCCTTTGTTATCATAAATACGCATCAAGTTATTACGCATTTCAAGTGTCAGAGTCGTATTACTGATTGTCGATGAAAGGATCAAAAGATAATTTGCTGAGTTTTGATATTGCCAACTAAAACGCGTGGAGAATCTCTCTTTTGTACTGATATAACCGAGTTGACCTTGATTACGATATTGCTGGATTTTTTTTATTTGACTGAGGTGTTGTTGCCAGCTTGGATCTGTTTTATCGATATACTTGATATTTGTTGGGCGCTCTGTATCGAGTGTACAAGCGCTTAAAATAAGACTGATGATAGCTGAAAAAAAGATGTAATATTTTTTCATAATATAAAAAGAAACGTAAAATTAAGGTTATTTTACGAGCTTAATCCACATTAGTAAAGTGCGGTAGAATGTCCACTCGTTTTTGCTTGATGACTTCAGTACGACGACGATTAAGTTCATCGCGTATAGTCTGTTTTTTAAAGCCCTCAGCAATAATATTTTGGACATCAACTTGTTGTGCGGCTTGATAAAGCTGCCATAGAAAGTCTTTTTGTGGGTAAGTAACCTGTTCAAAGCCTATTCTTCCTCGACTATCAGCAATACAAACTAATAAAAACTCTTCAAAACGTTGTGGTTTACGCCATATATCAAAAGTATTAAATAACTTAATGATAGTTTGAGGTCTAAGCTCAAAAGCTTTATGGACATGTGAGTGATATTCACAACATAGTTCTGCCAAAGTTTGTATTGCTTTGGGTATTTTTAAACGCTGACATAACGCTTTTATTGGTTTGATACCTACTTTCTCGTGTCCATAATGGTGAGGTAAAATCGTTTTGGGTGTTAATGCTTTACCTAAATCGTGACAAATTGCAGCAAAACGAACCGCACTTTTATGGTAATTTGTATTCTCCGTGAGTAAAACTGCCTGCTGTAAAACTAACATGGTATGAATAAATGAATCGACTTCAGGGTGGTATTTTACTGGATTTGGCACGCCATATAATCCATCTAATTCTGGAAAAAGTATAGTCAGTGCACCAATTTGACGTAGTGTTTCAAAATAAATTTCAGGGTTTTTTTCTAATAGTGCTTTTTCTGTTTCTGCCCAAACTCGTTCAGCAGTAAGATGAATGAGCTCACCTGCTTGTGTCAGTTGTTGCATGAGCGCAAGAGTTTCCTCTGCGATTGTGAAACCAAGATAGTGATAGCGAGCGGCAAAGCGGGCCACACGTAAAATCCGTAAAGGATCTTCTGCAAATGCGGGGGAAACATGGCGTAAAATACCATTCTTAAGGTCATGTAGGCCACCATAGAAATCATGTATTTTCCCATCTGAATCTTGGGCGAGTGCATTAATGGTTAAATCACGACGCATTAAATCTTGTTTGAGTGAAATAGTAGGTGAAAAATCACAGATAAAACCAGTATAACCACTACTTACTTTTCGCTCTGTACGAGCAAGAGCATATTCTTCTTTTGTATATGGATTAAGAAAAACAGGGAAGTCTTTACCGACTTGCTGATAACCTTGTGTAATTAAATAGTCTGGTGTGGCACCAACGACAACCCAATCGCGATCTTTAACTGGTAGTTTAAGGAGCTGATCTCGCACAGCTCCCCCTACTAAGTAAATTTGAATGTTGTCTTTTTGCATTAGTTTAAACGTTATGCCCAACCATTATTACGACGGCGTTTTGGTAAAATTAATGGGATGATCAAACCTAGTAAGAGACCAACACCAAGTACAGAACCACCATAAATGAACCATTGAATTGCAATTTCACGTTTTCCCGCATCAAGCATCGCTTCAAGATCACGATTTTTATTTTTAGTAATTTCTAATTCTCGTTTTAATTGAGAATTTTGTTCTAATAGTTGGCTACTTTGTTGTTCCGCTTGATTTGCTCTACGCTGCATTTCACTAGTACGCTGCTGCCAATCGCTGTCTAAGCGATTCAATTTCATTGTCAACTCTTGAATCTGTGTTTTTAATTTGGGATTTTCTTCTTTACTACTAGGTGTTGATGTTAACTCACTAGTGAGGATCCAAGCATCACGATTTTTACTATCGCGGATTAAGCTGTATTTATCTTTTTGATCTAATACTGTCACAGGTTCACCCGCACGAATTGCGCCTGCAATTTTGTATTGCTCACCTGCACCTTTACGTAGAAATGTAGTTAAATTCTCAGTAACATATTTTGTTTCGGCATGAGCCAATTGGATGGATACACCGAGAAAAAGACAAGAAAGTAAGACTTTAGTGATTTTCTGCATAAAACAATATCCTATATAAATCAATAACAAAAGAAAAGTGCGGCAAAATATCACCGCACTTTAATCAAGATTAGTGGAAAATAAAGCTTAACACATAATAAATGATAATGGCGAATAATGCACCAGCTGGTAGTGTAACAATCCAAGAGGCAATAATATTACGGATAACATTTAAGTTTAATGCTGCAATCCCACGTGCAAAACCAACACCCAATACTGCGCCTACTAGGGTTTGAGTTGTTGAAATAGGCAAGCCTGTACCTGAAGCGAGAACAACAGTAATTGCAGTGGCAAATTGTGCGGCAAACCCACGACTTGGCGTTAAATCAGTAATACCTGTACCAATTGTTGCCATGACTTTATATCCCATCACAATAAGACCAACTACGATACCTAATGCACCTAAAGGTAGTATCCACCAAGCAAGTTGTGTTTTTGGTAAGATTTGTCCACCATGTTCAACAATTGAAACAACTGCCGAAAGCGGTCCAATTGCATTTGCTACATCATTTGAGCCATGCGCAAATGCCATAGCACAAGCAGTTAATAACATTAATATACTAAATACTTTTTCTACTGCACCAAATGTACCTTTTTGAACTTTTTGAATGAAATTTGGACTTCTAAAATAGAAATGGCAAATGGCGATAGAAATAATACCTACAATTAAAGAGATTAAAAAGACTTCAAAACCATTTAAGTGTAAGCCAATATGTTTTAATCCTTTAGTGAGAGTAACAATACACAAAATAAATGAAGTTAATCCCATGTAATATGGTCCATATTTTTGTGCATTTTTGAGTGGTTCATCTGTATCAAAAATTAATTTTTGAGTGCTGGCAAAAATACCATAAGCC
The DNA here is from genome assembly GCF_020810675.1 of Pasteurella canis. Lineage (GTDB taxonomy): Bacteria > Pseudomonadota > Gammaproteobacteria > Enterobacterales > Pasteurellaceae > Pasteurella > Pasteurella canis. The sequence continues at coordinate 310,559 of NZ_CP085871.1, forward strand.
ACAATACCAGCAATTACAGGAGTAATAAACCAGCTACCAACAATATTCTTAATTGTGCCCCATTCAACGGCCTCTTTACCTACAGTAACACAAGCAAAGCCAACAACAGCACCCACAATAGAGTGAGTTGTTGATACTGGCCAGCCCATGCGAGAGGCTATTAATAACCATAGCCCAGAAGCAAATAATGCTGCCATCATACCTAATACTAAAATATCAGGAGTAGCAGCAAATTGCATTGGATCGATAATACCACTTTTGATTGTTTCTGTGACTTCTCCGCCAGCTAAATAAGCACCAGCAGACTCAAAAATCATTGCAATGATAATGGCTTGCTTTGCAGTAATAGTACCTGAGCCAACAGAAGTTCCCATTGCGTTAGAGACATCATTAGCACCAATACCGAATGCCATAAAAAAACCAAAAATCGCAGTGATAAGAACGAGCACAGTACCATATTGATTAAGTAGTTCCATTTTTTGTTCTTCCTATTAAACCGATGGGTTATGAACGAGCTAACATTAATTCTATCCGTGAGCCTACGCGTTGAGCTTGATCTGCTAAGACGCCAACCCATTCAAGTGTTTTATATAAAAACATCACATCAATTGGGTTATAGCGAGATTCAATACTAAGCAGCATTTTTCTTAAATGAATTTGCATTTGATCTGTATCATCTTCAATTGCATCAAGTTCATTGATCATGCGATTCACTAGATCAAGCTCTCGTCCTTTGAAGCCAGTTTCAAGTAATTGCTCCATTTCATCGATCACACGGTGTGCTTGTACAATTGAATCTAGACTACGTTTTAAGTATTTTTCAAATTCAGGTTGCATTTCTTCTGGAATTGCAAAATGACGACCGATCATTCGACCTGAGATGTCTTTGGCAAAATTAGCTAATTTATCTTGTTGAGTGACTAATTCAAGTAAATCTGTGCGATCAATTGGCATGAATAAGCCGCGAGGCAATTTCAAACGAATTTCTCGTTTTAATGTGTCTGCTTGACGCTCACATTCTGAAATTTTAGCGCGTAATTCTTCAGCTTTATCCCATTCGCCACGAAACGTGTGTTCAAAGAAGGGAATAAGCAAATTACAGCATTCAGTCACTTTTTCTGAGTGTTTTTGCAACGGCTTTAACGGCGAATGTGCAAATAATCCAAGGATATTATTAATTGCCATAAGATAGCTCCCAAATAGAGATTAATGTATTTTTCACGCGAATCTTACCTTATGTCAGCTAAAAATTCACGATTTTAATCGAAAAAGTTCAGTATTTATTAGATAATGCAGAAATTAAACGCTTTTTATATAACTGATGAAGTTTATAATTTATTGAAATAAAAGGTTTTTTATAATGAGTAATGAAGTAGAGCTTAAATTAGCCGTAGAACCTAATTTTATTAATTTTTTACATCAAAAAATAACGGGTTTTCGTTTGTTAGGAAATGAAAAGCAATTTTTGGGTAATTGTTATTATGACACCCCAGAACATTTATTAGCAAAACAAAAAATGGGTTTACGAGTACGGCAGCAGAACGGGCAATATACCTTAACATTAAAAACCGATGGTGAAGTAAAAGGCGGATTACATATTCGCCCAGAATATAATGTTACTTTACCAAATGCGGAGCCTGATTTAGCTTTGCTCGTTAAAAAGTGCGGTGTGGATGTGGAAAATTTGGCACAATTTAAGCTACAGCCTATTTTTAGTACTGACTTTGAACGTCAATCATGGTTGATTGAATGTGGAACGCACACAGTGATTGAAATTGCTTTTGATTTAGGACAAATAAAAGCGAATGACAAACAAGTGCCTATTTCTGAAGTCGAGTTTGAATTAAAGTCAGGTAATATAAGTGACTTACTAGATTTTGTGGCAGGCTTAGAGTTAGAAGGAAATGTGCGTTTAAGTGGGGCATCAAAAGCCAAGAGAGGCTATGCATTAGTTTATGCACAACAACCAGTCGAAGTCACTCATTGGTTAGAAAAATGGCGCGAGTTTTTACAAGTTGAACAAAGTACACATAATCCTATAGATAAGCTCAGTGCACTTTTTCAATTAGAACAAGCTTTAATTGACGAAACTTTTGCTATAGAGAGTAGCTATTTTAATGTGGATTTTTTACGTACTGTAGAACGCATTGGCGTATTTTTTAATTTGTATCATTATTACATTGATCAAACAGCTCTATTAGAAACAATTTTTAATCAAAGACAGTCAAAATGTCTCTCAGAAGTGAATGCTAATGTATTAGTAGAACTGTTGGAAAGTAATAATGAACTATTTGTTCAGATTCGTGAGATTATACGTTTTCACAGTGAAACGAAAAACAATCAGATCGCTTTAGAAAAATTAAAACAAGTATTGCAAACTGGGCAATATGTAAAACGTATGATCAATTTAATTTCTTTAACCTTGGAGCATTAATTTATGGCAAAAGCACCTAAAACTGCTTATGTATGCAATGATTGCGGTGCAGAGTTTTCACGTTGGCAAGGACAATGTGCAGCTTGTAAGGCGTGGAATACTATTAGTGAAGTACGTTTAATCTCTGCGAGCACATCCTCTAAAGGGGATCGCTTTAGTGGCTATGCTGGGGAAACTCGTGCCAAAATTCAAACACTTTCAGATATTTCACTACAAGAAACGCCTCGTTTTGCGAGTGGCTTTAATGAATTAGATCGTGTATTAGGCGGTGGTGTGGTACCGGGTAGTGCAATTTTAATTGGTGGACATCCTGGAGCAGGGAAAAGTACGTTATTGTTGCAGGTCATGTGTGGTTTAGCTGAGAAAATGACCGCACTTTATGTGACAGGAGAGGAATCTTTACAACAAGTGGCTATGCGTGCAAAACGTTTGGGATTACCTTCTGATAAATTAAATATGCTTTCTGAAACATCAGTTGAGCAAATTTGTACTTTAGCTGATCAGTTAAAGCCACAAATCATCGTGATCGATTCTATTCAAGTTATGCATTTGGCTGATATTCAATCTTCACCAGGAAGTGTTGCTCAAGTTCGTGAATGCGCTTCATTTTTAACACGTTATGCAAAAACAAGACAAGTTGCGATCGTGATGGTCGGTCATGTGACGAAAGATGGGACTTTAGCTGGGCCTAAAGTATTAGAACATGTGATTGACTGTTCTTTATTATTGGAAGGTGAGGCAGATTCACGTTATCGGACATTACGTAGTCAAAAAAACCGCTTTGGTGCAGTCAATGAATTAGGTGTATTTGCCATGACAGAACAAGGTCTACGAGAAGTGAAAAACCCATCTGCGATTTTTTTAAGCCGTGGTGAAGAACAAACTTCTGGTAGTTCGGTGATGGTTATTTGGGAAGGTACTCGCCCATTGCTAGTGGAGATTCAGGCATTAGTTGATCATTCTATGTTAGCCAATCCACGCCGTGTAGCTGTTGGGTTGGAACAGAATCGTTTAGCATTATTATTGGCAGTATTACATCGACATGGCGGACTACAAATGTCAGATCAAGATGTTTTTGTTAATGTTGTGGGCGGAGTGAAAGTAACGGAAACGAGTGCAGATTTAGCATTATTGTTAGCGCTGATTTCGAGTTTTCGTAACCGTCCATTACCACAAGATTTGGTCGTATTTGGCGAAGTGGGGTTAGCGGGTGAAATTCGCCCTGTACCGAGTGGGCAAGAACGTATTAGTGAGGCGGCTAAACATGGTTTTAAACGCGCTATCGTACCATTCGCTAATCGTCCTAAAAATGCATTACAAAATATGGAAGTATTTACAGTGAAAAAATTATCTGATGCATTGACTATATTAGATAATTTTTAAATATCATAGTATGATCTGACTTAATATTAAGATTGAAAACTACAATAAAGGATATCGCCGATGGAAAAGAAATTGATAAAAGCGCTTGATAGTATTGATATAAAAATTCTAGATGAATTACAACGCAATGGTAAAATTTCAAATATAGATTTGTCTAAAAAAGTAGGGTTATCACCTACGCCTTGCTTAGAACGTGTAAAACGCCTAGAAAAACAGGGCGTGATTATGGGGTATCGTGCCTTACTAAATCCTGAATTACTAGATTCACCGTTATTAGTTATTGTCGAGATTACGTTGATTCGAGGTAAACCTGATGTATTTGAAGAGTTTAACGCAGCAGTACAACAACTTGATGAAATCCAAGAATGTCATTTAGTATCAGGTGATTTTGATTATTTATTAAAAACACGTGTAGCAGATATGGCGGCTTATCGTAAATTACTCGGGACAACATTATTACGGCTACCTGGTGTAAATGACACCCGTACTTATGTGGTGATGGAAGAAGTAAAACAAACTAACTTTTTACAACTTAAATAAGACAATGATTAAACGAATTTCTGAAAAATTTACACCTAAGCAGTATTTGTTTGAGTTTTTCTTTATCTTGACTACATTTTTTGCGCTTTATTTGATTGCTGCGTGGTCAAGTTACTCGCCTTTAGATAATTCATGGGCATCTTCAAGCTATATTGGACATACAATCAATAAAACAGGCGCTTTGGGGGCTTGGTTAATTGATCTGTTTTTTGTACTATTTGGACATATTGGACACCTTATTCCTTTCGTGATTTTAATCACTTCGCTTTATTTTTTACGTAATAAAAAAAACAAACAATTTAATATATTACGTTTCAGTTTTAGCGTATTCGGCTTTGTCGTTTTTTTATGTGGGGCTTGCGTTCTCGCTACGTTATTACTAACAAATTCACCGTATTATTTAGCTGGAGGGGTTCTTGGCGGCAGTTTAGTAACGGTATTTTTTCCTTTATTAGATTTTGTTGGCTTGATGTTATCTGGTGTTGCATTAACTTTACTTGGATTTATGTTGTGCTCTGGTTCCTCATTGATTCGTTTATTTGTTAGTTTCTTTAATTGGTTAACGATGAAAACTGATGATAAAACACGACAAAATGATATTCAGTCCTTACCAATGCAACAAGATTTAGACTTACAACATACTGATTTAGAAGAGAAAGAGACTAATAATCTATCGGATCTAATTGAAGAAATATCAATTGAAGAAGTGCCGACAGTTGAAACGACAGCACCTGATTTAGTGAACATTGAAAATTTTATTAATATTAATGGAGTAAATACTGAGCAAGCTACAGTAGCGGTGTCGCAATCAACATTAAATTCTGATGTTGAGTTTGATAATCTTGAAAATGCCCAACTTGGTGGGTATGCAGTTGAGCAGGATCTTTCATTGCCAACAGTAAGTGTACAAAATGAATATAATGTTCCACCTTTTTCAGTAACAATACCTGAACCTACATCTCCTGTGGTTGAAGAATTGCCTGAAAATGTGAGTGATTTTTCATCTGACATAACTGAAATACCAACAGTCTCTTTATCTCCACTTTCAGATAAGATTTCGCAAAATTTGACCGCACTTAATGATGAGCAAGAGAGTGATTTAGCGCGGCAATTTGCAGTGCAAGAACAGCAAAGATTGGATGAAATGGCATTACGTGCAAAAGAAATAAATGCAGAAGATGCACTTCAAGCGATTTTTACAGAACCTTCATTACAAGATGTTAATTTAGCACCAACTGCACCACTCTATAAATCTTATGCGGATTCTCTAATTCATCCTGCATTACAGCAAAAAGTGACGACTAAAGCTAAACCAACAACACCAATGCCTAGTTTGGAATTATTAGAGCATCGTCCAAGTCAGGCACATCGTATTACTCAGGAGGAAATTCTTGAAATATCGCAACGGATTGAACATCAATTACGGAATTTTGGTGTAAAAGCTACTGTCAGAGATGTGTTAGTCGGTCCTGTTGTTACTCGTTATGAACTTGAGTTACAACCTGGTGTCAAAGCTGCGAAAGTGACAAGTATTGATACAGATTTAGCACGAGCATTAATGTTTCGTTCAATTCGTGTTGCAGAAGTTATCCCAGGTAAACCTTATATTGGGATTGAGACACCGAATATTAATCGTCAAATGGTGACTTTACGCGAGGTCCTAGATAGTGAGGAATTCCGACAATCAAAATCGTTACTCTCAATGGCATTAGGCAAAGATATTAGTGGTAAACCCGTAGTGGTTGATCTTGCTAAAATGCCGCATTTGTTAGTGGCTGGTTCAACAGGATCTGGGAAATCAGTTGGAGTCAATACGATGATTTTAAGTTTACTTTTCAGAGTGAAGCCTGAAGAAGTAAAATTTATTATGATTGATCCTAAAGTCGTTGAATTATCTATTTATGATGGTATCCCTCACTTGCTGACAGAAGTCGTGACAGACATGAAGAAAGCAGCAAATGCATTACGTTGGTGTGTTGATGAGATGGAGCGCCGTTATCAATTACTTTCTGCATTACGTGTACGCAATATTGAAGGCTATAACGAAAAAATAGATGAATATGAAGCCATGAATATGCCAATTCCGAATCCATTGTGGAGACCAGGGGATACAATGGATGCATTGCCCCCTCCATTGGAGAAATTAAGCTATATTGTGGTGATTGTCGATGAATTTGCCGATTTGATGATGGTAGCGGGTAAACAAGTAGAAGAGCTGATAGCACGTTTAGCTCAAAAAGCACGTGCTATTGGAATTCATTTAATTTTAGCAACACAACGTCCATCAGTAGATGTTATTACAGGATTAATTAAAGCTAATATTCCAAGTCGGATTGCTTTTACCGTGGCAAGTAAAATTGACTCTCGTACTATTTTGGATCAAGTTGGTGCAGAAGCATTACTTGGACGTGGTGATATGTTGTATTCAGGAGCTGGATCTTCTGATTTAGTTCGTGTGCATGGTGCTTTTATGAGTGATGATGAGGTTGCTCGCGTTGTTGATGATTGGAAGGCACGAGGCAAACCAACTTATATAGAAGGGATTTTAGACGGATCAGATGATGATGAAGCTGATTCGCAAAAGTCAACAACAGATTCGGATGATTTAGATGATTTATTTGATGAGGTCGTTGAATTTGTTACCAGCACGGGTAATACTTCAACTTCATATGTACAACGTAAATTTAAAGTCGGTTTTAATCGAGCTGCACGTATTATGGATCAACTTGAAGAACAAGGGATCGTTTCGCCAATGCAAAACGGTAAACGTGAAATATTAGCACGACGTTCTTCTGATTTTTAAGGAAATCAATATGCAAAAAATTTTGTTAAAAACAATCGCACTTATTGCTACCTGTTTTAGTTGTTTAGTTTGGGCTGATGCTACTAGTGAGCTGCAACAGCGTTTGGCGAAAGTCAATGTCTTAAGTGCAGATTATACGCAAACTGTGAGTACCGCTGATGGAAAAAATGTACAACAGGGAAGTGGTAAAATTCAAATTAAACGACCTAATTTATTTCGTATGGATAATAAAGAGCCACAGGAAAGCCAAATTATTTCTGATGGTAAAACATTGTGGTTTTATGACCCTTTTGTTGAACAAGTCACTGCGAATTGGGTAAAAGAAGCGGTGAATAATACACCTTTTGTGTTACTTACGAGCGACGATAATAGCCATTGGACGCAATATTCGGTTGAACAAAAAGCAGATACTTTTATTCTAAAGCCAAAAGCTAAGAATAGTAATATTAAACAATTTGATATTCGTATTGATAGTGAGGGAATATTACGTAATTTCAGTACTATTGAAAAAGATGGGCAGTCAAATTTATACGTATTACGCAATATTACTAACCAACCTTTAACTGACAGTTTATTTAAATTTACTGTACCAAAAGGCGTAGAATTAGACGATCAGCGTAAAAAATAAATAGGAATAGTTTATGTCTAACTTGAGTCTTGATTTTACGCACGATGATTTCCGCCCTCTTGCTGCAAGAATGCGTCCAACAACGCTTGAACAATATTGTGGTCAAACGCATTTAATTGGTGCAGGAAAACCTTTGCGTAAAGCGCTCCAATCTGGACATATTCATTCAATAATATTGTGGGGACCACCTGGAACTGGAAAAACTACGCTTGCCGAGATTATCGCACAACACATTCAGGCGGAAGTAGAACGCATTTCTGCTGTAACTAGTGGTGTAAAAGAAATTAGAGAGGCAATTGAACGAGCTAAACAAAATCGTTTAACAGATAGACGCACAATTCTTTTTGTAGATGAAGTGCATCGTTTCAATAAAAGCCAGCAAGATGCTTTCTTACCTCATATTGAAGATGGCACTATTATTTTTATCGGTGCAACGACTGAAAATCCGTCTTTTGAATTAAATAGTGCGCTCTTATCTCGTGCTCGAGTATATATTTTAAAGCCTCTTACTACTTCTGATATTACTCAGGTTCTTCAACAGGCTTTGAAAGATGACGTTCGGGGATTGGGAAAAGAACACATTGTTTTAGCCCCGAATTTACTTGAGACGTTGGCTGAATATGTGAATGGTGATGCTCGTTTGGCATTAAATAGCCTTGAGTTAATGGTTGACATGGCGGAAGAAAATACAAATGGAAAAGTGTTAGATCATACTTTATTAAAAGAAGTGTTGGGGGAACGCCAAGCCCGCTTTGATAAACAAGGTGATCGTTTTTATGATTTGATTTCAGCACTACATAAATCTGTGCGAGGTTCTTCACCAGATGCAGCATTATATTGGTATGCAAGAATTATTACTGCTGGTGGTGATCCTCTCTATGTTGCAAGACGCCTATTAGCTATTGCTTCAGAAGACGTGGGAAACGCAGATCCTAAAGCGATGCAAGTTGCACTTGCTGCTTGGGACTGTTTCACTCGTGTTGGTGTAGCTGAAGGCGAAAGAGCGATTGCACAGGCTATCATTTATCTTGCGGTGGCACCAAAAAGTAATGCAGTGTATGCCGCGTTTAATCAAGCAAAAAAGCAAGCAAAAGAATTACCTGATTATGATGTTCCAGTACATTTGCGTAATGCACCGACTAAGTTGATGAAAGAGCTTGGTTATGGGGCGGAATATCGTTATGCTCATGATGAGGTTAATGCTTATGCGGCAGGCGAAAATTATTTTCCTGAAGCTCTCAAAGATACACAATACTATTTTCCAACTAATAGAGGTATGGAAATTAAAATCAAAGAGAAACTTGACTGGCTTCGACAACAAGATCAAACGAGCCAGAAAAAACGTTATTAAAATATATTGGATTGACAAGTTTTGTTAGCCATAACTTGCATATCCTCATATCCTCATATCCTCATATCCTCATATCCTCATTATGTGTTTACAAGAAGTTGGCTTTATTCTTGATATTGTTTACTTTTAATCTCATACGCTTTGATTTTAAACTGGTTTATTCATGTAATTCGATCTAAAATACTTCAATCAATTTTATGCAAAAGTGCGGTTAATTCCGTCTAAATTTTAATCAAAGTAGGTAAAAAATGATCGATCCAAATCTATTGCGTAATAATCTTGCAGACGTGGCTGAGAAATTAAAAATTAAACGTAATTTTGTATTAGATATTGCGCTGTTAACAGAGCTTGAAGAGCAACGTAAAACATTGCAAGTGAAAACAGAAACTTTACAAGCAGAACGTAATGCGCGTTCAAAAAATATAGGTCAAGCAAAAGCGCGTGGTGAGGATATTTCAGCTTTATTAGCAGAAGTTGATCATATGGGGATTGAATTAAGTACAACTAAAGCTAAATTAGATGACGTATTAGCCGAAATTAATCAAATCGCTTTGACTATCCCTAATTTACCAGCAGATGAAGTGCCTTTAGGTAAAGATGAGAATGACAATTTAGAGGTGCTACGCTGGGGAAATCCCAAAAATTTTGATTTTGATGTAAAAGATCATGTGTCATTAGGTGAAGCACTTGGTGGTTTAGATTTTGCGGCAGGTGCGAAATTAAGTGGTTCTCGTTTTGCTGTAATGAAAGCCCAAATAGCTAAATTACATCGAGCTTTATCACAGTTTATGTTGGACTTGCATACGGAGCAACATGGTTATACAGAAACTTATGTGCCTTATCTAGTCAATCATGCGACACTATATGGAACAGGTCAGTTGCCAAAATTTGGAGAAGATTTATTCCATACTCAAGCTTTAGAAGGACAGCAACCTTATGCGCTCATTCCAACCGCAGAAGTACCTGTAACTAACTTAGTACGTGATGAAATTTTGGACGAAACTGATTTGCCATTAAAAATGACTGCACATACGCCTTGTTTTCGTTCTGAAGCAGGCTCTTATGGGCGTGATACTCGAGGCCTCATTCGTATGCACCAATTTGATAAAGTTGAGTTAGTTCAAATTGTTGCGCCAGAAACTTCTATGGATGCTTTAGAAGAACTTACAGGGCAAGCTGAAAAAGTATTACAATTATTAGAATTACCATACCGTAAAGTCTTATTATGTACAGGAGATATGGGCTTTGGGGCTTGTAAAACTTATGATTTAGAAGTGTGGTTACCTGCACAAAATACATATCGTGAAATTTCGTCTTGTTCAAATATGTGGGATTTCCAAGCTCGTCGTATGCAAGCACGGTGCCGTTCTAAAGCAGATAAGAAAACACGTTTAGTCCATACTTTAAATGGTTCAGGTCTAGCGGTGGGACGTACTCTTGTAGCTATTTTAGAGAATTACCAAAATGCAGATGGAACGATTACTGTACCGCATGTGTTACGTCCTTATATGAATAATTTAGATATTATTGGCAAATAAATTTTTTACGAGAGAGGAATTTATTCTAGTTGGGCTATATCATTAAAATAAGTAATAATTCAGCCTAATCCTGTTATATGTAAAATGTGGCTAAGATTTTTAGTATTTTAGCCACATTTTTCTTTTTATAGTTATTTTTGACTAGAGAGATACATATTCTAATTTTATATCACAAATACTCTCGATTAAATCCTCACTCATTTTACGATAGCTTAGCGCATTTGCTTGTTCTATCATGACAATGCGTTGAATATTTTCAATTTCCTCTCCATTCAAAAATACATTATTAATAGCGACTTGCAGTGCAGGTAAACTTGGGTTAAATGCAGCGTTTTCTGCATAGCTACCAATAAAGATTTGTTGATTTTCAGTCTGGATTGCAACACCATGATAAGAGTTAGAATAAGGTGCATGAGCCATATTCGCTGCACTGAGAGCTGCTAAAATAACAGGATCATCTGTCTCATAGCTAAGATGATTAGAATGAGCATCTAACAAATGTAGTTCAATATCCAGATTTCTTGGACCAAAAGAGTCTGGTAAATATTTTTGTAGTGGGTTATTTTGACTATGAGGTAAATGAATTTGTAATTCTGAAGCTGAGTTTAGCTCATTCATGAATTGTCTACAGTGACCGCATGGTGTATGGTTTACGACAATATCAGTAAGTGATTTCTCCTTATTTATCCAAGCATATGAAATAGCACTTTGTTCTGCATGGATAGTTTGCTGGATATTACTATCTGAAAATTCTTGATTTGCGCCAAAATAAAAATTACCGCTAATACCAATAGCGACTGCACCAACATAGAAATGTGAAATTGGTGTATGGGAATAGCAAGCTGCAACAGGTAACAATTTTAAGGCCAGTTGCTTATTATCAAGCTGATGTTTCTGGCAAAGATGATTGATAACGAAGTGAGGTAATAAGCCAGTAAAATGCTGCTCCTCTAAAATATGCCATATATCTTCTCCGAGCTGTCTCGGCTCAATAAGATAGGCTGCTTGTTTTATTCTGTCTGAAATATGTTGCTTCATATTATTTCTCCTTGTCTAAATATTTTTGACTATATTAATGTACAAAATGGAAAAGATCTTCATCCCGAAGATCTTTTTGTGATTGAAATCAAGCTATGGTCAATTATTTTGCTGCTTTTAATTTCTGATAATAACTATCGTACAGATCAATGGCATTGTCTACGTCAATTTGCCACTGGCTGCGATCAATTACTTCTTGAGTTAAGAAAGTAGCGTGATCTTCTGTCAATGTTTTGGGAAGACGTTTTAATGCTTCCAAGTTAGATGTTGGATAGCCAATATTTAATGTCAATTTTTCTGACACATCTGCACTTAATAAATAATTAATTAATTTATAAGCATTTTCTGTATTTTTTGCGCTGGAAGGTATAGCTAAATTATCTATCCAGAGCATTGTTCCTTCTTTTGGATAGACCATATCTATTGTTGCTCCTTCATTTTTAGCGATACGTACAGAACCATTCCACAAGAGTCCAATATCTGTTTCACCTGAAATAAAAGTACTTGCTGGATTATCAGAATTGAAAGAGAGAATATTTGAACGTATTTTTAATAATTCTTTATAGGCTTCTTCCAACACAGCAGGATCTTGTGTATTCGGGTCTTTTCCCATTTTTAATAACGCAATATTGAAGAGCTCACGGGGGTCATCAAGCATTTGTATTTTATCTTTAAATTCCACATTCCATAAATCTCCCCAAGATTGAAATTGCTCAGCTTTGTAGTTTGAAGTATTGTAAGCAATTCCTGTTGCACCAAATAGTTGGGGTAGTGAATATTTATTACCTTTGTCATAGGGACGATCAAGCATATTGGGATCAAGCTGTGTTATGACTGGTAGTTTATTGTGATCTAATTCTTTCAGCATCCCTTCTCTGGCCATTTTTGACACAAAATAACTAGTTGGTGCGATGACATCATAGCCACCATCTTTACCAATAGTTTTTAATTTTGCATACATTGTTTCATTTGATTCTAAGCTTGATACAATAACTTTAATTCCAGTTTGTTTTGTGAATTCATCTAATAAACCTTCTGGAACATATTCTGTCCAAGTATAAAGATAAACTTCATTATTATTCGCTGCGTTTACGTAGTTATTTACACTTAGCATCATCATGCCAGTTGTTAAAATACAAGTGAGTTTTTTCATGAATATAGCTCCCATAAAAGGGGATAATGAATGTGTCAGTCAAAATATAGCTAAACTGACCTGAAGATGCCGAATGGATACGGACAGAGATGGATTTTAGGCTAGAAAATACAGATTGTAAATGAATTATTATATGAAATTTATGCTTAAAAATTCATTTGTTGAAAACAGAATGAGATAAGATGAAATAGAGAGAAAGTGCGGTTAAAATTTCAGAATTTTCACCGCACTTTATATAGTATGTAAAACAGATTATTTAGCTGCTTTTAACTGTTGGTAATAGTTTTCGTAATATTCAACAGCATCACCTACATCATCTTGCCAATAGCTATTTTGTAATATTTCTGCTGTTGGATAGATAGCTGGATCTTGTGTAATTTCAATAGGTAGTAGTTTTAGCGCTTCAACATTCGATGTTGGATAGCCAATTTCTTCTGTCAATTGAGCAGATACTTTCGCACTTAATAAATAATTAATTAATTTATGTGCGCCATCAGGATTTTTTGATGTTGCTGGAATTGCTAAAGTATCAACCCAAAGTACTGGTCCTTCTTTTGGAAAAACCATGTCTAAAGGAGCTTGCTCTTTTTTAGCAATACGGACAGAACCGTTCCAAAGTTGGCCTACTTCAACTTCACCAGAGATAAATGAGTTAGCTGGATTATCTGAATTAAACGAAAGTACATTTGGACGTAATTTTAATAATTCTTCATATGCCTGCTTAATAATAGCTGGATCCGTAGTATTTGGATCCTGTCCTAATTTAAGTAGTGCAATATTAAATACTTCACGCGCATCATCAAGTAATTGTACTTTTCCTTTAAACTCAGGCTTCCATAAGTCTCCCCAAGCAGTGAAGTTATCACCTTTATAACTATCTGTGTTATAAGCAATACCAGGTGCTCCTAACAATTGTGGCAATGAATATTTATTACCTTTGTCATAAGGTTTATCTAACCAGTCAGAGTTTAATTCTTTGATAACAGGTAATTTGCTGTGGTCTAGCTCTTTTAGCATACCTTCACGCGACATTTTTGACACAAAATAATTTGATGGTGCGATAACATCATAACCACCCGTTTCACCTTGCGTTTTTAATTTCGCATACATAGTTTCGTTTGATTCCAAACTAGAAACGATGACTTTGATTCCCGTTTCTTTTGTAAACTCATCTAATAAACCATCTGGGACATATTCAGTCCAAGTATAAAGGTAAACAGTGTCATTGGTTGCATGTGCATTAGCAGTTAAGCCAAGTGTCATGATTCCTGCAGTCACAAGACCTGCAAATTTTTTCATTTCTATCATTCTCCTGTTAAGGGTAAACATTCTCTTTGGTAAGAGGTATAAAAAAACGCCTTGTTTGAAGGCAAGGCGTATTCTATTTTGTATTAAGTTGTTTGTGAAGTATTATTTTTACAATACTTATTTTCCTTTTCTGGCGACAACTTGGCTTAAAATCACTAATCCTAATGATAAGATAATCATGATTGTTGCTAAAGCGTTAACTTCAGGAGTCACACCTGTTTTTACTAAAGAGAAAATTTTCAATGGTAAAATTTCATAACTGACTCCACTCACAAATGATGAAACAACAACATCATCTAATGAGATTGTAAAGCTGAGTAACCAACCTGAGATAATTGCAGGCAGTGCAAGTGGGAAAATAATTTTACGTAAAATCGTTACTTCACCTGCTCCAAGATCTTTTGCTGCCTCAAGCATTTTTATATCAAAACCTTTAAGACGTGAAAAGATAGTTACAACTACATAAGGTAAACAGAATGTAATATGGGCTAATAATAATGACAAAAAGCCTAAATTAATGCCAACAATCATGAATAAAGCAAGTAATGATACTGCCATGACGATATCTGGTGACATCATCACGATAAATAGCATGCCACTCACTGCTTGTTTACCACGGAAACGATAGCGATATAAGGCTATTGCTGTTAGACCACCAATAATCGTAGCGATTGTTGCTGCAAAAAAAGCAATCGTTACTGAGTGAATAGCAGCTTGAATGAGCGTATCGTTATTAAATAGTCGTTCATACCATTTCCAGCTAAAGCCTTTCCAAGTTAAACCATAGCGATCATCATTAAACGAGTTTGTCACCAAAATAATAATTGGGATATACAAATAAGCGTATACCACCAGCATAAAAATATTGCGTAGTAATCGGCTCATTATTCCAACTCCATTTTCTTATTCATTAATTTACTTGCTTTGTAGTAAACAAAAATGAGCAATGCCATTAGAATAGTTAAACCAATACTGATCGCGGAACCAAATGGCCAGTTACGCGAAATTAAGAATTCACTCTTAATTACATTACCTACTAGCAGTACTTTTGCGCCACCTAATAAATCAGCGACGTAGAACATTCCCATTGCAGGTAATAAAACTAATAAGCAGCCTGCAATAATACCTGGCATAGTGAGTGGAATAATCACTTTAATAAAACGTTGAAATGCATTTGCTCCTAAATCTTTAGCTGCTTCGAGTAAACGATAATCCAGTTTTTCTATCGCAGCATAGAGCGGTAAAATCATGAATGGCAAAAGTAAGTAAACTAAGCCAATGACTACTGCAACTTCAGTATTTAAAATACGAATTGGTGTATCAATAATACCAAGAGTCATCAAGGTGTTATTGAGAATACCTTTTACTCCTAAAAAGATTTTCATACCATAGATACGAATGAGTGAGTTAGTCCAAAACGGTAACACAACTAAAAAGAGTAAAAATGGTCGATATTTAGGGTTAATTTTTGTTAATAAAAATGCAAAAGGATAACCAATAATTAAACAAACAAGTGTGGCTAGGCCTGACATATACAATGAATTCCACACAACTTGAGCATAAAGTGGCTCAAATAAACGTGTATAGTTTTCAAATGTAAATGGCAATGCATAAAAGTTACTACTATCGCGAGTCAAAAAGCTGACGATAAGTACCAAAATGTTTGGTGCAAGTACAAAGAAGATCAACCAGCCAAAAATGACAGCAATAGTTGATTTTTGGAAAGCATTATTCTTCATCGCTCAACACAACCTCCCAGCCCTCGTGCCATGTTAATGCCACTTTTTGACCTAAAGAGTGATCAATATTAGGATCGTCTTCATTGAAGAATTCACTGACAAGTACTGTCATTCCATTGTGATCTAATGTGATATTGGATTCTAATGTCATGCCTTTGTAGTTACGATCAGCAACGTGACCAATAATTGCTTTTGAGCTTTGATTTTCATCAAGTTCTTCGATCAGAATATCTTCTGGACGGAGTAAAACTTTCAGCTTTTGCTCTGGTGTGACATTAAGGTTTGTATAAATTTCACAAATTCGACCTTCAACATTAGCACGTACACGTTTTTCATCAATACGCTCTAAAACGGTTGCATTAAAGATATTGATTTCACCAATAAATTTAGCAACAAAAAGATTTTTTGGCTCTTCATAAATTTCACGTGGAGAACCATCTTGTTGAATATGCCCTTTACGTAACACGATAATGCGATCAGACATTGTCAGAGCTTCTTCTTGATCGTGTGTGACAAAAATAAATGTGATCCCTAATTTACGTTGCAATGCTTTTAATTCATTTTGCATTTGTTTACGTAATTTATAGTCTAAAGCAGAAAGTGATTCATCAAGTAACAATACTTTTGGTTTATTCACAACAGCACGAGCAATAGCGATACGTTGTTGTTGTCCACCAGATAATTGTGCTGGTTTGCTCTCTGCATATTCTTCAAGTTGAACCATACGTAATGCTTCTAATACACGAGGTTTAATCTCTTCATTAGGTACTTTTTGCATACGTAGACCAAATGCCACATTTTCAAAAATTGTCATATGTGGGAACAGAGCATAACTTTGAAAGACTGTATTGACATGACGATGTTCAGCGGGAATGTTTGTGATGTCTTCGCCGTCAAGAATAATATGACCAGAATCTAATTCTTCTAAGCCTGCAAGCAAACGTAAAACAGTTGTTTTACCACAACCTGAAGGACCAAGAATGGTTAAAAACTCCCCATTATTGATCGTTAAATTAAAGTTTTCAATGATGGTTCTATCACCATAGGACTTAGTAATAGAACGAAGCTCAATAATAGGCTTGTTTTGAACTGAATTTTCCACTAGCTTTGGTTTTCTCCCTAATGTACCAATAATTTAGGTATTGAGTAGAAACAAATGCCAACAGAAAAACTGTTGGCGCTCACGATTAAAAAATAAATGCTAATGATATAGCGATTGTTTAATAAATAAAAGTGATTTTATAAAAAAATTGTAGGAAAAGGGGAGAATGGCTTCACTCAGATAACACACTATTTTATAACTATATTATAACTATATTTTATTATTCAGAAGCGAATAGGTGACTTTGCGAAAATTAACAGAGAAAGTTGTGATATATCAATGAATAGACCGTTATTTGCCATTAAACTTTAATTATTATTTTGTCGCGAGTAAATTCTATGTTAAATGAAGATCAAGAATATCGATTATTAGAGCGTTTTTTACATTACACTACTTATGATACTCAATCTAAACTTGGTGCTAAAGTGTCCCCGAGCTCACAAGGGCAAGTAAAATTAGCAAAGCATCTACAACAAGAGCTAGTTGCTCTAGGATTAGAAGAAATTGAAGTATCAAAAAACGCAGTTGTTACGGCTTTTCTTCCCTCTAATACTGATCCCAGCTCCCCAACGATTGGACTAATTGCCCATTTAGATACAGCAACTGAATGTAGTAGTAAAAATGTACAGGCTGAAGTGATTGAAAATTATCGTGGGGGTGATATTGCATTAGGAATGGGGGAAGAATTTATTAGTCCCGCACATTACCATTTTTTACACCAACTGGTAGGGAAAACCTTGATTGTTGCTGATGGAAATACGTTATTAGGAGCAGATAATAAAGCTGGAATTGCAGAAATTATGACCGCACTTTCAATATTGAAAGAAAACAATTTACCTCATTGTAATATTCGAGTGGCATTTACCCCAGATGAAGAGATTGGACTGGGAATGCAATTTTTTCCATTAGAAAACTTTTCTTGTGATTGGGCATATACTATTGATGGTGGGGAAGTTGGCGAATTAGAATATGAAAATTTCAATGCAGCTAGTGCAATTGTAACTATTGAAGGAGTCAATATTCATACAGGATCTGCAAAAGATAAAATGATTAATGCATTAAGCTTAGCTTGTGAGTTCCAACAGGGGTTGCCTGCGGATGAAACACCAGAGAAAACGGAAGGTAAACAAGGGTTCTATCATCTTAGCCGCTTTAGTGGTGATATAGAAAGAGTTGAGCTGCATTATTTGATTCGTGATTTTGAGCAAGAAAAATTTTTACAGCGTAAGGCTTTTATTCGGCAGCTTGTAAATGAGTTTAATATGAAAAAATCATTGAAAAAGCCAGTATGCGTGGAAATTACAGATAGTTATAAGAATATGAATGAGATTGTTAAAACTGTGCCAAAATCTGTAGAACTTGCGGATAAAGCAATGCAGATATGTGGTATTCAACCAATTCATAAAGCTATCCGAGGCGGTACAGATGGAGCATGGTTAGCAGAAAAAGGATTAGCGTGTCCAAATATCTTTACTGGTGGCTATAATTTCCATAGTAAACATGAGCTTATTACTTTGGAAGGGATGAAAAGTGCTGTGAAAGTGATAACAACTATTGCTGCATTAGCACTACAATAATGAAAATTGTCATCTATGTTTGGAATATGATAGACCGCATAGAAAGTGCGGTCTATTTTTTGAAATTTTTACATTTTATTTAGCTAAAGCTCCTGAGTTCCATTGTTGCGCATTAGCTGGGCGTTTTATTTGTAGTAAAAAATGTTGATTGGCTTTTGCAGCTGGTTCAATTATAGTTGTTGGTGGCGTAGAGAAAGCAATTCCGCCCTTCAATAATTGTTGTACAGAGCCAGTATTTACTTCTGCTCCATTTAGCCCAAAGCTGAAATCATAGCCTGCTGCAATCCAGAATTCTGAATTTTGACGTACTAAATGTTTATATTTTTGTGAAATTAAAATATGAACAAAAACACGATCACCTAATTCATTCAACTTAATTTGATTTATCGTACCTACTTCTACACCTCTGTATAATATAGGCGAGCCTGTCGTGATATTCAGAGCATCATGTGTTTCTAATATGAGCGGGAGGCCCTGAGCATATTGATTATTTTTACGCGGTGCAGATTGAGTTAGTTGGAATTGTGTTTTTGCTTTTCCAGATCCGATTTCAACGTCAATATAAGGTTGTAATAAGCTCTCAATATTTTCAATGCCAGCAGCTGAGATTTGTGGTGAGATCAGTGTAAATCGACTACCTTCTTTCGCAATTAATGTTATATATTGTGGATTGATCAAGGCTTTTGCGATGACTTTATTGCTTTTGACATCGAGATTCACTTGTTCAACTTCTCCAATTGTTAAACCACGGTAGCGTAAGTTCATTCCTTTCGTTAAATTGGTCGCATCCTCTGTAATAAAAGTAAGTTGCTGTCCTGCTGATTTTGCGCGTAATTCGTTTGCATAAAGTGTATTAGCTGAAGCCCGACCAATAAGATTCTCAAAGCTTATTGCTCCTTTTAGAGAGCGAGCTATTGGCGTTGCATGTATGCTAATTCCTTTTGCTGTAATATCAATTTGTGCAGCACTTTCTACCCAGAAAACACTTTTATCGGTTAATAACTCTCGGTGTTTTGGATAAATAAAAATATCAACTTCAAATGTTTTAGCTTTTGGACGTACCTCTAGAATTTTCCCAACTTCATATTGGCGGTACAGAACTAAAGAACCTTGGCTAATATTCGGTAATTCTGTGCTAGTTAATGTGATCGTTGGTATTAATTGACCTCCTATAATACCCGATTCGGCATGGGAGATATCTTTATATAGAGGATAGACTGTGAGTGGTTTCCCCTGATTTTGTTTACCACTTAAGACTCGAATGCCTCCTTGTAACCATTTTTCAGGTGAGGCAGCCTCAAATCGAAACCCATTTACATCTAAGTTAATGTCCAGATTAGAGGCAGCAATAAAACGGGTATCTTGGTGAATTAAATGACGATACTTCTCTGCGATAGCGATTTTAAAGGTTACACCTTCAATATCAAGAGTCTGAGCGATGATTTCACCAATAGTAATATTGTTATAGTAGATAGGTTGACCTTCACTGACACCATAAGTTTCTGGAGCGGTTAAGGATAAGACCAAAGTATTTGGTTGTTGTAATAATAGCTCATTTTCCTTAATAACTGTGAATGTTGTTTGGGGTTCCCCCAGACCTGCAACGACTTCAAAATATTCTCCGCGCAGTAAATTTTGAATATTAGTAAGATCTCCTAAATTCAATTTTTTATTGCGTAAAACGATATTAGTTTTATTTGTAAAAAGATCGACTGAGAGAGGATCAACAAGTAACTTTCCTGTTAAGGACTCTGGATTATTGTCTACTTCGTTAAGCTCGGATAAAATACCTATTTGTTTGTTTTGATAATATACGCTAGTTTGTCCTGCTTGGAGTCCAGATGTTTTAGGTAATTTAATGTCGATTGGGATCCCTCGTTTAGCCGCATTGAAATTTGCATAAAGTGTAAACTTATCGTTATTTTGTGCAAGTTCACTCTGACTTGGTGAGTCGAACGCGACAGCACCTTGCACAATCGCATTTAAGCTATCCACATTAATATTGATGCCAGATAAACCAATTTGTGCATCAATACCACTGATATTCCAGAAATGACTGTCTTTTTTGACAAAATGTGCGTAGGCTTTATCAATAACTAAATTGATTGAGACCTTTTTACCATCTTCAATAAAACGATAATCGTAGATTTTACCAACGGGGAGTTTTTTAAAATAGACAGAAGCACCGATTGAGATTGAACCAAGATCATCAGCCAATAAATGGACAAGTAGATCTCCATCATCAACTTGTGCGATAGGACCTTCCGTTTCCGCTATGAATTCATCTTCATTATCCCCATCACCTGGCTGTAAAGTGATATAGTTACCTGAAACTAAGGCATCAATACCTGAGATGCCAGCAAGTGAAGCGCTTGGCTTAACTAACCAAAACTTTGTATTCTCACGTAAAACAGTTTTTGCTTCTGGATATATATTCGCTAGTACTTCAACTTGTTTCAGATCATTAGTAAAACTGACTTTTTTAACTACACCAATTTGTAAACCTTGGTAACGTACTTGCGTTTTGCCTGCAACTAATCCTTCACCATTAGCAAAAGTAATTTTAATTGTATACCCCTGTTCTTGAATAATTTGGAAAAAGAGGACTGCACCAATACAGAGGGCAATAAAAGGTAAGAGCCAGAACGGTGAGATTCGTCTGACTTGTTTTACATTTGCTTTTGCTTCTGTGTAAAGTTGTTCAACGGTGTCATTTTGATTATTGTTTGTCATAAATTTTCCAAATTAAGCGACTATCAAATTGTGAAGTAGATATCATAGTCAAAAATACTGCGATACCAAAGTAGAAAGCTGCAGGACCTACGGAAAAGTCAATTATTTGTCCTCGTGCAACTAAGGACATCATTAGTGCTAATACAAAGAGATCAAGCATAGACCAACGACCTACAAAATGTACAAAATGTAATAAGCGCATTTGCCATTTTATAGCGTGTTTTAGTTTAAAGTGTACGCAAATCAGTAAATACAGCATGATAATAATTTTACTAATTGGAACGAAAATACTCGCAACAAAAACGACAAATGCAATGAAATAGCTTCCCATATCGATAAAGCTCAATACACCAGACATTAATGTATCTTCGCTTGGTGCACCGTTTAAATAAACCACTGACATAGGTAAAATATTCGCTGGAATAATCATAATAATTCCTGCAATTAAAGTTGCCCAAGTGCGCTGTAATTTTATATCAGGCGATAAATGAAGAAGAGAATCGCAACGAGGACAAGTTGCTCGCTGTTTATGATCATAAGTTGCTTGAGTAAAGCTATATTGACATTCGGTACAAAAGTGCGGTTGATTATCCGTTGGTATTTCAGTTAATGCATGGCTATTCGGATAAAACTCATTCCAAAGTGCCTTAGGATTGAGTTTTATAAAGAGTAATGTCGTCAATAAAGCGGTAAATACAAATGCTATGAGGTAAATGTCAATTTGTAAAGTAGCGTATTCACGCACTTTAAACATTGTCACAGCAAGCGCAACGAGGTAGACATCAAACATCACCCAAGGCTTAATATAAGTCAGCGAAATTAATAAGTTACGAGGTTTGATTCCAAGTAACTGAGATATGCGTAATAAAATTACTAATAAGGCAAAAGAAATAGGCATAAAAACAGCACAAATGAAAACGAGAAATGCTGTATAAGGGTAGCCTTGGGTTGCCATTTTCCATATTCCCCCCCAAACAGAAGCATCAATTTTTGAGCCTAATAAATCAATACTAAGCAAAGGGTAATTAAGTGCAAAAGGCATTAAAATTAAAATAGATAACGCTAACATAGCACAGCGATGTAAGCTCCAACGATCTGTAGAGCTCAGTGCATTGTGACAACGTGGGCATTCTGCATATTGTTGCTCTTTTAATGGAGGAAAGGAAATCACCGCATCACAATCCGAGCAACAAGCTAATTGGTTTGTAGATTTGTTAGGTGCGGTATTTATCATGTGAGTTAACTTGTTGGCGTTGAGATAAGGAATGGATATTCTATACTGTCTAAAAAAATTTGAAAATAGTTGTATAACTAATGAAAAAGTCCCATTTATTTTTGTTGAGAAACGTAAATTAACGTATTTATATGATTATATAATTGTCATTTTTTCTTAAAGTGAGCTAAACTATGCCGAGTTTTTCTAGTAGAAATATAGAGTCAGGAAGAGAGAATGAGCGAACTCCAAAAATTAACAAATAATAAAGACATTATTGCTTATTTAGTGGAAAAATTTCCACTTTGTTTTTCCTTGGAAGGTGAAGCCAAGCCTTTAAAAATTGGTTTATTCCAAGATTTAGCAGAAGCGTTAAAAGACGATGAACGTGTGAGTAAAACACAGTTACGTCAAGCACTGCGTGCGTATACATCAAACTGGCGTTATTTGCATGGTTGCAAATTAGGTGCTGAACGTATTGATCTAGAGGGTAATGCTTGCGGTGTATTGGAGCAAGAACATGTAGAGCATGCTGCAACACAGCTTGCGCAAGCAAAAGCAAAAGTCGCCGAAAAGCGAGCTGCTGAGAAAGTGGCTAAGCCTGAGAAAAAACGTTTAACTCAACGTACAACAGAAGGTAAAACGGTAAAAACAGAAAGAAAACCAAAACCAGTACGTAAGTCAAGAATAAAATTAAATACAATTGATTTCTCAACTTTACAAAAAGATGATGTTGTTAAGGTCAAAGTCGGTGGAAATCCTAAAAATGCAATTGTATTAGAAGTGGTGAAAGAGTCTGCTCGAGTACAATTAGATAATGGTTTGGTCATTAGTGTTTCAGCTGAGCATCTATTTGCATAAATTTTATTAAAAATGAAAATGCCATCATGCTCGATGGCATTTGTGTATTTTATATTAATTAACCTGTAAGCATGTTTTCTTTTTTAGGAATAATAAATGATATTACGTAGCGCTAAAAGTTACTTAACAATATTTTTGTTAAGCACTTTTTTTATGAACTTCACCATCGTACAAGCAGTAGCTCCAAAAATTAAACAAGACGATATTGTGATTCCACAACCTACAGAAGAAAATCAATTAGCCACTAAACGAGCTACAACACGTTTAACGCAAAGTCATTACCGTAAATTTACACTGGATGATGCTTTTTCACAGAAGGTATTTGAACGTTATTTAAAATCATTAGATTTTAGTCGGAACATTTTTTTACAATCTGATGTGGACGAAATGAGAGCAAAATTTGCAACTCAATTTGATGAGTCATTAAATGAAGGGAATCTTTCAATTGCATTTGAAATGTATGATTTAATGATGAAGAAACGTTATGAACGTTATAAATATGCTCTTTCTTTATTAGATAAAGAGCCAAATTTATCAGAAGATGATCACATTGAAATTGATCGTGAGAAAGCAGATTGGGCTAAGGATGTAGCAGAGCTTGATAAACTCTGGCAACAGCGTGTCAAAAATGATGTTATCAATCAAAAACTAAAAGGGAAAAAGTGGTTAGATATCAGAAAAACCCTTGTTAAACGCTATGATTTGGCGATTCGTCGTTTAACGCAAACCAAAGCAGATGACATTCTTCAAGTGTATTTGAACTCTTTTGCTCGCGAAATTGATCCGCACACAAGTTATTTAGCACCACGTACAGCTAAAAGTTTTAATGAAAGTATGAATCTTTCTTTAGAGGGGATTGGTGCAACGTTACAGCAAACAGAAGATGAAGGCACGACTATTAAATCTTTAGTACCTGGTGCGCCAGCAGAGCGTAGTAAAAAATTGAAAGCAGGTGATCGCATTATCGGTGTTGGTCAGGCAACAGGAGAAATCGAAGATGTTGTTGGTTGGCGTTTAGAAGATATTGTTGACAAAATTAAAGGTAAAAAAGGTACGAAAGTACGTTTAGAAATTGAACCTGAAAAAGGTGGTAAATCGAAAGTAATTACGTTAACACGCGATAAGGTTAGAATTGAAGATCAAGCAGCCAAATTAACTGTAAGTAAAGTTGATGGACAAATTGTAGCCTCTATTAAGATTCCTAGCTTTTATATCGGTTTGACACAAGATGTACGTAAGTTACTGTCAGAAATGAAAATTAAGAAGGCAAAAGCGTTAATTATTGATTTACGTGATAACGGTGGTGGTGCATTGACTGAAGCTGTTGCATTAAGTGGACTCTTTATTAGTGATGGACCAATTGTGCAGGTTCGAGATGCGTTCCAACGTATTCGTATCCATGAGGATCCAGATAGTGAACAAGTTTATTCAGGACCATTATTTGTCATGATTAACCGCTTTAGTGCATCTGCATCAGAAATTTTTGCTGCGGCAATGCAAGACTATAATCGAGGTATTGTGATTGGGCAAAATACTTTTGGTAAAGGAACTGTACAGCAAAGTCGCTCATTAAATTTTGCTTTTGACGCAAATCAAGAACCTTTAGGATTGATTCAATATACTATCCAGAAATTCTACCGAATTGATGGTGGGAGTACTCAGCTGAAAGGAGTTGCTGCTGATATTGATTTTCCAGCAGCAATTGATGCTAAAGAGTATGGAGAGGAAAAAGAAGATAATGCACTGCCATGGGATAAAATTCCCGCTGCAAATTATGTAGAAGTTGCTCAAGCAAGAGAAGCAGTCTCAACTTTGAATAAGAATCATCTTGAGCGTATTGCTAAGGATCCAGAGTTTATTGCATTGAATGAAGAGCTTAAAATTCGAGATGAGCGTAGTGAACGTAAATATTTATCTTTGAACTATCAAGTACGTAAGGTTGAGAATGATAAAGATGATGCTAGACGTTTAAAAGATTTAAATGCTCGTTTTAAACGAGAGGGTAAAAAACCACTAAAAGATTTAGATAGTCTACCAAAAGATTATGAGGCACCTGATTTTTATCTCAAGGAAGCAGAAAAAATAGCAGCAGATTTATTGAAGTTAGAAATAGAAAAAGCTAGGGTAGCTCAAGTAAAATTAAATTAGGTTTATTTTGACCGTACTTTATAGCTAAAAGTGCGGTCAGATTCTAATGATTTTAAGGAACTATAATATGTTAAATATCAAATTATTCAAATCTGCACAATTAGCATTTTTGTTTTCCTCGTTATATGCGATGAATGTACATGCTAATCCAGAACATCAAGATTCGCTTAATACAGGTACTGAAGTTACTCAAGAAGTTGATCTTTTAACTAAACAGCAACTTGAGTTAGAGGCAAAAGCAATTGAAGATCAACTTGCAGCTGAAAAACAGCTTGAAGAAGAACGTATTGCAGCTGAGAAACAAGCATTAGCAGAAGAACAATTGAATGCAAAGTTAGGTGAAATAAAATTACAGTTTAAATCGGCAGTCGCTAAGATTTATGCTAGTAATAACTTTCAGCCGATTTGGCAAGATAGCTCCGCTGAAAAACAGTTTTTACGTGAATATGCAATGTTAGTTATCAGTGGTGTTTCAAAGAACTCGGCTGAAATTTTAGCAAAAATAGATACTATACCAGAAGGCAATTTTGAGCGTGATGTATTACTTACAGATACATTCTTGGATTACATGTATTATAGCTATAATATTATTAAATCTGCACAAAAATGGCTTTATTCAGCAAATAATTATAAATCTAGTTTGCCGACAGAGGAACAAATTTCAACTTGGCTGATGGCTGCTCAAGAAGGAAATATGTTGGCATTTTTAAAAACGCTAACAACCGAGAACAATTTATATAAACAGACATTCGCTGCATTACCGGAGTTAGTGAATCCATCAAATATGGATAAAGAAGCATTAAAAAAACTATATAAATTAGCAATTAATGTGCAGCGTTTGCGGGTTATTCCAGCATTTGAGGATGGATTATTTGTTAATATTCCTAGTTATGAATTAGATTATTATCGTGACGGAAAATTAGTTTTAAGTTCCAAAGTGATTGTAGGCAAAAAAGCACGTAAAACTCCTGTTTTGTATAGTAAATTAAGTAATGTTGTCGTGAATCCACCTTGGAATACACCAACACGTTTAATTAATGAAGACATTATCCCAAAAGTACGAAAAGATCCGAGTTATATTTATCGTAATGGTTATACGATTATTGATAGTAAAGGAAAAACTATCGATCCTTATACAATTGATTGGGAAAATATGACTGCGAAAAAGTTCCCATATCGTTTACGTCAAGCACCTGGAGATAGTGCATTAGGCAATTTTAAATTTAATATGCCAAGTTCTGATGCAATTTTTTTACATGATACGCCAACAAGAAATTTATTTGCTAAGAAAGATCGTGCATTAAGCTCAGGTTGTGTCCGTGTTGAGAAAGCAGATGAATTAGCAACTATTTTATTGAAAGAAGCTGGTTGGTCTGAGGAAAGAAAACGAAATACATTACAAAGTCGTAAAACAACTTCAGCGAATGTGGCATCAAATAATCCAGTATTTTTATATTATGTAACAAGTTGGGTCGATGGTGAGAAGACTTATACTTTACCTGATATTTATGGTTATGATGTTACACCAGACTTAAGTTATATAGATTGGAATATGATCAAAAAATACATTAATTAATGTCATTTTTATTAAAAATTAAGCTAAATTTCCCTTCCATTTTGAAGGGAAATCAGTAAAATTGTTATGTTTTCTTAAGTTGAGAACTAATCTTAATTACGTTGGTCAAAATAAACATCAAATAACATAGAGATATTAACAGAATGAATACTATTAACCATAGTCGTCGAAAATGGTTATCCTTAGGTGGAATTGTATTAGGTGCTAGTTTGTTACCTAATAGCCTGTTAGCTGCTGTTTCAACCCCAAAACCACGTATTTTACGTTTTAGAAATATTAATACAGGGGATAAATTCAGTTCTGAATTTTTACCGAGTAAAGGATTCTCATCGGTGGCATTAAAAAAATTGGACTATTTAATGCGAGATAAGCGTAATAATCATATGCATCGGATGGATCCAAAGTTATTTTTAAAATTTTATCGCCTACAATCGAGTCTAGGGTTACGTAATAGTGAAATTCAAATTATTTGTGGTTATCGTTCCCCTGCAAGTAATGCCGCAATGCGTCGTAAAAGTCGTGGTGTAGCGAGCAATAGTTATCATACACGTGGGCAAGCTATTGATTTTCGTATTGATGGTGTACCACTAGTAAAACTTCGGCAGGCAGCAGAAAAATTGAATAATGGTGGAGTAGGTTATTATCCTCGTAGCAATTTTATTCACATTGATACTGGTCCAGTAAGAACTTGGCGTGGAGCTTAGACGGGATTGAAGTAGAGGAGTTTTTTAATGAACCGCACTTTCAAAGTGCGGTTTTCTTATTATTTATAGATAGAGAGATGAGATGAATATTGAAATTATTCCCGTAACTGCTTTTCAGCAAAATTGTTCTTTAATTTGGGATGAAGACAAGAATGCAGCTATTATTGATCCTGGTGGTGAGGCAGATAAATTAATTAAACGTATTATAGAGCTTGAACTAAATTTAAAAGTGATTTTATTAACCCATGGTCATCTTGATCATGTTGGTGCTGCTCCCAAAATTAAACAACATTTCCAAGTAGAAATTATTGGACCTCATTCATTAGATGATTATTGGTTTGCTCAATTACCTCAACAGTCACAAAAATTTGGTTTATTTGAAATAGCAGCTTTTACACCAGATCGATGGTTAGATAAAGAAGGTGAAATAGTTGAAATTGGAGAAATGAAATTTGAAGTATTACATTTACCAGGACATACTCCAGGACATATTGGTTTTATAGAACATCAAAAACGTATTGCTTTTACAGGAGATGTTTTATTTAAGCAAAGTATTGGACGAACAGATTTTCCAGGAGGCGATCATCAAACTTTATTAACAGTGATTCGTGAAAAACTCTATCCATTAGGTGATGATATGATCATTTTAGCTGGGCATGGCCCTTATACAACTGTTGGTCAAGAAAAGTTAAATAATCCTTTTTTGCGTTAAATTAAATTTGATAATAGTATTTTTAAATTGGAATTTCTAATAAATAACTGTCGGAGAAGTATGAGAATGAATTTGATAATTTATTTAAAATAATCTAGCTATGATTTTCATATAGAAACATTTAGATAATCCGATTATTTGAGTAGAGTTTAATTTAATAAGTTCAGAAAATATAAAACCATTTTATGGTTGAGTGGATGTTGGTTGTAATTATATATTATAGGTATAAAACTAGCCTCTTGCAAAGCAAGAGGCTAGTTCAACATAGAGTAATTAACCTTTGTAGTTATAAACGTGAGCTACTAAGTCTAATACTTTGTTTGAGTAGCCAGTTTCGTTGTCATACCAAGAAACTAATTTCACGAAAGTATCTGTTAATGCAATACCAGCTGCTGCATCAAATACAGATGTTAATGTACAACCGTTGAAATCAGTAGAAACAACAGCATCTTCAGTGTAACCTAAAACACCTTTCATTTCATTTTCAGACGCACGCTTGATTTCTGCACAGATTTCAGCATAAGTTGCTGGTTTTTCTAAGTTAACAGTTAAGTCAACAACAGAAACGTTTGGCGTTGGAACACGGAATGCCATACCTGTTAATTTACCGTTTAGTGCAGGGATAACTTTACCTACTGCTTTAGCTGCACCAGTTGATGATGGAATAATATTTTGTGCTGCGCCACGACCACCACGCCAGTCTTTTGCAGATGGACCATCGACAGTTTTTTGTGTCGCAGTTGTTGCGTGAACAGTAGTCATTAAACCATCTTTGATACCGAATTTATCGTTGATAACTTTAGCAAGTGGAGCTAAACAGTTAGTTGTACAAGACGCGTTAGAAACGATATCTTGACCAGCATAAGTATCAAAGTTAACGCCACTTACAAACATTGGTGTAGCATCTTTAGATGGGCCAGTTAAAACAACTTTTTTAGCGCCAGCAGTAATATGTTTACGTGCAGTTGCATCATCTAAGAATAAACCCGTTGCTTCAACTGCGATATCAACGCCAATTGCACCCCAATTTAAGTTTGCTGGATCACGCTCAGCAGTGACACGGATTGTTTTACCGTTAACGACTAAATTACCATCTTTAACTTCAACAGTACCATCAAAACGACCGTGTGTTGAATCGTATTTCAACATATAAGCCATATACTCAACATCGATTAAGTCGTTGATACCTACAACTTCGATGTCATCACGATGTTGTGCAGCACGGAATACGATACGACCGATACGGCCAAAGCCATTGATACCAATTTTAATTGCCATAAGATTTTCACCTATATTTAAAGTTAAACAAAACTGTTACATAGAACAAAATGAAGTGATTCCCTTTTGTTTTTGTCGCGAGAGATTATAACATGGTTTCTTTTTAGTTGTGAAACTACACGACATTGAAAACAATAACAGATAAACTTTTTGTGATCTATGTCAAAATAATAAAAACTGTAACTTGTGAAAAATTACTCGATTTTTTAAAACGAATTATAAGATAATTTTTATTAGGAAAGAAAATGAAAAAAAGAGAAGAAATGACAGATATTCAAGTACATGTCTGCTTGAATCAAGGAACTGAACATCCTTTTACTGGTAAGTTATTAAATCAACAGAAAAAAGGCTTATATCGTTGTGTGGTTTGTCATTCTGCGTTATTCATTTCAGATACGAAATTTGATGCAGGTTGTGGTTGGCCAAGCTTTTTTGAGGCAATATCACCAGAAGCAATTCGTTATTTAGATGATTATAAATTATCTCGTCCTCGTGTTGAAATTCGCTGTGGAAAATGTGATTCACATTTAGGTCATGTATTTGAAGATGGACCAGATCCAACAGGGTTACGTTATTGTGTGAATTCTGTTTCTATGGCCTTTGAAGATTTATCAACAGGCGAAATTATAGAGGGTTAAATTTTTATAAAAAGTAGCCTTACTTTACTATTTTTTTAGCTGATTTTACATGAATTTCTCGGCATAATAGATAACAGTATTTTATTCATAAAGGGATGAGTTATGACACAAGGTAATTTATATATTATTTCAGCGCCCAGCGGAGCAGGAAAATCCTCATTGATTTCGGCTTTATTGCAGCAACAGCAGAATAATGAAATGATGGTATCGATTTCTCATACAACTAGACCACCTCGTCCAGGTGAGAGTCATGGAGTACATTATTATTTTGTGTCAATAGAAGAATTTGAATCATTAATCAAACAAGATTTATTTCTCGAATATGCGAAAGTATTTGGTGGTAATTACTATGGAACATCTTTACCTGCTATTGAGGAAAATTTGGCACAAGGTATTGATGTTTTTCTAGATATTGACTGGCAAGGTGCGCAGCAAATTCGCAAGAAAGTATCTAATGTGAAAAGTATCTTTATACTACCCCCTTCCTTAACAGAATTAGAACAACGATTGATCGGTCGTGGTCAAGATAGTCAAGAAGTCATCTTAACTCGAATGTCAAAGGCAATTGAAGAAATTTCTCACTATAATGAATATGATTATGTGATTGTTAATGATGTGTTTGAGCAAGCGTTAGCTGATTTGCAGGCAATTTTGCGATCTGAGCGTTTAACACTATCTCATCAAAAAAAACAAAATCAACAATTAATAGAACAACTACTGGCAAAATAAGCATTGCTTTAGTATCATATTAACCCTTTTTTAATTTTTTTGAATAATAGAGATGGAGTAAAATATGGCTCGTGTCACAGTGCAAGATGCGGTAGAAAAAATTGGTAACCGTTTTGATTTAATTTTAACCGCAGCACGTCGTGCAAGACAATTACAGTTACATTTACGTGAACCTTTAGTACCCGAAGATAATGATAAACCAACTGTGATTGCATTACGTGAGATTGAAAAAGGTTTAATCAATAATGAAATCATGAATGCACAAGAACGTTATGATGCATTAGAGAGAGAGAATACAGAATTACACGCAGTATCTTTATTATCTAATCAATAAAAGTGCGGTCATTTTTATAAAGTTTTCATCAACTAACTTGAAGTCAGGTGTCCCTTGTATCTTTTTGAAAGTTTAAATCGCATTATTGAAGCGTATTTACCCCCAGAACAGATCGAATTAGTTAAGCGTGCTTATGTCATTGCGCGTGATGCGCATGAGGGACAGTCTCGCTCAAGTGGTGAACCTTATATTACTCATCCTGTAGCCGTAGCATCTATTATTGCGGAAATGCGTTTAGATCATGAAGCAGTTATGGCAGCATTATTGCATGATGTAATAGAAGATACTCCATACACAGAAGAGCAATTAAAGGCAGAGTTTGGTGCGAGCGTCGCAGAAATTGTTGAAGGGGTTTCAAAACTCGATAAGTTAAAATTTCGTACACGTAAAGAAGCTGCTGCTGAAAATTTCCGTAAAATGATTCTTGCTATGACACGTGATATTCGTGTTGTATTAATTAAATTAGCTGATCGCACGCATAATATGCGTACACTGGGTTCATTACGACCAGATAAGCGTCGGCGCATTGCTAAAGAAACCCTTGAAATTTATAGCCCATTAGCTCATCGCTTAGGCATTGAGCATATCAAAAACGAACTTGAGGATCTTGGTTTTGAAGCAATGCACCCTCAGCGCTATGCAGTATTGCAAAAAGTCATTCAAGTCGCACGTGGTAATCGTAAAGATATGATTCAACGTATTACCAATGAAATTAAAGGACGCTTAGAGGATGTTGGTATTGAGGCTCGTGTTTTCGGACGTGAAAAACACTTATATGCGATTTACCAAAAGATGAAACTTAAAGATCAGCAGTTTCATTCCATTATGGATATTTATGCATTTCGTACTGTTGTAAAGGATGTTGATACTTGTTATCGTGTGTTAGGACAAATGCATAGTTTATATAAACCTCGTCCAAGTAGAGTGAAAGATTATATCGCTGTACCTAAAGCTAATGGCTACCAATCTTTGCATACTTCAATGATTGGGCCACATGGTGTACCTGTTGAAGTTCAGATTCGTACAGAAGAAATGGATCAGATGGCAGAAATGGGGGTAGCCGCACATTGGGCCTATAAAGAAGGTGGAAAAAATGATAGCACGACGGTGCAAATTCGTGCGCAACGTTGGCTGCAAAGTCTGATTGAATTACAACAAAGTGTCGGTAATTCTTTCGAATTTATTGAAAGCGTGAAGTCAGAGTTTTTCCCAAAAGAAATTTATGTGTTTACACCAAAAGGGCGGATTGTCGAGTTACCCGTTGGTGCAACTCCAGTTGATTTTGCTTATGCTGTACATACTGACATTGGTCATAGCTGTATTGCTGCAAATGTTGATCGTAAATCCTACCCTCTATCACAAGCGCTTAGCTCAGGACAAACTGTTGATATCATTACACTCCCTAATTCTCAGCCAAGTGCAGGATGGCTAAATTTTGTTGTCACAGCCAAAGCAAGAACTAATATTCGCCATTTTCTCAAACAATTACGAGGTGGAGAAGCGATTAATTTAGGTAAACGTCAGCTCACTCGTGCTCTAGCACCAACTAAATTAGAGGAGTTAGATAAAGCCAGAGTACAAAGTTTATTGAACGAACTGAAGTTAGAAAATTTTGATGATTTACTGATGGAAATTGGTCTGGGTAATCAAATGAGTGCTGTTATTGCTTATCGTTTACTTGGAGAAGCTATTGAAATTGATACTGATGGTGATATCACGCATAGTAAAGATCATTTTGAAATTAAAAGTGCTGGTGGACTGCTAACAACATTCGCACAATGTTGCCATCCAATTCCAGGTGATCCAATAGTTGCTTATACCAGTTCTGGTAAAGGTCTAGTAATTCATCATGAATCCTGTGCGAACTTAAAACATCGCAAAGAAAGTCCTGAGCATTATATGTCTGTTGAATGGGAGAAAAGTGACAATGCGATTGACTTTGAAGCTGAATTACGTATTGAATTGATTAACCAACAAGGTGTTTTACCTAATTTAACTAACACGATTTCTTCTCTAGATAGTAATATTCAAAGTATTTGGACAGAAGAACAAGAAGGTCGTCTTTATCAAATCGTTGTACTATTAACAGTGAAAGATACAAAACACTTGGCTAATATTATTCGTAAGATCAAAGCAATACCTGGTTTTGTTAATATTGAACGCAATATCAATAAATGACAACTCAACTCCTTGATGCAGTACCATTGACCGTACTTTCTGGTGTAGGTACTGCAATTTCTGAAAAATTGAGTAGGATTGGCATCAACAATCTTCAAGATCTACTTTTTCATTTGCCTATTCGTTATGAAGATCGTACAAAAATCACTCCGATTATTGATCTTCAGGTAGATAGCTATGCAACTATAGAAGGACTTGTTCAAACTTGCCAAGTACAATTCGGCAAACGTCCTATCCTTACTGTTTCACTGTCAGATGGCTCATCTAAACTCATGTTGCGTTTTTTTAATTTTAATGCAGGTATGAAAAATAGTTTTCAGCAAGGTGTCCGAATTAAGGCTTTTGGTGAGGTAAGACGTGGGCGTTTTATGTCAGAAATGTATCACCCAGAGTATCAGATTATTCGTGATAATGCGCCACTGGTTTTAGAAGAAAATCTTACACCAATTTATTCTACAACAGAGGGATTAAAACAAAATTCATTAAGAAAATTAATAGATCAGGCGTTAGCTTTACTTGATAAAATTCAAGTACTAGAAATTTTACCTAGTGAATTTAATCCACATCCCTTTAGTTTAAAAGAAGCGATTTATTTTTTACATCGGCCTCCACCAGATATTTCAATTGAAGTTTTAGAAAAAGGGACTCATCCTGCTCAGCAGCGTCTGATTTTTGAGGAATTGTTAGCTTATAATTTAGCGATGCAGAAAGTGCGGTTAGGAACACAACGATTTTCAGCTTATTCGTTGTACTATCAGACAGATTTAAAACTGCGTTTTTTAGCACAATTACCTTTTCGTCCAACTAACGCACAGATGCGAGTTACACAAGATATTGAACAAGATTTAGCACATATTTATCCTATGATGCGCTTAGTGCAGGGGGATGTTGGTTCTGGTAAAACTTTAGTTGCAGCTATAGCGGCATTACTTGCTATTGATAATGGCAAACAGGTTGCATTGATGGCACCTACTGAAATTTTAGCAGAACAACATGTGACTAATTTCAAATGTTGGTTTGAGCCACTTGGTATAAAAGTCGGATGGTTAACTGGCAAAGTAAAAGGAAAAGCGCGTAAAGTTGAATTAGAAAATATTCAAACTAATCAGGTTCAAATGGTAGTGGGAACGCATGCTCTTTTCCAAGAAGAGGTAGAATTTGCAGATTTAGCATTAGTTATAGTAGATGAACAACATCGTTTCGGTGTTCATCAACGTTTAATGCTGCGTGAGAAGGGAAAAAAAGCACATGTTTATCCTCACCAATTAATTATGACTGCAACACCAATTCCCAGAACATTAGCGATGACAGTTTATGCAGATTTAGATACTTCAATTATTGATGAGCTTCCTCCAGGACGTACGCCTATCACAACAGTAGCAATTTCTGAGGAGCGTCGTGATGAAGTGATTGCACGAGTAAATCATGCTTGTATTAATGAAAAGCGCCAAGCGTACTGGGTTTGTACTTTAATTGATGAGTCTGAGATACTTGAAGCACAGGCAGCAGAAGCTATTGCAGAAGATTTACGAAAAATCTTACCGCACTTACGTATAGGATTAGTGCATGGGAGAATGAAACCAACTGAAAAACAAGAAATAATGGCTGCATTTAAACATGCAGAGATCGACTTATTAGTTGCTACAACTGTTATTGAAGTCGGTGTAGATGTACCTAATGCGAGTTTAATGATTATTGAAAATGCAGAGCGTTTAGGACTATCTCAGTTACATCAATTGAGAGGTCGAGTTGGGCGAGGGAATACAGCTTCTTTTTGCGTATTAATGTATAAACCACCATTAGGCAAAATTTCACAAAAACGTTTACAGGTATTACGTGATACTCAAGATGGTTTTATTATTTCTGAAAAAGATTTGGAGATTCGAGGTCCGGGAGAGGTACTTGGTACAAAACAAACTGGAATTACAGAATTTAAAGTAGCGAATTTGATTCGGGATCGTAAAATGATACCAATAGTACAACATTGTGCAAACCGTTTGATTGCTGAACGACCTGATGTAGCTGATAGTTTAATTAAACGTTGGCTTAAGAATAAAGAGATTTACTCAAATGCATAAGTATTCTAAGTGTTTGCAAGAGGCAAATTGGTTATTTTTTGATAAATCTCATACTCTACAGCCTCCCCTAAATATTCAGAAATGGCTTCTTTTATCTTCTTCTCTCACTGAACAGTTACGATTACATTTTGGCTCAGTAAAAGTGAATGTTTTATCTGAGTATTGGTTAAATAATGTAGCTGAAAGTGAAAGACATTTATTTACAGAATATAAAAGATTTTGGTGTAGAGAAGTATTATTATATATACAAAATAAACCTCTCATTTTTGCGAGGACTCTCATGCCTGAGCATTTTTTATTACAACATTTAGAATTACAGCAATTAGGTAATAGAGCGCTTGGAGAATGGTTATTTAACCAACGCAATCGTCAGCGGAAAACATCGCAGTGGGCAAAAATAGAGGAGTTACAATATGAGACTTATGCAAGACGTACATTAATTGAAGTGAATACTTCTCCAATTATGGTGGCAGAATTGTTCCTTGAACCGCAAATTTTTACTGAGGAAGTACATGGATAAACAAACTCAACCAACAATTCTTTTTTTTGATTCTGGTGTTGGTGGATTTAGTGTTTATAAAGAAACAAAGCAACTTTTACCTAATTGTCACTATCTTTACTGTTTTGACAATGAATATTTTCCTTATTCTGAAAAGACTGAGGAAGAAATTATTCAGAGAACATTATCGATCTGTCATAAAATTAATCAAGATTTTCCACTCGATATTATTGTTATCGCATGTAATACTGCTAGTACAGTTGTTTTACCCGTGTTACGTGAATATTTTTCTATTCCCATTGTTGGAACAGTACCAGCAATTAAACCCGCAGCTGAAATTTCTGAAACAAAACATATTGGTTTACTTGCGACAAAAGGTACTGTAAAAAGGGCTTACGTATCTGATTTAATTAAGAATTATGCTAGCTATTGTATAGTTGAAAAGATTGGCAGTACTAAATTAGTTGAAATTGCAGAGCAAAAATTACATGGAAAAAGTACTGATTTGATTACTTTGAAGCAAGAGCTTTTTGCTTGGCAGTCAATTATGGATTTAGATACGATTGTTCTAGGGTGTACACATTTTCCGTTAATCAAAGAGGAAATTGCCCAGTGTTTACCACAAGTTAAGTATTTTATGGACTCAGGTAAAGCAATAGCACTACGAGTAAAGAACTTATTATCTAATGCAAAAGTGCAGTCAAAAATTTCAGAAAAAAATCTTATTTTTTGTACTCAAAAATTTAACTATGATAGTCAATTTGAAAATACAATTAATCTTTGGGGCTTTGAAGAATTAAATATATTAACTGTAAATGAATAAAAAGAATATTATTGATTATTTTAAATGGGTAGTTGAAAAAACAACCGTTTAATAAAAAAATCAAAAAAAAAGCATAAAAAGGGGTTGCGCGATATTTATTTTTGCCTATAATACGCGGCACACAACGACGCGACGTTGTATGGGATAAGAGATTACAGGTTGCGTCGTTGTTTTGTTCTTTAACAATTTATCAGACAATCTGTGTGGGCACTTGTTGATTGATTTCATTTTGAAAAAATTTTAATTATTGAAGTCTTGATAGGTGCTTATAACTGAAAATTCATACTGATTTAATATTAAGAGTTTAATATTAAATAGAAGTGTAAACTTTAGCTAAGCAGTTTATTGAGCGATTGAACTTTGAATTGAAGAGTTTGATCATGGCTCAGATTGAACGCTGGCGGCAGGCTTAACACATGCAAGTCGAACGGTAGCAGGAAGAAAGCTTGCTTTTTTTGCTGACGAGTGGCGGACGGGTGAGTAATGCTTGGGAATCTGGCTTATGGAGGGGGATAACTGTGGGAAACTGCAGCTAATACCGCGTATAATCGAGAGATGAAAGGGTGGGACCGTAAGGCCACTTGCCATAAGATGAGCCCAAGTGGGATTAGGTAGTTGGTGGGGTAAAGGCCTACCAAGCCTGCGATCTCTAGCTGGTCTGAGAGGATGGCCAGCCACACTGGGACTGAGACACGGCCCAGACTCCTACGGGAGGCAGCAGTGGGGAATATTGCGCAATGGGGGGAACCCTGACGCAGCCATGCCGCGTGAATGAAGAAGGCCTTCGGGTTGTAAAGTTCTTTCGGTGATGAGGAAGGGGTATTATTGAATAGATAATATCATTGACGTTAATTACAGAAGAAGCACCGGCTAACTCCGTGCCAGCAGCCGCGGTAATACGGAGGGTGCGAGCGTTAATCGGAATAACTGGGCGTAAAGGGCACGCAGGCGGACTTTTAAGTGAGATGTGAAATCCCCGAGCTTAACTTGGGAACTGCATTTCAGACTGGGAGTCTAGAGTACTTTAGGGAGGGGTAGAATTCCACGTGTAGCGGTGAAATGCGTAGAGATGTGGAGGAATACCGAAGGCGAAGGCAGCCCCTTGGGAATGTACTGACGCTCATGTGCGAAAGCGTGGGGAGCAAACAGGATTAGATACCCTGGTAGTCCACGCTGTAAACGCTGTCGATTTGGGGATTGGACTTTATGTTTGGTGCCCGAAGCTAACGTGATAAATCGACCGCCTGGGGAGTACGGCCGCAAGGTTAAAACTCAAATGAATTGACGGGGGCCCGCACAAGCGGTGGAGCATGTGGTTTAATTCGATGCAACGCGAAGAACCTTACCTACTCTTGACATCCTAAGAAGAGCTCAGAGATGAGCTTGTGCCTTCGGGAACTTAGAGACAGGTGCTGCATGGCTGTCGTCAGCTCGTGTTGTGAAATGTTGGGTTAAGTCCCGCAACGAGCGCAACCCTTATCCTTTGTTGCCAGCGATTTGGTCGGGAACTCAAAGGAGACTGCCAGTGACAAACTGGAGGAAGGTGGGGATGACGTCAAGTCATCATGGCCCTTACGAGTAGGGCTACACACGTGCTACAATGGTGCATACAGAGGGCGGCGAGACGGCGACGTTGAGCGAATCTCAGAAAGTGCATCTAAGTCCGGATTGGAGTCTGCAACTCGACTCCATGAAGTCGGAATCGCTAGTAATCGCAAATCAGAATGTTGCGGTGAATACGTTCCCGGGCCTTGTACACACCGCCCGTCACACCATGGGAGTGGGTTGTACCAGAAGTGGATAGCTTAACGGAAACGAGGGCGTTCACCACGGTATGATTCATGACTGGGGTGAAGTCGTAACAAGGTAACCGTAGGGGAACCTGCGGTTGGATCACCTCCTTACCTAAAATGGGATGACAGCAAGTGTTCACACAGATTGTTTGATGGATTGTGTAAATTAGAGAAGCAACCTAAAATCCTGTTGGGTCTGTAGCTCAGGTGGTTAGAGCGCACCCCTGATAAGGGTGAGGTCGGTGGTTCAAGTCCACTCAGACCCACCACTCAATGATGAGTGATAAGCAAATGGGATTCTAGTTGATAGTATTATGATGTAAATGGGGATATAGCTCAGCTGGGAGAGCGCCTGCCTTGCACGCAGGAGGTCAGCGGTTCGATCCCGCTTATCTCCACCAAAAATCATCATTGCTAAATATTTTTTGGTTAAGTTTTATTAAGCTTTCAAATAATTGATAACTTAATTGTTTGATAAGTTGTTAGTTACTTAATCAATAAAAATATTTAGCAATGATGATAGTAAAACAACTGATATAAAGATGATGTAATGAGTTTTATATTAGGTTGTTTATTTTTGTCTATTAGTTCTTTAAAAAATTGGAAACAAGCTGAAAAACTGAAGAGACTTTCAAGTTTATTGCTTTGTATTTAGAAGTAAGTAATGTAAATATAAAGTGATGAATAACATGAAGTCTGAGTAGAAAAAATCTTGACTGAGAAAAGGCAGTCAAGTGTTTAGTAGTTAATAGCAACATTAAGTATAGAAAAGTACTTGAGGTTGTATAGTTAAGTGACTAAGCGTACACGGTGGATGCCTAGGCAATCAGAGGCGAAGAAGGACGTGCTAATCTGCGAAAAGCTTGGATGAGTTGATAAGAAGCGTTTAATCCAAGATGTCCGAATGGGGAAACCCAGTAGATGAAGAATCTACTATCATTATCTGAATAAATAGGATAATGAGGCGAACCGGGAGAACTGAAACATCTAAGTACCCCGAGGAAAAGAAATCAACCGAGATTCTGTAAGTAGCGGCGAGCGAAAGCGGAGGAGCCAGTAAGTGATAACAACAGAGACAGAGGAATTGGCTGGGAAGCCAAATCACAGAGGGTGATAATCCCGTACTCGAAGTCCAGGTTGTGGTACTAAGCTTACGATAAGTAAGGCGGGACACGAGAAATCCTGTTTGAAGATGGGGGGACCATCCTCCAAGGCTAAATACTCCTGATTGACCGATAGTGAACCAGTACTGTGAAGGAAAGGCGAAAAGAACCCCTGTGAGGGGAGTGAAATAGAACCTGAAACCGTGTACGTACAAGCAGTGGGAGCCTGAAAGGGTGACTGCGTACCTTTTGTATAATGGGTCAGCGACTTATATTTTGTAGCGAGGTTAACTGAATAAGGGAGCCGAAGGGAAACCGAGTCTTAACTGGGCGTTTTAGTTGCAAGGTATAGACCCGAAACCCGGTGATCTAGCCATGGGCAGGTTGAAGGTTGGGTAACACTAACTGGAGGACCGAACCGACTAATGTTGAAAAATTAGCGGATGACTTGTGGCTGGGGGTGAAAGGCCAATCAAACCGGGAGATAGCTGGTTCTCCCCGAAATCTATTTAGGTAGAGCCTTGAGCGGACACCTTCGGGGGTAGAGCACTGTTTCGGCTAGGGGTCCATCCCGGATTACCAACCCGATGCAAACTGCGAATACCGAAGAGTGATACTCAGGAGACACACGGCGGGTGCTAACGTTCGTCGTGGAGAGGGAAACAACCCAGACCGCCAGCTAAGGTCCCAAAGTCTATATTAAGTGGGAAACGAAGTGGGAAGGCTTAGACAGCTAGGATGTTGGCTTAGAAGCAGCCATCATTTAAAGAAAGCGTAATAGCTCACTAGTCGAGTCGGCCTGCGCGGAAGATGTAACGGGGCTAAATATAGCACCGAAGCTGCGGCATCAGAATTTATTCTGTTGGGTAGGGGAGCGTTGTGTAAGCGGATGAAGGTGAATCGAGAGGTTTGCTGGACGTATCACAAGTGCGAATGCTGACATAAGTAACGATAAAACGAGTGAAAAACTCGTTCGCCGGAAGACCAAGGGTTCCTGTCCAACGTTAATCGGGGCAGGGTGAGTCGGCCCCTAAGGCGAGGCTGAAAAGCGTAGTCGATGGGAAACGGGTTAATATTCCCGTACTTGGATAAACTGCGATGTGGGGACGGAGAAGGTTAGGTTATCGACCTGTTGGATGGTCGTTTAAGGTGGTAGGTGGAGAGATTAGGCAAATCCGGTCTCTTATACAACACTGAGAGCTGATGACGAGGTGCTACGGCACTGAAGTAACTGATACCACACTTCCAGGAAAAGCCACTAAGCTTCAGGTTTATCTAAACCGTACTGAAAACCGACACAGGTGGTCAGGTAGAGAATACTCAGGCGCTTGAGAGAACTCGGGTGAAGGAACTAGGCAAAATAGCACCGTAACTTCGGGAGAAGGTGCGCCGGCGTAGATTGTAAATCCTCGCGATTGAAGGTTGAACCGGTCGAAGATACCAGCTGGCTGCAACTGTTTATTAAAAACACAGCACTCTGCAAACACGAAAGTGGACGTATAGGGTGTGATGCCTGCCCGGTGCTGGAAGGTTAATTGATGGTGTTATCGAAAGAGAAGCTCCTGATCGAAGCCCCAGTAAACGGCGGCCGTAACTATAACGGTCCTAAGGTAGCGAAATTCCTTGTCGGGTAAGTTCCGACCTGCACGAATGGCATAATGATGGCCAGGCTGTCTCCACCCGAGACTCAGTGAAATTGAAATCGCCGTGAAGATGCGGTGTACCCGCGGCTAGACGGAAAGACCCCGTGAACCTTTACTATAGCTTGACACTGAACATTGAATTTTGATGTGTAGGATAGGTGGGAGCCTTTGAAGATGACACGCCAGTGTTGTTGGAGGCGTCCTTGAAATACCACCCTTTAACGTTTGATGTTCTAACGAAGTGCCTGAAACGGGTACTCGGACAGTGTCTGGTGGGTAGTTTGACTGGGGCGGTCTCCTCCCAAAGCGTAACGGAGGAGCACGAAGGTTTGCTAATGACGGTCGGACATCGTCAGGTTAGTGCAATGGTATAAGCAAGCTTAACTGCGAGACAGACAAGTCGAGCAGGTGCGAAAGCAGGTCATAGTGATCCGGTGGTTCTGAATGGAAGGGCCATCGCTCAACGGATAAAAGGTACTCCGGGGATAACAGGCTGATACCGCCCAAGAGTTCATATCGACGGCGGTGTTTGGCACCTCGATGTCGGCTCATCACATCCTGGGGCTGAAGTAGGTCCCAAGGGTATGGCTGTTCGCCATTTAAAGTGGTACGCGAGCTGGGTTTAGAACGTCGTGAGACAGTTCGGTCCCTATCTGCCGTGGGCGTTGGATGATTGAAAGGGGCTGCTCCTAGTACGAGAGGACCGGAGTGGACGCATCACTGGTGTTCCAGTTGTCTCGCCAGAGGCATTGCTGGGTAGCTAAATGCGGAAGAGATAAGTGCTGAAAGCATCTAAGCACGAAACTTGCCTTAAGATGAGTCATCCCTGACTTAGAGTCAGTAAGGGTTGTTGTAGACTACGACGTAGATAGGTCTGGTGTGTAAGCGTTGCGAGACGTTGAGCTAACAGATACTAATTGCCCGAGAGGCTTAACTATACAACGCTCAAGTATTTTTAATACAAGACGACATGTTTCTGACTGTAGGGGTTGGAGAGAAAGGATAGTAGTTCAGCTTGTTGACAATTGAGAATCTTATACTGTACTGGATGAGGGTAGAGTATGAAGATGTGAAGAGCGAGATGAGAGTAAATCATCAAACAGGATTATCTTGGCGGCGATAGTGCAGTGGACCCACCTAATTCCATGCCGAACTTAGAAGTGAAACGCTGTAACGCCGATGGTAGTGTGGGGTTTCCCCATGTGAGAGTAGGACACCGCCAGGTAGAAATGAGAGGCCCTAGGTAGAGATACCTGGGGTTTTTTGTTATGGGAAGGGGGGTGAGATAAAGTGGCAGCGGAAAAAATCTAGCCGGAATAAAATCAGATAAAGCTAAAGCAGACAAGACTAAGCAAACCAAATCAAACCAAGCCAAACCAAAGCAAATCAAACCAAACTAAAGCAAACTAAAACAAAGCTCAGCCTCTTTTTACTTCAGCTTACTTCATTTTATATCTCTTTATATCTCTTCGTTTGTCATTTTACATCCCTTAGTTTATCTTTTCTTCTTTTTCTCTTTACCTTTACCTTCTTATCTTTACTTTTATTTTCCTTTCTTTTTCCTCCTCCCTTTTTTTGCTTTCCTTTTTGTGGTTATGATGAATAAAGGGATATTATATGGATTGGGAGACTGTTAGGATGTTCTGTAATCAAGGCTTAATATAAAAGCAAGTAACGTAGGGTGTGGTTTTAGTAAGTTTTAATAGTAAAATATTATCTATTAAGCGAGAAAATATTTTTTACTTTTAACTGGAACTGAAATAACGATAGAATAAATATTTTATTATTTGATAAAGAGGATTAATGGATAAAGGATATATTTTAATAACAGGTGCTAGTTCAGGTATTGGATATGAATTGGCTAAACTATATGCTCATAAAGGGCTCAAATTAGTATTAGTTGCAAGAACTTTATCTCCTTTGTTAGCATTGAAAGAGCAATATAGAGAAGAAAATATCGAAGTTATTCAAGCTGACTTGTCTTGTTTAGATAGTGCTAAAAAAGTATATAGTTTAACTCAAGAAAAAGGGTTATTTATCCATATGCTAATTAATAATGCTGGTATTGGCTTATTAGGTGATTTTTTGAGTACAGAACTGGAAACTGAAATTGAAATGGTTAATTTAAATATTCAATCTTTGATGATTC
The DNA here is from genome assembly GCF_020810675.1 of Pasteurella canis. Lineage (GTDB taxonomy): Bacteria > Pseudomonadota > Gammaproteobacteria > Enterobacterales > Pasteurellaceae > Pasteurella > Pasteurella canis. The sequence continues at coordinate 354,345 of NZ_CP085871.1, forward strand.
TGACAAAACTGTACTTACAGCATATGCTTGAAGTTAATCATGGTTATATTTTAAATGTTTCATCAGTTGCAGGAGAAATGCCGGGTGGACCACAAATGTCAGTTTATTATGCAACGAAAGCGTTTGTTACTTCTTTTTCTCAAGGACTAAGTTATGAATTAAGAAATTCGGGAGTTCATGTTTCAATTTTAGCGCCAGGACCAACACTTACTAATTTTGTAAAAACAGCAACTCAGCAAGAAGATACAACTTTATTTGATACATTAAAGTTTCAGACAGCAGAAGAAGTGGCAAAATATGCAGATAAGTATTTAAAGAAGAAAAAAAGGCTCATTATTCCAGGTGTTTTAAATAAAATAATGGTATATTCCAGCTATATTGCTCCTAAATCCTGGGTATTATTTTTAGTGAATCGTATTCAAAGTTTAAAGAAATAATCTACTTTTTATCATCATTTTATTTAATAACCCATGACCTATTATCTAGTAATTTACCAAAATGGCTTTCAACAAGGCGTTTAGTTACTTCAGTTTGAGGAGATGTAAAGAGTGTTTGTGTTGGACCATATTCAATCATTTTTCCTTCGTCCATAACTAAGACATCATCAGCGATATGTTTGATAATTCCTAAATGTTGTCCTACATAAATATAAGAAATACTTAGCTTTTCTTGTAAGTCTAACATTAAATTAGTAAGCTGAGTTTTAACAGTAGCATCTAGTGAACCTAAAGCATCGTCAGCAATAATAACTTCGGGTTCTAAAATAAGTGCACGAGCTAGGGCAACACGTTGTTTTTGGCTTGCTGACATAGTCTTTATTTTGACATTTGCATGATCAGGATATAGACCAACTAATTTTAATGTATTGAAAATTTTTTCATTACGATCTTGTTCGTCTAAGTGAGTTGTTAAGCGTAGTGGCGCATCTAATATTTGACCTACATTTAAGCGTGGATTAAAAGCTGTATTTGGATCTTGAAAGACCATACGAATATGTTTCGCACGATAGTGATAGTCACCAAATTCCAATGGTTGGTTATTGAATAAAATACAGCCTGAAGTTGGGGGAATTATACCAACAATCATTTTAGCTAATGTTGACTTACCCGAACCATTTTTCCCAATGATTGCAAGTGTTTTTTTCTTGTCTAAGCTAAAACTAATTTTATGGACTGCTGTAAAATAACTGGTACCAAAAAAATTAATCGAGTCAGTAAAATGCTTAGAAAGATCTTCAACCTGTAATAATGTCATTTATCTCTCTCATTATTCTGATGTTATATTTTGAAGTATCAAAGGAGTTTTAATATTTTTCTCTTTAAACTGCTTTTCTCGTAAATTAAGTGGGTAGTGGCAAGAAAACTCATGTTGCTTGATTCTATATCTTGTTGGTTTGATAATACATTTTTTTTGTGCAAAAGGGCAACGAGGCCCAAGGCGACAACCAATAGGCATTTGTTCTAATAGAGGAACCGTCCCTTTTAATGTATTCAAACGGCTTTTAAGTGGCAATGGTTGACTAAAATCAGGAATTGAGTGGAGTAATGCTTGTGTATAAGGGTGGTGTGGGTGTTCTAAAATATCTTCTTTAGGACCTGATTCTACATTTTGCCCACAATATAATACAGAAAAGCTATCACACCATTCACTAATACTATTAATGTCGTTGCTTGTTAATAAAATAGTTGTTCCTTGATTTTGATTCATACTGGAAAGCAAGCGGAAAATTTGTACTTTAGTAATAGACTCGATTGAGTTCGTCGGCTCATCAGCAATCAGTAAGCGAGGCTGGTTAGCGACGGCAATTGCAATCATGACTTTTTGCCCTTCTCCTTCAGTGATTTCTTCAGGATAGCTTTGCATAATATCTTTATGCTCTTTAATACCTACTTTATGCAATAATTCTATTGCTCGGCGTTTCTTCCAGCCAAACCACTGCCACCAACGACCTTTAAAAGTCGATGATGGGATATTTTGGATAATTTGTTTGCCAATTTTTTTACTTGGATCTAAGCAAGTCAAGGGATCTTGAAAGATCATGGAAATTTCTTCCCCGACTAATTTTCGCCTTTGTGTTGGTGTGAGTTTTAATAATTCGATATTGTCGAAGCGAAAACGATCTGCACTAATAATCCAAGAGTCTTTGAATGCATTACAAATGACTTTAGCAATTAAACTTTTACCTGAACCTGATTCACCGACTAAACCACAAATCGCACCTTCATTTAAAGTGAGATTAACATTGTCAACAATTTTTATTCGGCCATTTGGTGTGTCAATTTCAATGCAAAGATTACGAATATCTAATAATGCCATTTTTCCACCTACTCGTAATATTTCTCTATTGCTTTACAGAGACCTTGACTAAAAATGAAGACTACAAGAATTGCCATAACAATTGCAATTCCTGGTAATATAACAGCCCAAGGTGCTAAATATATTAACTCTAGAGAGTCTTTAATCATGGCTCCCCATTCAGGTACAGGGCGTTGAGCGCCTAATGAAATAAAGCTCAATGCACTGATATCTAAGATTGCCACAGCGAAAGCTCGAGCAATTTCTTGGATATAACGGATGGAGATATTTGGGAGTACAATTTCTTTAAGTAGAGCACTATTTGATATGCCATCCAGTTTTAGCATGAGTACATATTCTTTTTTTAATTCTTGTTGTGTTGCTTGGTATATTTCATGAATAAAATAAGGGAGGAGAGCTAATGTTGTGGCGATGATTGCATTCATTAGGCTCGGCTTCATTAATGTTGCAATAATGATCGCTATAAGTAGGCTTGGAATAGATAAAAATGTATCAAGAAAATGACTGAGAATTTTCGATTTAATACTATGTGAAATACCAGCCCAAATACCTATTACACTACCAATAATGAGAGTAAAAAATACGACAATCAGGGAGGCTCCTATAGTATAAGTTGTGCCTATGATAATTCGACTAAATACATCTCTACCTAAATCATCCGTGCCAAAGAAGAAGGATATTTGTCCTTTATCTACCCAAGATGGTGGCATGAGTTCACTACCAACAAATTGCATATTACTTGGATAAGGTGCAATCCATGGGCTAAAAAGTGCGGTTAAAATAAATATAATAAAGAGATAAAAACTAAATAATGCAATACGATTTTGGCGAAATAACAACCAAATGTTCTTTAGTGTTGCACTATCGCGAAACTCATCAGGTTCTTTATCTTGCATACCAGCCTTTCTTATTAAATGGATCAAGGATAAACGCTACAGTATCAGAGAAAATATCAACGATAATAATGCATAAACCTATAACAATAACCCCAACAGAGATACTATTATAGTCTTGTTGAGTAACCGCATCAATGAGCCAACGGCCAATACCAGGCCAACCAAATGTGCTTTCAACGAGCATACATTGAGTAAGTACCAATGTGAATAAACGTGTTGTTTGTGGGATTAAAAGAGGTAGTGTATTGCGTAATATATACTTGCGTAAAATTTTATGTTGTGACCAACCACGTGTTGTTGCTGTTTTTACATAGTTTTTCATGACAACTTCTTCAGCACGTTGTTGAACAATTCGTGTAATTTCCATAGTCGGTAGAATTGTTAAAACGAGTGTTGGTAAAACGAGGTGCTGTAGTACATTCTGAATAACTTTTGTTTTATAGAACTCCTCCATAAACCAAACATCAATCATTGGAAACCCAGTAATGGGTTTGATCGCATATAACAAGTTATACTGCCCAATTGCAGAAATTTCCCAGCTATGGATTGCAGAAAAGTAGAGAGCAATAGGCGCAATCCAAAATACAGGCATTGATAGTCCTAATGCAGCAATGGTATGAATACTTTTGCCCATGATATTATGGCGATTCATAGCTCCTATTAATCCTAATGGAATGCCAAAGAGAATTGCTAATAAAATAGCAGTAAAACAGAGTTCTAAGGTTGGTGGTAAAACAGTTTGAATAATTTCATTTAATGAATCCCCACCATTGTAAGTAATACCTAAATCCCACTTGATAAGATGTTGAATATAATTAATGTAACTTTGAAAAAAATTTGGATTAGTGAGTTCTTCATTAAGGGGATCTTGAATTAGAATGATATAGCTTACCAAAGATAAAATAAGTAAAGTAACAATAATCAGAAAAACTTGGCGTAATAAAGCAACAATCATGGTTTTATACCTTTTTGCAACGATAAATTTTCGAAGTTGATACTGCCAAATGGACTCATTTTGACACCATGAACATTAGCATTGATCACTAACATTCTTCTTGCATTTGCGATAGGGACAATTGGTATTTCAGATAAAATTAATTCTTGAGCTAAATTGTATTCGCTTGCCCTTAATCGTAAATGAGATGTATTAAGAGCATTATCCATAAAATGGTCAAATAGAGGATCACACCAGTTAGAAAAATTAGTAATCTCATTAACAGTGCTACAGCTTAGAATAGGTCTCATGAAACTATCAGGATCTAAATTTCCTGCAAGCCAGCCAGCCAAAATCATATCATAATCTTCTGAATGATCTTTTAAGCGTTTAATTAAATAAGTTCGTGTAACAGGTTGGATAGTAATTTTAACCCCAACTTTAGCAAGATCTCTTTTTATTAATTCTGCCATTTTGAGTGGAGCAGGATTATATACTTGCTCTTCATTAATTACCCACATTGTTAAATTAAGCTTTCTATCTTGTAAATACATTTTTGCTTTTTCTATATTATAGTCATAAGCGAAATCAGGCGTATTAACACTAGAAGCCCATGAAATATTAGGAATAATATTATTCGCAACTGTTGCAGTGTTGTGGTATATAGTTTGAACAATACGTTTTCTGTCAATCGCTTGTGATATGGCACGGCGTAATTTTGTATTTTTCATCTCAGGCTTTTTAAAATTAAAAGCAAGGTAAGATAAATTCATGCCTTCAACAGAATTAACATAAAAATGTTCATTTTTATTTTGTAATAAACCTAATTGACTCACCTCGGGATAAGAAGCAATTTGGCATTCGCCATTAAGGAACTTAATTAACCGCCCAGTGCGATCTGTTGATAGATCAATAATAATATTCTCAATTTGTGCTTCTTTTTTCCAATAATGTTCATTACGTATAAAGCGAACATATTGATTACGAAAGTAATTCTGCACTTTATAAGGGCCTGTACCTACAGGTAACAAGTCAAGTTGCATAAGATTATCGTCTGCATTGAGCTGCAGCGCGTATTCTTGTGAAAAGATGATAGCGTATTGACTTGCTAAATGAGACAAAATTGAAGCATCAGACTTAAAAAGTTTTATTTGAACTCGATAAGGATCGAGTGCTTTTATCGATTCTATTTTTTGATTTAATTTAATACTTTCAAAATAGGGGAAGCGTACTTTTTTTGCCTGTTTATGGAAAATACTGTGCTGGGGATTTGAATAGTGAGTTGATTCATCTTCTAATGTAGGTAAATAAGAATTATGACCTAACATACGATTAATAGAAAATACCACATCATCGGCATTAAAATCACGCGTTGGTTTAAACCATTCTGTATGATGAAACTTGACACCTCTGCGTAGGTTAATCGTAATAAGTGTTCCATCATTAGAGATAGAATAAGATTCGGCAAGTGAAGGTATAATTGTTGCACTATTATTAGTTGCCTCAAATAGTTTATTGTAAATTTGCTCTGTAATCACATTCATACTGGTGCCTGCATCGGCTGTTTGTGGGTTAAATGAAAGTCCTGTAGAGTGAGTACAGTAAATCAATCCATTTTGTGTTAATTCTTTTGGCACTCTCGGCGCCGCAGTAACAAAATGTGATAATAGTAGCAGGAAACCAGTAAATATGACTTTTCTCATCAACATAATTAGTGCATTTGTGATAAATTATCGAGGGATTGTAAAATATATTGTTCTGATAAGCTATCCTTTTTACTTTGAGTAGAATTGAGTATAAAAAACTTTAAGTAAAAATTAAGGTTTCTATGTTATCTTGAGTTAAGTGATATTATTAATCTATAAAAGAATACTAATATGTTGAATTATCTACAGAAAGAAGTAAATGAAATAATTAATCGTGGATTTGACCGCACTTTACGTATTGCGGTTACTGGGCTAAGTCGGAGTGGAAAAACAGCATTTATTACTAGTTTAATTAATCAGTTATTACATATTAATCGTGTAGATAATCATCATCTTCCACTCTTTGAAGCAGCCCGAAATCAATCTATTATTGCAGTGAAACGTGTGCCACAGCTAAATTTAAGCATTCCTCGGTTTGATTATGAGGCAAATATACAATCTTTAATGCAACAGCCTCCTGTTTGGCCTCAATCTACTCGGGGAGTAAGTGAAACTCGTTTGGCCATTCGTTATCAGCGTCATAATGGCTTAATGCGTCATTTGAAAGAGAAAACGACACTTTATCTTGATATTTTTGATTATCCAGGTGAATGGCTGCTTGATTTGCCTTTATTATCCTCGAACTATCAGCAATGGTCACAAGAGTCACAAAATATTATCGAGAGTCAACGGTCAGAATTTGCTAAATTATGGTTGGATAAAGTCAAAGAATTGGATTTAACAGCAGTAGCTGATGAAGATGTTTTGGCACAATTAGCACAAGACTATACAAATTATTTATTAGCTTGTAAGCAGCAAGGATTACATTTTATTCAACCTGGGCGTTTTGTTTTACCTGGTGAATTAGAGGGGGCGCCAGTATTGCAATTTTTCCCTCTTATCCATTTAAATGATGCAGAATGGCAGCAACTAAAAAATGAGAAAAGAGTGAACAGTTATTTTAGGGTTTTGACTCAGCGTTATGAATATTATCGTCAACATATAGTGAAAAAATTTTATCAAGATTATTTTTCCACTTTTGATCGTCAAGTGATCTTAGCAGATTGTTTAACGCCATTAAATCATAGCGATCAAGCATTTATTGATATGCAAATAGGGTTACAGCAATTATTTAAGAATTTTCACTATGGCAAACGCACATTACTTAATCGTTTATTTTCACCACGTATTGATAAACTGATGTTTATTGCTACTAAAGCTGATCATATTACAAATGATCAGTTACCAAATTTAGTCAGCTTGCTGCGTCAATTAGTACAAGAAGGTGGGCGCCATGTGGAATATGAGGGTATTCATACTGAGTATACTGCAATAGCAGCTATCCGTGCTACACAGCAAGTATTGGTTAACCAAAATGGACATAGCTTTAAAGCATTAAGAGGAGTACGCTCAAGTGATAAACAGAAAGTGACTGTTTATCCAGGTTCTGTGCCGAGTAAATTACCAAAGCCAGAATTTTGGCAAAATCAACAATTTGAATTTGATCAATTTGAGCCACAACAGTTAGTATTGGGAGAAAACATACCTCATTTACGTATGGATTCAGTATTACAGTTCTTGCTGGGTGATAAATTTTAATTGTAGAGCAATAAAAAATGACTGAAAAACGTATTTTTACAGAAACAGAACAAGCTGATTTTGTGCACCAATTTTCACCGAAACGTGAATTTATTGAACAAGACATAGAGATTGAAATTGATAATTCGGATCCTATAGAGATAGAGGGAGAGTTGTTAGATAAGCAGTTTGAACACATTGTCGCGCCAAAATCAACTTGGTGGAAAAAAGGGATAGGGTTAACGGTATTATTATTTCTTATTGTGACTATAGCTCAATCAGTTCAATGGCTAATCAATACTTGGCAACAAAATCAATGGATTTATTTCGCTTTTTCGTTAGTAGCTTGTTTTGCTGTGGTATTTGGTGTACTGGCAATTAGCCGTGAATGGTTCCGTTTACTTAGATTAAAACAAAGAACAAATTTACAGCAGCAAAGCGAACAATTACTGCTAGAAAGTGCGGTAAGTTTTGAGCAAAATTTTTCAGCAAATAAACATGAACAAGCAAAGCAGCTTTGTTTATCAATGGCAAAAATGTTGAAATTATCCTCACAAGATCCAAAACTGATGTTATGGCAACAACAAATTCAAGATGGACATTCTGCACAAGAGATAGCTTATTTATTCAGCCAGACGGTACTTCAATCTTTTGATAAACAGGCAAAAAAGCTCATTAGTAAAAGTGCAGTGGAGGCTACAATGATTGTGACAGTCAGTCCTTTAGCAATTGTTGATATGTTTTTTCTTTCTTGGCGTAATATCCGTCTAGTTAATCAAATTGCACAACTTTATGGTATTGAACTAGGTTATTGGAGTCGATTACGTTTATTAAAAATGGTGTTATTTAATCTTGCTTTTGCTGGTGCTACAGAAATTGTACAAGATATTGGTATGGATTGGTTATCACAGGATCTCACTGCTAAACTTTCAGCTCGAGCAGCACAAGGTATTGGTGTAGGTTTATTAACTGCAAGATTAGGTATCAAAGCAATGGAGTTTTGTCGCCCTTTAGCATTTCGCCAAGATGAGAAACCTCGTATTAAACATATTCACCAAACTTTATTAAGCCATTTAAAAACAACTATTTTTTCTTCAACTAAATCAAAAGAGAAACAAAAAGTTTAGCCGTGTAAATTTTTATTTCCACCATTGTTTAAAGTTTACATATTTTAATGATATGATAAGCCTATCTATGCTTAATGAGGAAAACAGATGTCCTTGAATAATGTGAATAATTCAGCATTTACTGAGATTGTTGCGAAAAGTCCTAAAATGGAAAATTTACTTGCACAGGCGATTAAATTTTCTGCAAGTGATGCTCCGTTGCTTATTCAAGGTGAAACTGGAACGGGGAAAGATTTGATTGCTAAATCTTGTCATCTTGCAGGACCTCGATCTCAAAATAAATTTATTGCAGTGAATTGTGCAGGATTACCAAGCCAAGATGCTGAAAGCGAAATGTTTGGTCGTCGAGATAATGATAAAGAATATGTTGGCTTTTTTGAATATGCTAATGGTGGAACAGTATTACTTGATAGTATTGCTGAGTTATCGCTTGAATTACAGGCAAAATTATTACGTTTTTTAAATGATGGTACTTTTAGACGAGTAGGCGAAGAACAGGAACACTACGCTAATGTACGTGTTATTTGTACTTCTCAGATACCTTTACAACATTATGTTGATGAAGGAAAAATGCGTAGTGATTTGTTTCATCGCCTTAATGTATTGACACTCAATATCCCTTCTTTACGGGAACGAAAGGAAGATATCCCTGATTTAGTCAATATTTTTGTTGCACAAATTAGTGAACAACTACAAATAAATAAGCCATATTTTAGTGAGAAATTTATTCAATATTTACAAGGTTATCCATGGACTGGTAATGTTAGAGAATTGCATAATGCGTTATATCGTGCATGTAGTTTAGCTGAAAATGATGAATTAACAATTGCTGGCTTGAATTTAGTAGAGCAAGAAATTGTGCCAGTCATATTAGATCAATTTGGTCATGAAACATTAGAACAGATTATGAATAAATTTGAAGCAAGTGTGTTGCGAAAATTTTATGAACAATATCCAAGTACCAGAAAGCTAGCAGTACGTTTAGGGATTTCACATACTGCTATTGCTAATAAATTAAGACAATACGGTATTAGCAAGTAACGTATAAAGGACAATTTAGACTTTAGCTTTCTCTTTATAACAACTAGGCTTACTCATAGAATCAAAATGCGCTTGAATTTACGAAATTTTCTAGTTCTGTAAATTGTTTAACTAATTTTAGCCATTCGACTTTATCAATTTGAATGTGTAGCAGGAACTCGCCTTGTTCACTCATTTTTTCATCTCGAATACAATTTAACTGGTATAAATGATGACGAATTTTTCCGCAATAAAGTGGTAAAGTGAGGGATAAAGTTAAAATGTCATTTTTTAATAGTTCTCTTATTGCCTTGAGTAACAAATTTAAACCTTGTCCTGAATGTGCTGAAATATAGACCGCACTTGGTCTATTTTCATGATCATATTCAATATGCGGTTGTACTTCTTCTATTTGATCGATCTTGTTATAGACGAATAAAGTTGGAATATCATGAGCCTTGATTTCTTCTAATACAGCTTTAACTGCTTCAATATTTTCTTGTTTGTGTGGGTCTGCACAATCAATTACGTGTAATAACAGAGAGGCTTCTGTTGTTTCTTGTAAAGTTGATTTAAAGGCAGATATGAGGTCATGTGGTAAATGGCGAATGAAACCAACTGTATCAGCTAAAATAGTTGTGCCAACATCTTGGATTTGTAAACGGCGTAATGTGGGATCAAGTGTGGCAAAAAGTTGATCAGCAGCATAGACATTTGCTTGTGTCATGAGATTAAATAGAGTGGATTTACCCGCATTAGTGTAGCCGACTAATGAAATAGTGGGAATATCTGCTTTTTGCCGTGTTTGGCGGTTTTGATTGCGCTGTTTTTCTACTTTAGCCAAGCGATTTTGTAATTGAGCAATACGTACTTTAATTAAGCGACGATCTGTCTCCAGTTGTGTTTCACCTGGACCACGTAAACCAACGGCACCTTTTTGTTGATCCAAACCTGTTTTTCGACGTACTAAACGTGTTGATAAATGTTTTAGTTGTGCTAATTCAACTTGGAGTTTACCCTCATGTGAGCGAGCACGTTGTGCAAAAATATCTAAAATGACGCCTGTGCGATCTACTACACGACACTGACAAAGCGTTTCTAGATTACGTGTCTGAGCAGGTGTTAAACTGTGATTTACGAGTACAACATCAGCATTATGCTCTTTGACTGCATTCGCAATCTCTTCAGCTTTACCTTGCCCAACGAAATATTTTGCTTGTGGTATTGCTCTTGTAGTTGTGATAATTGAACGAATATCAACATTTGCTGATTGGGCAAGTAAGCAAAACTCGGCGAGATCATCTTCATCATGTTGTTGGGATAAAAAGCAATGGACAATAATTGCTTGATCAGCAATCGAATGCTTAATATTGAGAGACTGTTTTGATAACGTTTTAAGATAATAAAGTGCGGTGGATTCTTGGTTTAAATCCACCGCACTTGAAATCGATTTATTTAACATTAATTCAACTTATGATTATTCAGTTTTGTCTGTATTTGATTCAGCTTGTTGCTCTTGAGCTTGCTGATAATTCTGTTGGTTAGAATTATTGTTATTATGATGAGATACAGAACGTGCTGGAACAACAGTTGAAATTGCGTGTTTATACACCATTTGATTAACTGTGTTTTTCAATAAGATTACAAATTGGTCGAACGATTCAATTTGACCTTGTAATTTAATGCCGTTTACTAAGTAAATAGATACAGGAATACGTTCACGACGTAATGCATTTAAATAAGGATCTTGTAAAGATTGTCCTTTTGCCATTTTTTTTTCCTTCTGTATAAATAAAAATGAATATAAAAAGCCGAATACAGATAACTCTGTCTTCCCTCCAAATGCCAATATAACAATAAATTAATTTATTGTCATCATTGAACCTCAATTATTTTTGGTGCAGAGAATAATCAATATTAATCAGAGAGTTTATGATTTTTTGCTTTGCTTCTTCTATTTCTAAGCTATCTAGCCATTCAATAGGATATTTCCAACCACGAAGCCAAGTAATTTGGCGTTTAGCAAGCTGGCGTGTTGCACAAATGCCTCGGAAAATCATTTCTTCATGCGAGTAATCGCCACGTAAATATTCCCACATTTGGCGGTAGCCAACACAGCGAATAGCTGGTAAATCAGCATGTAAATCACCACGTTGATAGAGTTTCTCTACTTCTTGTTTGAAACCTAATTGAATCATTTTTTTAAAACGTATCGCTATGCGTTCATGTAGTATCTGGCGATCTTTTGGAGTGATTGCAAATTGTAATATTTGATAAGGTAAAGCATCTCCTTTTTGCTCAGTGAGCGTTGTAAGTGTTTTACCCGTGATATAAAAAACCTCTAAAGCTCGGTTAATTCGTTGTGAATCATTAGGGTTAATACGTTGTGCAGAGATTGGATCAATTCTAGTTAGCTCTTGATGTAAAGCAGCCCAGCCTAATTGCTGTGCTTTACTCTCAATTTCTGCTCGTATATTTTCATCCGCAGAAGGAAGGGGGGATAAGCCCTCAAGTAATGCTTTGTAATACAGCATTGTACCGCCAACAAGCAGTGGGATTTTACCTTGTGCAGTAATTTGTTCCATTTCACGTAGTGCATCTTGACGAAAGTTTGCGGCGGAATAACTTTCTGAAGGATCACAAATATTAATCAAACGATGAGGAGCTAAAGCAAGCTCCTCAGCGTTTGGTTTTGCTGTACCAATATCCATCCCTTTATAAATTAAAGCAGAATCGACACTGATTACTTCTACAGGCAATACTTGGCGTAATTTAATTGCCAAGTCAGTTTTTCCAGAAGCAGTTGGCCCCATTAAGAAAATTGCAGTTGGTTTTGTTAAAGACATTTGTTTAAATTTGCTCTAAATAAGGTTGCCAATCAATAGGGATTAACAGCTCTGATAATCTATTTGTTTGTTGAGGACTTAGCAATCGTTCTGTTTCAGTGAGTAAGCTTACAGCATCAGCAAATATACTGATAGGATGTGATGTTAGCGTTTTATAAAGTGCGGTCAAAAATAAGGAAAATTCACAGATTGATTGTGATAACACCGCAATCACACATTTTTGTAAATTTTGTTCACGCAAACAGGTCGGGACTCTAATTAAAGTAATCCGTTTCTGACTAAGATTTTCACTAAATTCAAAGCCCACTTGTGTAAAAAAGTTTTTTTGTTGTAGCCAGTGAGTAAGCTGTGCTTCATTCAAACGAAATATGATGGGAATAAGCAAGGGTTGTTGTGATATTGGCTGTTGTTGTAATAAAAACTCTATTTTTAACTGTTGAAGTTTAGTTAATGATAATAAATAGAATTGCTGATGTTGCTGAAGCAATAATGCTTTTTCTGCTACTAAAGCGAGAGCTTTTAAAATATGACTTCCTGTATACTCTTTAGTGGAGTCTACAAGATGAATTGTACTGATTGAATCCGTGTTGGTTGACTTTAGGAGTTCATTGTATGCTAGTCGTTCCTCCGTCTTAGCTGTTTTTTCTTGGGAGTTCTTAGGCAGAAAGTGCGGTCGATTTTCACTAATTTGAGTGTTATTTAGTGATATATGATTCCCAGTCCTATTAGTAGATGTAAAGATATTTTGCCCAGCAGTAGCTCGATTCGGCCTAATTTGTGTTGAAGTTGCCCAATGTGGTATTGGTTCTTGAATTTGATTTGGCTTGGTTGTGGCATATTTCAATTCTGAAGTATTCTTCTCAGCTTGTTCAGAACTGAGGGCATGAGTTATACCTTGGTAAATAAAATCATGAATTAAGCGCTGTTGGTGAAAACGGACTTCGTGTTTGGTTGGATGAACATTAACATCAACTTCATGAGGATTTAAATCAAGAAATAAGATAAAAGCGGGATATTGCTCAGTAGTTAAATAGTCTGCATAAGCTTGACGAATAGCATGGTTTATGATTTTATCACGCACTATGCGACCATTGATATAACAATAGCTTAGGTCATTTTGTGTGCGTACAAAACTAGGTAATGCTACCCAGCCTGATAAATGTAGATCATCATGTATCCAATTAATTTGCAATGCATTTTGAACAAAATCATTACCACAAATTGCAGCAACACGTTTTAGCATTTGTCCATTCTGTGCATTTTTATATTGACGCAAGGTTTTTCCATTATGACTTAAGCTAAAAGTAATATTGGGTTTAGCAAGAGCAATACGACGAATAACTTCATCAATATGTGAAAATTCGGTTTTATCTGTACGTAAAAATTTTCGGCGTGCGGGTGTATTGAAAAATAAGTTTGCTACTTCAACTGTTGTACCTACTGGATGTGAGGCTGGTTTAATAGTCGTTTCCATTTCTCGTCCTTGCGCATAAACCTGCCATGCTTCATTTTGTTCAGCTGTACGTGAAGTGAGTGTTAAGCGAGAAACTGAACTAATACTAGCTAATGCTTCACCACGAAAACCTAAACTTAAAATTGCATCTAAATCTTCTAAACTAGTGATTTTGCTCGTAGCGTGACGAGCTAGTGCAAGAGAAAGTTCTGCTTTAGGTATACCAATTCCATTGTCTCGAATACGTATTAATGTACTACCGCCATTTTCGATATCAATTTGAATACGTGTTGCACCAGCATCTAAACTATTTTCTACTAGTTCTTTTACTACCGAAGCAGGACGCTCCACCACTTCACCAGCAGCGATTTGGTTAGCTAATTGCGGAGGGAGAACTTGAATCGGCATAGGCATTAATCTCTTAACTTAATTTTTTGTCCTATCAGGACTTTCCCATTTTTTAAATTCGGGTTTAATTTCAGTAATTGTGTTGGTGGAATATTATATTCTCGTGCAATAGCATACAATGTTTGTCCTTTTCTCACTGTATGATATTTCGGGGTATTCGAGCTTGTTTGAGAACCGATTTTTCCTTGTGTAGGCTTCTCATGTTTAGTTTCAGCAGCTTTCTTTTTTACTTTATCGGATTGACTTGTATTTTTTGTATCTCCTGGAATTTTTAACGTTTCACCAATCCATAATTCACGGCGTTTTAATTGATTTAATGCAGTAATATCATTCACTTTTACGCCGTATTTTTTAGCAACGCCATTTAAGGTTTCGCCTGCTTTTACTTTATGACGAATACCACTATCAGCGATGGTTGATTTATTCTCAGTTGTTTTTCCAGATGCTGTTTTCGTTGGTATTTTAGGTTCATTGACTACATTTTTTTTGCGATATTCGACTAGACTTTCATAAATCATGTAAGCAACTTTCTTACGGTAGGCTAGCGAGCTGAGTTTCTTTTCTTCATTTGTATTTGATAAAAAACCTGTTTCTACTAATATTGAAGGTATATCAGGTGAGCGTAATACACCTAAACTTGCGTGCTGAGGTGTGCTACGGTTTAAAGCCGTGATTTTAGCAAAACGTTTTAGCACAATTGAACCTAGTTCATAGCCAACACGTTGACTGTGACCAAATTGTAAATCAAGCACTGTTTGATCTAAGTATTTTTCGTTATGTGAGGAAAGTACTGTACCAGCACCGCCGAGTAACTCTGAGCGTTTTTCATGATCTTCTAACCATTGCCCCATTTCACTATTAGCTCGGCGATTGGATAAAACCCATACAGAGGCTCCCCGTAAATTAGGGGATAAATTAGAGTCTGCATGGATAGAGATGAGTAAATTCGCTTTATGTTTACGCGCAATTTCAGATCGTTTGGGAACAGAAATAAAATAGTCACCAGTTCGAGTTAATACACCACGGAAATTTGGATCTTTATCAAGTAATATTTTTAATTCTCTCGCAATAGATAACGTCACATTTTTTTCATACATTTTTAAATTACGGCTAATGGCACCAGGATCGGTTCCTCCGTGACCAGGATCAATTGCAATAATCCACACATTATTAGCAAATGATGGTATTGAAATAAAAAAGAAAATAACTAAGAAAAATGAAATAAAATTATGCTTTCTCATCGTATTACAGTGTTATTGTGTTAATTTGCCAATAATTTGTTCACCGACTATGGTGTTTGCCACTAATTCAATATTACGAGCACTCTCTACATAGATAATATTGATTAATAAATCAGCTTCTGCAAGCAAACCTTGACCTTTTTCGGCCCATTCGATTAAACACAAGCAATTATTATTAAAATAATCACGAATCCCCATAAACTCGAGCTCTTCAGGATCACTTAAACGATATAAATCAAAATGATAAACAGTTTTAGTGGGTAAATGATATTCTTCAACTAAAGTATAAGTTGGACTTTTTACATTACCGCGATGGCCTAGTGCTTGAATAATTCCGCGACTTAACGTCGTCTTACCTGCACCTAAATCGCCATTTAAGTAGATAGTGATTGCTTTTGGTATATCAAGCTCATGAATTGCATTGACAAGTTGGGCGCCAAATTGACACATTGCATTTTCATCGCGGATATACTGGGTATAGCAAGATACTTTAGTCATAGATTTATGCTTTTTTACTATTAAATTACATTTCAAAATAGCCCAAAATTGTACCGCACTTTTATTGGATAACATAGACTAAAAGCGTATTTTCTTTAATAAAAATACAAGTAAAAGAATAATAAGGAATAAAGTTTATTTTTAAGAAATAATATAATTTTGGAGCGGGAAACGAGGCTCGAACTCGCGACCCCGACCTTGGCAAGGTCGTGCTCTACCAACTGAGCTATTCCCGCATTGAAGAGTAAAATATTGTAATTGGAGCGGGAAACGAGGCTCGAACTCGCGACCCCGACCTTGGCAAGGTCGTGCTCTACCAACTGAGCTATTCCCGCATCACATTATCAAAACTGCTTAACAGTGATAGGGCGGTATTATACGAAAAATTTTTGAGGGCGCAAGTGTAAAATGCAGAAAAAAGTCGGTTTGCTTAGATATTCAACGAGGTAATAAAAAAATAGGACATTATTATCGTGTCGCTATATTTTATTTGATATGTTTATCTTCAGTTCAATATCTGTAGTGATAGTTTGTATTGCAATGTTATCTTCGCACAATTTCCGTATGATTCCAGAAGGATTGTTTGATAACAAACGACTGCAATAATGTTTTATCAACTATTGTTGTACTAGGGTACTTGTTAGGTGATATTTAAAGATCATTTTTCTTCTAACTTAATGAAATGTTCTCGATAGTAGGCCAATTCAGCAATCGATTCTCGAATATCATCTAAAGCAAGATGAGTATTTTTCTTTTGAAATGTTTTGAGTATTTCGGGTTTCCAGCGGGAAGCAAGCTCTTTTAGCGTGCTGACATCTAAATGACGGTAATGAAAATATTCTGCAAGTTCAGGCATATACTTAAATAAAAAACGTTTGTCTTGAGAAACGCTATTACCACAAATAGGTGAAGCGCCTTTCGGAACCCATTTTTTTAGAAAGTCAATAGTTTGTAACTCCGCTGCACGTTCAGTAAACTGGCTGTTTTTAACACGTTCAACTAAACCATTTGCTGTATGTGTTTTTATGCACCATTCACTCATTTTACTGAGTAATTCATCAGATTGGTGGATGGCTAAAACAGGACCTTCAGCTAAAATATTTAGCTCCTTATCTGTTACAATTGTCGCTATTTCGATAATACGTTCTTTTTCAGGATCTAAGCCTGTCATTTCTAAATCAATCCAAATGAGATTTTGTTTATCTAATTGCATAATGTTATCCTATGAAAATACTTTTTCTGTATTTTAGCGGAAAACTTGTAAAAAAACGACCGCACTTTAAAGGATAAGCCATTGAGTAAACGTAAATTAACGCAGAATCAAAAACGTCGCATTCAATCAAACAATATAAAAGCCTTACATCGCCATCAACGTAAAGAAAAGCAAGTGGTTGAGTGGCAAGATGATATGTTAAGTGAGTCACAAGATGGGGTAATTGTCACTCGTTATTCGATTCATGCTGATGTTGAAGATACTCATGGTGAAGTATTTCGTTGTAATTTACGTCGTACTTTATCTAATGTTGTTGTGGGTGATAGGGTTGTCTGGCGAAAAGGAAATGAACAATTACAAGGGATTAGCGGAGTTATTGAAGCAATTAAACCACGCCAAAATGAAATATCACGTCCTGATTACTATGATGGTTTAAAAGTAATTGCGGCGAATATTGATCGTATCATCATTGTTTCCGCGGTGTTACCTACATTATCATTAAATATTATCGATCGTTATTTAGTGATCTGTGAAACTGCGAATATTCCAGCTGTAATTATTGTGAATAAGTCAGATTTGTTGACAGAATCAGAATACCAACAAGTGGAAGAACAATTGAAAATTTATCAGAAAATTGGCTATCAAACGATAATCTTGTCAGCACAATCAGGTGAGAATATGGAAAAACTCACCGCTCTTTTATCTGAAGGTACATCTATTTTTGTTGGACAATCTGGTGTAGGAAAATCAAGTTTGATTAATCATATTTTGCCTGATGTTAACGCACAGATTGGAGGCATTAGTGAAAACTCAGGACTTGGACAACATACTACAACATCTTCTCGTTTATATCATTTGCCTCAGGGAGGAAATTTAATTG
Organism: Pasteurella canis; assembly: GCF_020810675.1. Classification (GTDB taxonomy): domain Bacteria; phylum Pseudomonadota; class Gammaproteobacteria; order Enterobacterales; family Pasteurellaceae; genus Pasteurella; species Pasteurella canis. The sequence continues at coordinate 372,440 of NZ_CP085871.1, forward strand.
ATTCTCCAGGTATACGTGAGTTTGGATTATGGCATTTAGAACAAGAGCAAATTACGAGAGG